>JAUPUU010000464.1 GCA_030917395.1 Cyanobacteriota bacterium erpe_2018_sw_21hr_WHONDRS-SW48-000092_B_bin.40
CCTGGTACTGAAATCGGGCTTTCGAGCTGATACCAAGCTGCTGCCTGGTGTGGGTTCTCACCGTAGCGCAATGTTTCTTGGCGCTTCAGGTTGATGGTTAGCTTGTCAGCAAAGTCTGGCACCGCAGCTTCTTTAGTTGTGCTGTCATAGGTTGTCTCTGTGGTTGCATGGTCTTGAACAAGACCACCGAGGTAGCTAGAGATGCTCTGATCGTAGCTAGCTGTGCGGGCGAAAGCCTGGTAGGCCAGTTTGCGACGGAAGGCCAGTGGAATCTCGCCCTTGTTAGCGTCCATAGCGGCAATGACGCTGTCGTATTGGCTCGGTTCATTTATAACTGCTACACGCTCAAAGTTCTTGGCGGCAGCTCTGAGCAGGGCCACTCCACCGACATCGATTTGTTCAACCATTGGTTGCTCGGCCAGGTTCTTCTTCAGTGCCTCTTCAAAGGCATAGAGGTTTACTACCACCAAGTCGATCTCAGAAATTTCCATTTCAGCCAAGCAGCTGCGGTCTTCGGTAATTGGTCTAGCGAGAATGCCAGCAAATACTTTTGGATGAAGAGTCTTGACGCGGCCCGAGAGAATTTCAGGGAAGCCTGTCAACTCTTCCACTTTGGTGCACTTGAAGCCTTTCTCTTCGAGATATTTGGCAGTGCTAGTGGTGCCGATTAAGCGCAAAGTATCGAAGCGCTCGAGACGGGTGAGGAAGTTGTCGAGGCCGGTTTTGTCGGTGACGCTGACTAGTACAGTTTTCATTGGTCGTTAATTTCCTTGCTTAGCCCTTGAGTGTTAAGTTCGAATTGTTTAGATTCGAAATGGTAAGTGTCTTGGCACGTTCTGTAACGTGTCCTACTGCTTGCGCTTTCATTTTATGCTTTTCAAATATTTCAATAATTGCCTCTGGACTGCCGTTTTTATCGTCAACAATTAAAGCGAGACCCATGCCCATGTTGAAGGTCTTGTACATCTCTTCTTCGTTGACATGTTCGCCAATGGCCCTGAGTATGGCTGGCACCGCTAGTACATTGTCGATTTCGAAACCAACGTTGCCGTTTAGTCTAAATAAGTTAGTCCAGCCGCCGCCGGTAATGTGGGCTATGCCTTTGACGTGGCTGCGGTGTTTTTCTAGAACTTCCATCACGGCTTTGACGTAGAGCAAAGTCGGCGTTAATAGAGCGTGGTATGTATCATCATTATCTGGCAGTACCTTTCTTGCCAGTGACAGGCCGTTTGAGTGAATGCCACTGGAGGCCACGCCAATTAGTGTCTGCCCTGGGGCAATTTCGGCTCCAGTAAGCAAGTCTTCTTTGCGTACTTGACCGACGGCGAAGCCCGCTAAGTCGAAGTGACCATGTTCGTAGACTCCCGGCATTTCAGCGGTTTCGCCGCCCACCAAGAGCATTCCGGTTTGGTCACAGCCGGCCAATATTCCTGCCATGATGTCATCTGCACTGTCGTCTAGTTTGCCAACGGCAAAATAATCAAGAAAAATATTTGGTGTGGCACCAACACAAATCAGGTCATTGGCACACATGGCCACTAAATCTATGCCGATGGTGTCAAATTTCTTCAGTTTGTGGGCCACTAGTAATTTTGTGCCAACACCATCTGTAGTGACGGCTATACCATTGCCGCTGTAGCTTGGATAAACCGCGGCATATCCACCAGCGGCTTGCCACATGGCCTCATGTTCTTTGCGTCTGGCTAGTTTTTTCAGGCGGTCGACAAAACGATCGGCCTTGTCGATATCGACTCCTGCAGCTGCATAGGTTTGTTTTTCGGGAGCCATATACTTTCAATTTCCTAGCTTAGTGAGGCGTGAGCGTTTTTTAGGATGGTCAATCCATCAGGTGGGTTTTCGAATGGAGTATTTTCAAGCGAATCAGAGGAGCCGTTCTGCCGGTCTTTTATAGATTCGGAAGCGCCAGAATGGCGCTTCCATGATTGAAAGGCCGGATGCTGCGAGTGGCGGATATAGGCCTCGGGGTGAGGCATAAGACCAAGAACATTGCCTTTGCTATTTGTCAGAGCAGCAATTTTTTCAAAGCTGCCATTAACATCATCGTTGTAGTTAAGTGCTGCTCGCTCTTTCACAATAGCTATGTCTGAGTCTTTGGCATCGGGTCGAACTTGAATGCGACCTTCGCCGTGCCTTATGGGCAGACTGATTTTGCTAAGACCCTTAAAGAAAGGACTATTGGTGCTGGTGGCACTATCTGAGTTAACTGTCATCTCCACCCAGCGGTTGATAAATCTACCGCCAGAATTATGAGTGAGGCTAACGATACTTTCGCTTCCCTCTTCTGAATTCGGTAAGAGACCAAGTTGCACCAGCGTCTGGAAGCCATTGCAGATGCCTAATACTAGACTGCCTTTCTCGATATATGAGTGTAAAACTTCAAGCATGCGGTGTCTAATTTTGACTGCCAGTACTTTGCCGCTGGCAATTTCATCACCAAATGAGAAGCCCCCAGGCAATGCTAAAAGTTCTGATTTCATCAGCTGCTTTGGCTTGGCCAGAAGTTCGCTGGTGTGGCTAATTACTGCTTCGAATCCGGCTTGCTCTAAGGCAAAGGCTGTTTCGTTGCTACAGTTAATTCCGTCTCCGCTGAGTACAACAGCTCTGGGCCTGATCATTTGAAGTCCTCTTCAAAGGGGAGAGTTGCTTGCCATGCTTGCTTGAGCGTGGCATTATCGAGCTCGATTAGCTCACCTTTTCTGGCCTTGTCTACAAGCTTAAGACCGGAGGCAGTGACTTTACCGATTTCTACAAGCGATACTTTGCTGTCGCTAGCTAGCTCTTTTTGCTCTGGCCAGAGAGCTAACCAGGCCTCTAGGTTGGCTGGAGATACACTGACAAGAAGCCTTGCTGGCCCTTCAGCAAATAGAGCCACGTCCATGCGCTCTCGCAGTAAGTCGTGGAAGCGTGCCCCGTTTTCGGCTGCTGCCACCACCGCTTCGGCGTTTAGTTCAGCACCAAGATTGCTGCCGATTATGCATTCGCTCACGGCGACAGCCAGTCCACCTTCTGATAAATCGTGACAAGATTCAATCAGATTATTTTGCATGGCGCTAAATATAGTTTGATAGAGAAGGGCTGCTTGCTCAAGATTGAGCTCAGGTAAGAGCGAGGAGGTCCAGTTCATGTTGCCAGCATAGGTGGTGGCAGCTAAGCCTAGAGCACCTGCTGAGACCACGAAAAGATGGTCTCCGACAGATTTAAAGTCCATAGTGACAACGCGCTCGATATTAGGAACCTTGCCGATGGCTGATACAAGCAAGGTTGGTGGAATGGAGATGCGCACTGTACCATCATCAAAGTCATTCTTCATGCTGTCTTTGCCCGAGATTAGCGGCGCATTATAGGCCAGAACTGCATCGTATAGACCTTCGCAGGCTTGAACCAATTGGGCTAGTTTGCGCTTACCATCTGGGTTTGATTTTGATGCTACGGGGTCGGGCCAACAGAAGTTGTCGAGCAGGGCCAAACTATTTGGGTCGGCGCCTACACAGACGGCGTTGCGCACGGCTTCATCAACGGCGCATATAGCCATTAAATGAGAGTCGAAGTCGCTTAACTGCGGGCACATACCGTTTGAAACAGCTAGGCCAGCAGGTTCATTGAGAAGAGGTTGAATCACCGCAGCATCACAGGGTGCAGTTTGCTCTGGCCCCATTAACGGTTTGACTACACTGCCGCCTTGTACTTCATGATCATATTGGCGAATGACTGGCTCGCGGCTGCAAATATTGGCATGAGCGAGAAGGGCAAGTAGTGCCTCTCCTAGACTCTTGGGTGGCTGTTCTACTTCATCAATGGTCACTGGTGCTTGCCAGTGAGCTTCGAGCTCCAGGCGCGGTGCCCCGTCATGCAAGAA
>JAUPUU010000465.1 GCA_030917395.1 Cyanobacteriota bacterium erpe_2018_sw_21hr_WHONDRS-SW48-000092_B_bin.40
AGTCGCAACTCATACCCCTGGTGATGTTGTAAATCGGTAGACGATAGGCGCTAGGGCGCCAGTGACCGCTGGTCTCGTGGGTAAACAGCAGCCAGGGAGTGGCTGCCAAGGCCGCTCCTAGGGCAAAGCTTAGAGCCATAATTGTTTTATCTTTACACTTTGGTCTCGCTTTTTCACTGCCAGGTGGTAGAAAAAATGGTCCGAACAGCGCTGCCATCCAGAGTGTGACTAGAAGTACTAAGCTAAGTACTAGTGCTGGTTTTGACATAAACACCAGGGCTAGCAGCAGGCCGCTAACCAGGGCGAGAATATTTGCTTTGGTGCTGGAAATTGCTGCGGCTTTGAGTTTAAGTGTTTGCACCATCAAGCGAATTGCCAAAAGCAAAAGCGCTGTTGCCGGTAGTTCTCCAAGAAAACTATTGGTGCTAAGTATGGCTGCTGGATAGAGAGCCCAGGCTAATCCTGTGCCTAGAGCCAGATACTTGGCCTGTTTCTCATTGCCCAAATTGAATGCTAAAGAAGTAATTGATGCTGTGGCTAGAGCTTGAAAAAATATCTCTATATAGATAAAAATGCGCCAGTCGCTAGCCTGGGGTATTTTGCCTAAGAGCGTGAAAACAAAGGTGCCCACTAAGGGAATAAGCGGGCCGTCAAGCAGTAAATAGTCGTTGAGTTTGTGGCTATCGCTGGAAGGAAAAGATGTGTCTCCGAATTGCGCTTGAACAGCCTGGCAGAGCAATTGCACCGTGCCCATATAGTGACCAGAGTCAAAGACTAGAGTGGTGCCTGTCGGGTGGAGGGCGTTTTGTATGATACAAGCGAAAACAGCTACAGCAGCGCAAAGTGCGATGATCAGAACTTCTGTGCGAGAGCTAGAACTAGAGCTAAATTGCATTGGCTGATTATACTCGTTTACCAGAGCCTGAGCGTTGATGGTAGGTTATTGTCACGATGAGCTGGGAATAGAGAAGACATACGGTGGGAGCAGGGACAGTGGCAATGTCTGAAGGCAAAGCAACGCGGCTAGATGACGGGCGAGATAGATCGTCTGAAGAGTCATTTGTACGCAACTCAGAGCTAGAGCAGCTTCTAAGGCCCGAACTCAGTCAAGTAAAAGCAGCGCTTGAATCCAATCCAAATGCCAGTGACGGTTCTGTTGGAAACCTGGAACGCAAGAAAAGAGCCGAAAGATTTGCCAGTATGGATCTAGCAGAACAAGAACACAGTATTGAGCTAGTAGACTATCAAGCCAGTGGAAATGAGATAGTCATTGCCTCAAGGCAGATTGCTGCCGATGAAAATATTATTTCACCAACTTCTTTGAATGATAAAGCAACGACCGCTGAGCTTCTAGGTCACGCGTCTTTGAGCTCAAGCTTCTCTGAAGATGTGGCGTATCGCCTAGACGGCCTAGAGGGAGCTGCGCCCTATTTGAAGCGACCAGCTGCCGAGGTTATGCAATCGTTCAAAAGTGAGGAAGAACAAACGATAAAGAGAGCCGCAGAATACTCACAAAAGGTGGCTGAGAGTAATTACGAATTTCTCTATCAGTTCTTTGCTGGCACAGGTGCTGATTTCCAGCCGCACACAAATCTGGCTAGTGATTCAGTTTTGCAAGAATTTGTTCATTCCCCGGGTGCAAATGCAATTCGACGTCAGTACGTGACAATGGGCTATCCTCAATTTACAGACAAGTTGGGTTACAGCACATTAAATCAGGCTTTTCGTGAAACGGTTGCAAGACCAATAGTGGATGCCGTTTATCAGGCACTTCATTCAAATCGTTCACTCTTAGATATTGCTACAGACAAAGAACACCTCGGTAACATTGGAGTTCAGGTCGGCGGATTTGGTAATCCACCTGTAGACGATCCTCGGCAGTGGGCAAGGGCTACCGCCGCGAGATGCGATGCAAAAGGAACAGCCGATGCTAATGGAAATTTCGTTACTTTTAATGTTATGAATGTTGCAGGCCGGAAGTCATTTCTTTATCATTTTCCGACAGTAACTGACCGAGAATTAGATGAGGAGGGCCCTGTCTCTGGTCCAATGCGAAGCATTGTTCAGCAATTTCGTTGGATAGAGCCTCTGCCTTCGAAGGAAAAACAATGAGTGTCTCTCAGCGCTTCTATCTTAAAGGTTCTGCAGTAGCGGGTTGTCTTCTTTTTTGTTTATTGCTCGATGCGCTGTTTAAGTTTAATTCCATAACTTCCACCCTCGTAGCAGTCATAACTCTTGGCTGGGTCCCAGTTAGCGCCGTCGTATTGATAGTGTCTGCTTTTTTTAGGCCTAGCATCGCCCTTGCTTTTTTGTCGCTTAGTTATCTGCTGATGTTTATTCTCAACTATTTGTTTGGGCCAGAAATGCAACTAAATACAAGCTTGGATACCGCTACTATCGCTACAATCATTTACGGTGCTATATATGCAAGCGTAAGTATTTGGTTGCTTAAGAGAGAGCAAAGACATCAAGCTGTGAATCGTGTAAGCAACATTGGCTGATTATACTCGTTTACCAGAGCCTGAGCGTTGAGCTTGCATGGCCGGCCTGGGCATCGATTGTGGGGTTCGCTTGGGGCGACACTAGTAAAAATAGTCTGAGATCGTCGTCGGGCGAAAGTGTATTTTCTTTTACTGTGCTTGTTGATTTTGCCGCTTTAACTATGCGGTGATCGGGAGGGCGGCCATCTAAGCCAGTTTCTGAAGCAAACATTTTGGTAACACTAAAATAGCGCAGAGCTGGGATGAGTAGAAAGTCTTGGTTGTCCTCTCGTTTCTGTCCAAAAATGGTTAGGGGAGCAGCAGCCGTTACTGCAATTGTGTTTGCTTGATCGGCTCTTAAAAACTCTATTGGTAAAGCAATTAGAGAGTAGTGGTCTAGTTTTTCTACCTTTACTTCGCGAATTCGACTGAGTAAATCTTCAATGTCATTGATGGTGTGTTGGTAAGGAAACCCTGATGGATAGTCGCGCAGATTGGTCGCCTTTAGATCGATTTCGTGGCCGTTGAACTTGACTTTGCAGTTATCTTTGTTCAGGTTGGCATCGGTAATTAGAGCAACCCAGGCGGGTTTGTCGCTGCTTTTAATTGCTGTTGTCTCGCGCTTCGCTGTTTCGCCTTGATTGAGAGCGTAGAGCTTGGTTTCAACATCATCAAATTGCACTTGAGCGCAGGTAAACGCTAGAGCCAGGGCGGCAATGACAAAGATGATGCTATTTCTATTGCGGGCAATCGCTACTTTTTTCAACATGCATGTAGCGGCAATAAACAACAGCGGCATAGCCGAAAAGGCGTAGCGAGGCAGCGACTCAAAAGGTATATAAGCGCAGTGCGTAAGGAGGTTGGCGCTGACTAAAGCGATGCCGAACTTCTCTTCTTTAGAGCTATTTTTGCTTACAAATGTCGAAACTATTCCAGCGAAACTAAAGACAATTAGTAGCCCGTGTAGCAGCCTTTGCCAGTAAAAAGAAAGGCCAAATACTGAATCGTGGAAATCATTGAATAGGCCTAGGTACAGGCGAGCGAATTTCTTGGCGAGAATTGCAGGCATCTCAAGAGTGTGCTCTGTCGCTAATTCATAGAAAACTCTGATAGGGTTGCGAGCATAGTTGTGTAAGGTCAGTGGTGGCACTGGCATGGTTTCCCAAAAACCAATTTCATAGTCGCAGCCCAGGGCCATATTGGTTGAAGGTAAGCGTGAAGGCATAATTTCGGCATGGCCGGCAAAAGCCGCGGTAACTATGAGCCAGGGCAATAACGCCAATACTGTTCCTAATCCTAGTGCCAAAGCCCTCGCCGTTAGGGCCTTTAGGAGGGGACGTGAGGGTTGCAGTAATTGCAATAATTGCTGACTGAAACTTATTGCCAGTATAAGTAGAACGAGGGCGAGATTAATCAGGAGTGCTGGCTTAGTAACCATAATTGCTCCGGTGATAAAACCGAAGGCGCACCAGTCTCTGGGCCGTTGTTCTTGCCGGCACAAGATTGCAGCGAGAGCGAGCAGGCATACCAGAAGGCCGCTCAGGGGCTCAGATAAGAAGGTTCCAGCGCTGACTATGGCGGCCGGGTAAAGCGACCAGAGTAGGCCTGCGGTGGCCGACCAGGCCAGGCCCAGTTTCATTCTCAGGGCGCAAGTATAGGTTGTAACAGCTGTCAGGGCTATGATTG
>JAUPUU010000466.1 GCA_030917395.1 Cyanobacteriota bacterium erpe_2018_sw_21hr_WHONDRS-SW48-000092_B_bin.40
ATGCCCACAATCGCTCCATCTCGCACCTAGTCATGGGAATTTTGATTTTGTTTGCTCGGCCCATAGCTGGCCAGAACGGCTAATAGAGAACGATTTTCTGAGGTGGAACAGCAATTATTTCCATGGTCAAATCAGCTTTCTCCGGGGCAGCAAGATAGATACAACCAGCCTGGGCAATTGTCCACAAACGAGCGCCGGCAGCGCTTTCATTTGTGCCAATCATCCAACCCTTGTTGGCAAGAAACTGCTGCGTATCACTGCTAATAGTCAATCGCAAGAGAGCAAATGGCTCAGGAGGCAGCTTGGCGAGGGTTTCGCCGATGGCATCCTGGCGGTTTTGATAACCGCTAAGAATTTTACCGGCGGCATTGAGTACTCCGTTTTTGAAGGCTGCTTCACGGTTGCAGAAAACCCACGAAGCACTGGAGCTAATCGTGGGCACAAAGATTACTGTGTTCATAAAAATGATTTTGTTGTTTGGTTGATGAATTACCAGCACAGAGCCTACTGCGCAGCAGGAATATGCCAAAGTAAAAAGACTCGTAAAAGCTATCTGAGTAGTTGTTTTGGCTTTAGTTTGATTCTTGAATGGTGAATAAATTGGTGAGTGAATATAACAACAAGCTATCCAAATAGAGCACCGTTAACAAGCTTATTGCGCGCCCTGGTCAGCCTTGTGTGTCGATTCTAATAGAGCAGCTGAGTTACTTTACAAACGGCCGTGGATTACTTTCCCTTACCACTGTTCTTATCCAACTTAGTGGTGAAGCCAACATTGTCTAGCATGTCACCGAGTTGATCTTTTTTATCAGCCGAGAAAGTCACTTGAATGATGTCTGAAACACGCTTGAAATTCTTTGGTGGCGCAAAATCTACGGGATTATAAGGCAACGACTTCCAAGACACAGTGCGCAAAAACTGCACTTCGCCCTTGCGCAAGTCGATAGCACAATCGTAGTCATTTTTTCTTAGGTTACCTTTATCCACAAGCAGAGAGCCCCCGGCTCTTCTATCAGAGCAAAAAACCGGAACTTTAGTAATCAAAGGCATACCATGAAGCCTGCTCAAAAACTCAGCACCCTTTGGCGCAAGTGGAATATCATCAGCAGTGCACATCAGGCTGGTTCTATAAAAACCACAACTATACTTAGAATACTTAAGACCATGATAATCACCACTGCCGACAAACTTCGCCGGCGCAGGCCGAGGTGCCTTCGGAAGAGCATAAGGATTACCCATCACTATGCCCGAAAACAGGGATAAATCGCCAATCCATTCCAACGACTCTTGCGGTTGATAACAGTGTACTTTCCAGTCAGGTGCTCTACAGAGCAAATTACAGCCAAGTTTCTCTGTCGTCACTTTTATAGCATCGTCAGTGACGTAAATAGTTGTGGCACCGCCCATATCAGAAACTTGATGCAGAATCCACTCTTTTCTCCCTGCTTTTGCATCAGCGCTCTCGGCACCTAAAACCAGGCTGCCAAAAGCTATTACACCAGTCAAAAAAACCAAGAGAAATGCAGCAGCTGCAGATGCTAACCACTTTGAGGTTGAGTTTTTTTTGCTGTTAAGTCTTCCGAACATTGCGCCAGTATACTTCATGGTCGGCAGCTTCGAAGTGCCAGGCTGCTACAATTAAAGGCCACAAGAAGGGCACTAGCAAGCGCTCGCCTCAGGAGTTCGGCATTGGAAGAAATAAAAGACATAGAACAGACTGAACAACCAGATCAAAAAGTCGGGTCAACAGAAGTTTTGATACCTCAGTTTGTGGTTCCACTGGGCACGACGCTGGCTGCGCTTGAGGCGACCAAGCAACGACTGCTTACTAATGACGAAATCATCGAGTGCCGAGATAAAGAACCATGCGTCATGATGAAGGCAGAAGACATTGAAAAGCTCACTGCTGTGCGCGAATTCGTCGACATTCATCCAGAAAACGTCTTGGTAGATTGGCACCGCCGCCGCATTGAGTTTTGCGAAAGCTACTGGCCATCGCTGGTTTTCTATGTTCCAACAAAAGGCCAAGTAACTCAAGATTGCCGCGAGTTGCTCGATGCCCGCGAAGTCAAATACGAGATAAAACCGCACAGCAAAACCATGCACAAGCACTTTGAAGAGCAAGCTTCGTGGTACACACCGATAGCTTCTGCTGCGGAAATTGCCAGTATCTCCGAACTTACTGACTTTTTTGTTCTTCGCACAAAGTCTTTCAAAAGCAGTGAGGCCCTGGAAATTTCCGCATCATTTCTACCATTGATTGGTGAACTTTTCGACTTGGGTGCTCTGGGTGTTTCGCTTGAAACCGCTAATCTAGTTCATTCCAAAGAAGCGTGGATGAGGTTTGTGCGCAGATTCAGAGAACAGCCGCTTGAGACTTGTGTCTTTTCCCTGGCGCAAATGCCGGTGACAACGCCTGATTCAATAATTTCTATCGGCATGCACTGCCTTGGCCAACCAGACTACAGCATCGAAAAAGAGACGCTCCTGAGCATGGGTTTCACCCCCGAAAACATGGGCGAAGCAGCCTGCAATCTGTTTCAATCACTAGCAACCTATCTCATTGGCACCTGCCCGCCAAACACTTTCATTTCAGGAAATAC
>JAUPUU010000467.1 GCA_030917395.1 Cyanobacteriota bacterium erpe_2018_sw_21hr_WHONDRS-SW48-000092_B_bin.40
AGGGCCAATCCATACCCCAGGTCAGTGTCATGTTTTTCCACTAGTCCTCCTCATTGCTTTGCAGCAAGCGCTACTGAGGAAGACCAACCGGCGCGGCTCTGCAGGGCAAGCCTTGAGAAAAGTCACCAGCAAAAAATACCGCCGCTTGCGCTGTGGTGGCGCCGCGACGGTAAAATTAGAAAACAGCGCAGAACATCAAAAAAACTGCGAATTATAGAAACAAGCACCATGGGCAGTATTGCCAGTCAAGCAAGCGCCTAGCAAACGCAATTTACTACCGAAATCGCATCCTTGATTCTGACTGATTGATATCGATTGGAGCTACTTGGACTTTTTGTCGACCGCTACAGCAAAGTCTTTACCAGCTTTGAACCTAGCTACTCTCTTGGCCGGTATATCCAAAGGCTCATTTGTTTTCGGATTTCGCCCAGTGCGAGCGCTTCTCTGACTAGCATCAAAAGTGCCAAACCCAACTAAAGTCACCTTCTCACCACGCGCGACTTGCCTAACAACAGTATCCATGAAGGCATTTACCACCATCTCAGCCTCTTTCTTGGTAGTGCCAACTTCGTGAGCCAAGATATCTACTAGATCTGCCTTGTTCATGCCTAACCTCGCTTTCGGGACTATGGTGCTTCTCCCACCTTAGCAGATCGTTCGCTACAGTATTCTTCGCTGGAACTCAGTAGTTGTGAAGACAACCTGGAGCGATACTATCCCATGTCGTTAGCGTCAATCGCGGGCACACCAAAAAGACATCCAAAATAGCGACTCTGGATATGCATTGCGCACCAATAGCGCACATCCTGTATATACGCAAGAAAAACTACTGGTTGCCTCTGCTGCTGGAGCCCGTTCCAACACTGTAGAATTGGGGGACTTTACTCACGAGACCTATGCCAGCCAAGAAGCAAAAAAAGAAAAAGAACCTGTGGGTGGCGCCTGTTGGTAATCCGGTAAGGCCCAAGCAATATATCGAAGATGTCGTGAAGCCTCGGTTCTTGACGCGCAGCATAGCGCTGTCAAAAGCATATCCAGAGATTGCCGCCGAGTGGCTATACGCTAAGAATTGCGGCTGGGGGCCGGAAGATTTTCCTACAGGATCACATGTTGTTGCATGGTTTAAATGCAACGAGTGTAACCATGCATGGCAAGCTGCTATCAAAACCAGAACTATCATGCACTCCGGCTGTCCGAATTGCAATTGCGGTGAAACTACCGACTTGAGAGACTACCCGACAGCTCTTCAGCAATTCGACAAGAAGAAAAACAAAGGCGTAGACCCACATATGCTGCCGAGAACAAAGCAAGTGTGGTGGCAGTGTCAGAGTGCAAAAGACCATGCTTGGCTTGCTGCCTTCCGTAGAAAAGGCAAGACCAGATGCCCTTTTTGCCGAGGCGCCAAGGGCTCATCTTCAAACAATATCACGATGAACTCCAAGCTCGCCAAGCAATTCCACCCCACCAAGAACAGCATGAAAGCAAAAGATATACCGCTTGGAAGTAAGCGAATGATCTGGTGGCGATGCAAACGCAGCATTGATCACGTATGGCAAGCCATCGTCGATGACCGAGTTCGCGATGATAGCGATTGCCCATATTGCAAAAACCGCAAGGTTACATCCACAAATTCACTTGCCACGCTGTTTCCAGAGGTTGCAAAAGAATGGCACCCAACCCTGAACAAGCCAGCAGCTCCAGATAGGGTTATCGCCACCAGCCATCGCCGTACCTGGTGGCGATGCTCAAAGTGCAAGTACGAATGGCAAGCAAACATAGAGAATAGAACAAGACGCGGCTTTGGCTGCCCAGCTTGTGCTGGAAGGGTTATTACCAAGGACAACAGCCTGGCTTCTTGCTATCCCCAAATAGCTCGCGAGTGGCACCCTAAGAAGAACGGCAAAGTCACTGCACACGACGTGCACTGTGGCTCAAACAAAAAATACTGGTTCCTTTGCAAGAAGTGCAATAAAGCCTTTGAGACTCGGATAATCTTAAGGACCAAAATGGGCCATGGCACTTGCCCGCATTGTCGATAGAAGGTTACTAAGATTGACTCAAATGACCGGAGCATCAATGCCAACCGCAAATAGAAGCAGCAGAAAGAAAAAATGGGCAAAGACAATCGAAGATGTTTGCGATCTTTTCCCTATCCGTAAAGCTAGTCTACTAAAAGCGTTTCCGGACCTAGCTGCCGAGTGGGACTACAAGAGAAATTGTGGCTTCGGTCCTGAAGACTTCAACTACGGCTCTGGTATTCAAGCTTGGTGGCTCTGCCCTACAGACAAAAAACACTTTTGGCAAGCCTCAATCAATCACAGAGCAGCGAGGGCTGACGGTTGTCCATTTTGTGCAGGTCAACGGGTTCACACAACCAACTCCCTAGCAACAATATTTCCAAAAATTGCCAAGGAATTGCACCCGACCAAAAACGGCACACTCAAAGCCACAGACATTACCGCCTATACAAAAACACCTCTATGGTGGAAGTGCAAATGTGGCTTCGAGTGGAGAACCCAGGTTAGCAACAGAGCGCGCAACGGCAGTGGCTGCCGCAGATGCAACCAAAACTTACTGAATCTCAACGACTACTCAGAAGCAATTAAGCACTTTGACAAGACAAAAAACAAGAATCTTGATCCTTCCAAAATTTCTATGCGAACAAAAATTCATTGGCGCTGCAAAAAGGGCGAAGACCATCTATGGCAACAGGTATTTACAAAGAAATGCTCGCCAGAGAGGTTCTGCCCATTCTGCAACAATAGGAAGCTCTCGAAAACAAATTGTTTGGCAAACACCTATCCAGCCGTTGCCAAAGAACTACACAAGACAAAAAATGGAGGCCTGACTCCCAAGACACTAATGGGCACATCAAACAAGATGGTGTTCTGGACTTGCAGAACATGTCAACATACCTGGCGTGCTCCTGTTGGTCGTCGAACTGCTGGCCATGGTTGTCCAAAATGCTGGATCAAAAATCGCCCACTAGTCCTTAAGAAGGCCGCACAAAAACGCAAAAAAAATGGTGGTTATGGAGCAGCCAAGAAGAAAAACTAGTCCTACTATTCAATCAGCGCCCATCACCATACTGTGAAAAAACCGGTGATAATGGCTCTTATCACCGGTTTAAAAACTACTTACGTGGCTTTTCTAGGATTTTCTTGACCTGTGCCAATTCAGCTTCGTCATTTGCTCCTAGGTACGACAAATCGGAAAACAGACCATACTCATCAGCATCATGCAACTTAGTAAAAATCGCAGCCACTTCCGCTGGAGCCTTGCCAAGTCGAAGGTGACTTCTTAAACACAAAACGGCAAGCGGCATGTAGGCAGTATTCAACAAATCATCTGGCTCACAAGGCTCAGAAAGGTTTTCCTCAAATTGAAGCGACCACTCAAAAAGATCTATCACCTGCTGATATTGACCCTTCTCAAAAATTTGTTCGACAATTGACTGGGCAGCGTATAGCTCAGGCTCATGATACGAAGCATCGCGCGGGTCCAACGTTTCGCCATACGCTCTCTCAATGATCCGTTTGGCCAGACTGGATAATTCAACGCCACCATTGGCTGGGGCAGCAACCTTGGTCATCGCATCAAGATAAGTCCATAGACTTTGGTCATAGACAGCTCGCTCTAGAAGAATTTCAACAAGCTTTTCTGATGGAACTGCGAGCAAGCTCTCCTTAAGAACCGCTAGTCGCTCCTTGAAAGTTGTCACTGCCATTCTTATCTCTCCTACTAAAACAGGCACGCTAACTCTGTGGCACCAGTATAAACCACACAGCTATTCTTCTTGCCCAATCCCTCAGCGACGGCAAGAGCAAGAAGCAAAAAGGGGAGACAAGCTCCCCTCGGCCTCGGCTATTCAATTGTTGGCAATCTAGCGAAATGCCGCTAGTCTCTCTCTGAGCTTACGCTTACCATAGTGTATTCTTGAGCGCACGGTTCCTCCTGAAACGCCTGTCAATGTTGCAATTTGGTCGTAAGGAACTCCTTCGACATACAGATACATCGTTTGCTTCTGATGTGCTTCTAACCCAGCGAACTCCCGCACTATTGCTTCCTTGAAATCGAACTCCAGAACATCTCTGACAGGATTTGGAACAGAAGAGAGCCTGCAATCAGTCTCTTCTTTGCTAGTACTACTTGCCTGATCCGATGATATGAACTCACTTTCTCTGCAGATTCCTTCAACGCGTCGATACTGACGGCGATAAAAATCTACAACTACATTGCGCGCCACCACTTTCAACCAACTCCTGTAGCGTACCCGCACCCTGCGACCTATGATTTTGATGCAGACCTCTTGAGCCAAATCTTCTAATTCAGGCATCACAACTCCCATAGAAGACAGGATCTGCTTAATCCTTACCGTTACGGCTTGCCAGTCAGCCTCCGCTCCGAATTCAATGCTGCAGTCAATCTGATTTTTCATCGCTGTTTTCATAGCTTTCTCATCCTCACTCTGTATATGCAGCTCATTGCTGCGCGGCAGAAGAGGTGATTCGCGGCTCCGGTCAGTCAAGCCATTGCTGTCGCCCAAGGCGGCTTTACGGCCGGTGGTGCTGCGAATCAAGAATAGGAAAGCAGCAGAGCCACGAACCTAGTTAAAAGAAAGCAATCAGTTCTGTTCAGAGAGTTGGAATTGCGGTCACCGATATTCGAACGCCTAAAAATTCAGTACTGAAAACCTGGGCGCAGTAACCGTTTTCAGCCTCAACCAACGACGACAAGACAGAATGGTTAGAATCAGGCGCTGAAATCTTCAGCGCGACCATCGATTGCCTTGAAGACAACAAATTCATCCGTCCAAGGAACGTATTTGTAGAAAATCTTGAGCTGCCGCCCAGACATAGTCTGCCCATCAAACCATCGAGGCGTCTCTGACATTGCTAGTTGATGCCCATTTAAACAATCTGCTAGCTCGACTTGAGTAATAGGATTTTCTTGGCATAGCATGAAGGCCAAACCCTGTTCGTCAAAAACTAGTTTCGGCATACTTTCTCCAAAACCTACTCTATTAGCTGCAGTGAGTCTTTCCAGCATACTCTGAATCCGGGCTCTATAAATAATGCTCTCGGGGTTTTCATTTTCTACTGACTCTCAAAGTCAGCGAGCTTCGCATAAAGCCCGTTTCTCATGTCACAGCTCCGGCTTCGGCATTGCCTTTGCTTCTTCCTCGCCTTACCCTTGCTCTTTCCTCGCGCGCCTTTCGGGTTTTGTCTCCAGTTATTTCCCGACTTGCCTGCCATGGCTTTCCATACTTAATCTGGTATAGAGTCAGATACTTTGCCGCCATGACAAAGAAATCCATTGGTTGGCTCATTAACACCACATCCCAAAGCTCAGCGTCCGCCTTTTCGCTCTCATCCCCTTCTGCCCCAAAGCGCCTCAAGACCTCCGCCTTCTTATCAACATCCAATCTTCTCAAGAAGCTCACCGCCCCTTTTCCATCGGCTATATCTATCCGCGCGTTTTGAGTCAGGTATTGGCTCAGCGCTTTGTTGATTGCTGTGCCCCGCCATGCGGGTTCGAGAAGGGCGAGATAAAGTTCATTTTCCGGCTCGGGTGCAAACCTGCACTCAGTAACAACTTTCATCCGATTTCATCCCTTTGTCTTTTGATCGGCTTGATTTATCAGCCCGGCAGCTAGTTCACCAGATTCGACAATGTTAGCATCCCGCCCTAGTTGCTCTGTCAGAAATCGGAACGGACTGTCACTCTTCACGCTACTTGCATCACTTTTGGGCTCGAAATTGTGAGACTAAGACGGTTGGTATCACACAAAAAACAAAATGGCCACTTCCACTCTCACTGCTTTGCTAGAAGAAGGCTCTACAAAGCTTGCGCGATAGATTTGCCAGCAGTGCAAAGTCACACCTGACTAGCAGTCTTGGCAATCAAATCGCAGCTGGGGTGGCGGGCGGGTAGCCAGTGCGAGCCTTTGCTCGCGCCGCAAGAGAATAAGTTGCTATCCCTTTGCTTTTCACATTCGACAAGTTGATATTCCAGCCACCGACATTTGAACGCCTAAAAATTCAGCCCTAAAAACCCTTGCGCAGTAAGCATTTTGAGCCTCACAATTTGGGGACAAAACAGAATGCTTATTATGAGACGCTCGGAAAAACGCGGCAATTTGGTATCACAAATGGTGCACTATGTCTTAAACAGGGGCATGACTCTTGAGACAAGGTCAGGGAGCTTTACCTATCTCCGAGCTGCTATCAAATAAGGAAGTTATACTGGAATTTTTTAATGACACTACCGAATTATAACCGCTTCGGAATTTTAATTTGGTTTATATGCGGGTCGCAGTAGTACGAATTCCGACAAATAGTTTCGACAGCTTCTGGCAATAAGGCCGGAATCGAAGACTTGAGCAAGTATCCAGTTACGTTGCGTGGATTGTACATGTTCAACACGTTATGGTAATGCGCAACAGGCTCTGGATCTAAAATGATTAAAATCGGTGCTTTTTTCGGTCTGTGAAGGCAATGCCAAATGTCACTGGCTTGAGATTTTTTATTAAACTCAATGACATAAAGATCTGGCGGAGGTTCTCCATGCTGCTTTTCAAAAGATATATCGAG
>JAUPUU010000468.1 GCA_030917395.1 Cyanobacteriota bacterium erpe_2018_sw_21hr_WHONDRS-SW48-000092_B_bin.40
GGTTGGCGCTCTGACGTTGAAGGCGTGCCCACCGAAAGACTACGGCAGTTCTATAACGATTTTTACTATCCGAACAATGCCACTCTAGTAGTAATAGGTGATTTCGACAAAGCGGCAACACTAAAAGAAATCGAGAACAAATTCGCTGGCATTCCTAAGTCGCCCAAGCCATTTCCACCTGTATACACCACCGAGCCGCCCCAAGAAGGGGAGCGCCGCTTCACAGTTAGCCGAGGCAAAGAACTTGCCCGGGTGATGGTGGCTTACCATACTCCGCGCGGCATAGACAGAGCAACTTATCCCCTCGATATTTTGCAGTCAGTTCTAGGCGGAGACAGCAGAAAATCATCTAGGCTCTACAAGCGCTTGATTGAAACTGGCCTGGCATCAGACTGTTATGCCGCTAACTACACCCTAAAAGATCCCGGCCTCTTTATCATTTCAGCTACAGTGCAACCGGGAATTGACCCAAAAATGGTCGAGGCTGCCATTCAAGAAGAGATCAATAAGCTTAGCGAGAAACCTATCACAGCTGAAGAACTCCGCTTAGCACGCTCCTCCATTTCAAAACGCTTTCGCCTTAGCCTTTCTGACCCAATGGGCTTAGCCCAATCATTGACTGAAGGCATTGCCGTAGGCAGTTGGAAGTGGTGGGCAAGCTACCCTCGCGATGTACAAACTGCCACAGCTCAAGAAGCACTGGACAGCGCCAAGAAATTCTTCCTCGATAAGAGCAAAACCGTTGGTTACTACCTGCCCACCGATTTTAAAACCGATGCCGGAGCAATTGCTCAAATAAAGCCCTCAAAGCCCACCGAAAATCAGGGCGATAGCAGCAGCGCCGCAACCAGTCAGACTAACGAAGCAACTAGCAGTGCAGGGTCACAGACTGATCGAGCAGACAAAGCTAAGACCTGGCAGGAGAGAGTAGAGCGCTTCCGACTGCCTAATGGCATGACTGTTTTACTAGCCCGGGTAGCCGAGGGGGCTGACAGTGGCAGGGCCTCAAAGAATGCCATTAGAGGAACTGTAGCTGTATCTGGAAAAATCAGAGCCGGTGATTTCTATAGCCAGATTGGCAAATCCGCCGTTCCTGACATTACTGCAGAGCTTTTAACCTACGGCACCAAGAAGTTCTCAAAAGAGCAAATCTCGACCCAAATGGAAGAAATGGGAGTAAACCTCGATTTCTCCAACGGTACTTTCTTCCACGAGTTTGAATCAGAAGTTGCGGCAGAAGACCTGCCCAAGCTACTGTCGTTGGTCTCTAGCGAGATGAGGCAGCCCAAATTCCAACAGTCTGATCTCGATTTAGTATTGAAGCTAAGTCAGGCTGCTATTAAAGAGAAGATGACAGACACAGGTGAAGTAGCCTGGAATTCTCTAGTGCGCTCACTTTACAAACCAGGCTGTGTTTACTATGCCCCCGAGCTTAGCAAGCAAATGGAAGAGCTTTCTTCTATTACCCTAAGCGACATTGAAAGCTATCATCAAAAGTACTATAGCCCCGGCAACACAGTACTAGCCGTAATCGGTGACATCGAACCAGCGGCGGTAAAGAAGCTGCTGGAAGCTGAGTTTGGTGATTGGAAGGGTGAGACCGCCCCAGCCATCAAGGTTGAAGCCAGTGGTTTGATTGACCGGTCGGGGAAAGCCAGCAAAAGCAAATTGACGACGGAGCTGGCTGATAAAGCTAACGTAGATATCGCCATAGGTAAGCCAGTGGCCCTTTCACTGACCTCTGACGACTATTTGGCAGCCATGATTGGTAATGCTGTGCTTGGTTATGACAGCTTTGCCTGTCGCCTGGCGCCAGTGCGAGACAAACTAGGTCTCACCTATTCAATTTCATCCCATATCACCGAGCCTCATTATCCCTATTCGCCCTGGTCTATCGATCTTTCAGTCAACCCAACCAATGTCGATCGCTCTCTTGAAGTAGTAAGGAAGATCGTGGCTGATTTCAATAAGAACGGTGTGACCAGTCAAGAGCTAGCCACTGAGCAAGACCACCTGGCGGGGGTTTACCTGGTTGGACTGAGAAGTATCCGTTCTATTGCTAAGAAATTGACCGATTACGAGCAACTCTCTCTGCCAGTGTCGTATATGGATACTTTTGGCAAGCGGGTTAAGAATGTCACTCTCAGAGATGTTAACAAGGCCGCTGGCCAGTATTTCCGCCTGGATGATGCAGTCACTTCCGTTTGTGGCAGCTTGACCATCAAGGCAGAGCCAAAGCAGAGCATAGCTAAGTAGGCCACGTTTTAGACAGCCTTAACTGGGAACAATTCAAATACTTAGAGATTTGGGGCGATGAGCGACAAGAAAAAGATTTTTACTACTGGAAAGTTTGAAGTCGACGGCAAGTGGGCTTCTGTGCGCGAGACCAAATTTACGAAAATGGTTCTTGAGACACGCTTTGACCGTCAAAAGTTCAAAGAAACCAAGCAAAAAGAGATGATGGATCGGCAGAGAAAGCCGATGAGCGATGAGGAGCTTGAAGAACTTGAGCGCAAATCGCTCAAAGATTTAGTTACCGATCTCTATAACCAGCGTACTTTCTTGCGCAAGCTTGAATATGAAATGCGCCGAGCCAAACGCTACAAACGGCCACTTTCGCTCATGATTTTGACAATCGACAATATTAGCCAACTGCAAAGGCAGTATGGTCAGATGATTGTGGACGAAGTAATGAGAGCAGCAGCCCGAATCACAGGCATCTGTATAAGAGATGTAGATGTTTCTGGCATTTGCGACACGGCAAAAATTGGCATAATTTTCCCCGAAACCTACTCTTCTAGAGCAATGATAGTGGCTGAGCGCATTCGCGAGCGCATGAAGCAAGAGCCAATTAACAGTGAAATGCGCCACTTGAGAGTGACTACATCGATTGGTGTAGTGTCCTTCCCGACCCATGCCCGTGACGAGATTGATTTACTACAACGCGCCATCGAATTTCTAGCAAAAGCTGAAGAAGAAGGCGGAGACCGCGTTCATAACGGCTAA
>JAUPUU010000469.1 GCA_030917395.1 Cyanobacteriota bacterium erpe_2018_sw_21hr_WHONDRS-SW48-000092_B_bin.40
TAGTCGAACACTCCTTCCACAAACCACCCTCTTTCTTGATGATCATAGACAAGTAAAACGGTCATCAGTGCCGGCAAAATTGATCGAATTCCACTCTTAAGGCCCGCTCTTGAAAGCATTGCTACTTCAGGCTTCTTCTCAATCAAAGCAACATAGTATGACTTGCGAACAGGTTTTTCCCACCACATACCAGAGATTTTCTCCGGAGTAGTTATTTGATTTACGTGATACCAATTTCCTCTATAAGTAATGGCAGCAGGTCGAAATGGCGTGTATCTATCAACTTCAGAACTAGACTCACTCTTCTCTTTAAATTGAACGAATACCGGCATTGCCGGCAGGTGACGCTTAAGCACCAATCCTGGCATCAAGCAGTCCTTTCTAGATTTTTTAGTAGTTAAAAGGGCAGTGTGACTAAGAAATACCTCATGAACGGGAGTAACTGAATTAGCATTTGCAATAAAATCTGATTGACCAACAACAGGAATCCAAACACCAGCTAGTTCTGGCAAATACTGATCATTTAGGACCGGTTTAACAAGAGCTTCTTCACCAAGTCTAGTAATGAAGCGCTGCAGCAATAGCAAAACTGGCTCGGAGCTATCATCAAGTTCATCACCGCCTGTTAGTAACAGCTCTTCTCTTGAAAAATTGGAATTCTCAGACGGGGAAATGGTCGCTTTCGTTTGTTCAAAATACTCTTTTGAAAATCTTGAAACGCCGAGGTAAATTGCAGTGAACTCGCGTCTTAGCTGCTTCGATTCAAGGGAAAGCCTTAATACATCTAACAAGAACTTACTGTTACTAGAAGAACGAATAAGCTTAATGGTGCGCTCATCGAACTTATCGTTATCATTAAAGAAACAAACAGTAAGCTCGTCAGCGCAAAGACCATCAGTCTGCAAATCACGAGTCAAGCGCTCTAGCATTGTCTTAAAAATGAACAAAGTATCGCGCAATGATTCAGTAGCAGAGCCGATATCAATAGTGCATTGATACTGTTTTTCTTGAACCGGTAGCGCCGGCTGAGTACTATCTCTGCCACAAGCTAGTTCATAAGCACTTATAACGCTACTATCAAAACGTCCTATATATGATGAAACCGGCACCTCCGTAAACTGACCAATTGTTCTTATACCTAACTCTTTTAAATTTCCCTTCGCCTCTTCCTCGACGGGCAGGAAGTCGATAGAAAGAGGCGAAAGGAAAACTGTATCGCAGTCTGGGGTAACTATGAACCAGCGCTTCGTCTTAGAACGACTGGCTACCCTTGCTGCAAAAGCGCTATCAGCGAGGCCAATACGGCCGTCGACAAAACCGTAACGACTAGCCAACTTAAGTACATCTCGACAAAGCTTATTTTCGCCGCCCAGGCGATTAAATCCTTCAGCGTCAATGTAGAAAAGTCCTGATTCACGAGTGCTAACACGTGGAGACGCGGCAATAAGTTCCCTTGCCAATTTCTTTTGCGCACTCTTGTAAAACTTGTCATCATACTCTCTCCAAACTATGTGAGAACAAATTGCTCTTGCTTCAGTGAACGTCATACCAGGGCGAATATTGGCGCGCTCGGCTTCTCGCGAGCAAACTAGAACTTTTGCCCGACCAATACTGCTAGAAAACTGCAACGATTGATTTTGATTTTTTGAACTAGCGAGAAGAACTAGAGCTTTACCTTTAAGCTCGGGCTCTAGTTTTTGATGTACTGCGATCTGGAACTTTGGGATGCGTAAACAAGCGATTCTGCACATATGAAGCCACAGATACCTCAATATTTTCAGCCATACCATCCCTCAAAATCGAACCTTTTATCGTCGGCATAATAGTGGCGATGTCATCACTATGACCAGTTAATCCCAGTTCGAAATGTACCGGTCTTGCGAAATTGAAACTCAGTCTCGAGTTTGTGCCCCAGCTTGCCGACTGAGCAAAAGAATCATCATCTTTAAGCACTATTAGTGAGGCTTTCGATCGCTCTAAGGCCCTTTGCAATCTTGCATAGAAGTTGCTTGTTATGATGTTCCTCTCGCCCAAATCTAGAATGACCACATCAAAAACACGAGAACGAATCAATTGTTCGCATGCCCAGAGTGAATCTTTCACATAGTCTCGCTTAACGGCAGAGTCGATATTACTTCTTAGAACCCAGAATCTACCTTGTTTTTCGTCTTTTGCATTATTCAAAAAACACCAATCAGAGGCCAGTAATCTGTCAAAGGTATCTATATAAACTACATTCAAACCAGTGGCACACCAATTAGCGCAAATCGAGCGCAAAACTGTTGTTTTTCCGGAAGAAGAAGTACCAACCCACTCAGTAACCCGTCGCTTCAGAAGACCAGCCGAACGGCCAAAGTCAATTTGCTCTATACCAGTTTTAAGAGTGCGACCTACCTCACCTCCAGATAGCCACTTCCCCGGAAACAGATGTTCAAGCTCTTTCTTCAAATTAGCGACAGTAACTGCACCAACCATAAGCGCTACGGCGGCCTCCTTTCTGTATTCAATTCATTTGCCCGATGAAGTAATTAAACCATACGCTCGTATGGTAGTCAACCTTTTTCTTTTGCTTTTGTATGGTAAATCTTCCCATTACTGCATACAAACTACCGCCGGCGTATCACCCAATAGCCCCCCTGCGGATATACCGACCGACCGCTGCATGGTAGTCGACAGCCAAACCCATTCCTTTATATGGATGAATAAATCAATAGATGGAAAAGATGGTGATTATTTTAGTTATCGCTGGATTGGCTTTGGGCAATCACCAATAGAGGGAGACCATATCTAAAATTCGAAATTTGTATACAAAACACTTTTGGTAAACTAAAATGACTGATGGCAGCCTGAGGATCCCCCGTTGATTACGCAAACTACCGAATACGCCTTGCGCGCTGTGGTGTTTTTGGCAATGAGCGACGGGCAAGCACATACTACGGCTCAAATTGCAGATGGTACTAAGGTGCCAACTGCATATTTATCTAAAGTACTGCAGTCGTTAAGCCGAGCAGGCTTAGTTTCGTCTCAACGAGGATTGGGCGGAGGATTTACCCTATCGGTGAATCCCTCAGACCTTTCTATCTTAGAAATAATCGAAACAGTCGATCCCATACCACGCATTCACTCCTGCCCCCTCGGCCTAGCCGAGCATGGCGGCGCAATGTGTTCGCTGCACAAACAACTTGACGAGGCCCTTGCCCTGGTAGAAATATCGTTGGGCAAATCAAGCATAAGAGATCTAATTGAAGCACCAACGAGAGTTGGTCTCTGCACTATGAAAAAGAAGAGACGAAAAGCACAAAAAGCAAAGAAACGAATCACTTAATGACGATGCGACAGCGTTTCTTCTTCTTCCAGCCCTTCCGGGTCTTCAACTTAAAGCAGACAAAAGCCTTTAGCTGTTCTACCGTCAAATTATTAGCTAAAACCTGCCAGAGAACCTTACGAGGTTTGCTGGCGTAGCCATAGCTCAAATCAAAATATTGCATTAGCTCAAGTGCTTCTTCCCGCCAGAGAAGCTGTGCCATGGCTAAAGGATCA
The DNA here is from genome assembly GCA_030917395.1 of Cyanobacteriota bacterium erpe_2018_sw_21hr_WHONDRS-SW48-000092_B_bin.40. Classification (GTDB taxonomy): domain Bacteria; phylum Cyanobacteriota; class Vampirovibrionia; order Obscuribacterales; family Obscuribacteraceae. Next base: position 3,541 of record JAUPUU010000469.1, read on the forward strand.
AGCTCATAACTGCGACGTGCTGGCCAGATTTCATTGGCAAATGGCTTGCCGTCTTTCATGCCGACGGATATCAGACCCCAGCAGTCTGGAACAATCTTAACTGCATGTTCCACATGCTTCTCGTCAGCAACCAAAGTCATCTTCTCAAAAACTTTGCGATAGTGTTCCTGCTGATTGGGCAATCGAATCAAATTGTCCGAAGCCGACTTTATTTCATAACCGTGCAGTGTGTCACTAATAACAGCAACATCAACACGCACCACGCCGCGCAACAACTCAAGCTCATCGACGACACGACTGTTAGGGTTCTCACCCAGCACCTTTTTGATCTCGGTGCGATAAAGCAGTCTGCGAACATCTAATTCTTTCAGGATAATAGCCTCAGAAAAGGCAAAGCCTTACAATTAGACCATACTAGTAGCTTGACTGATGCGAATTAGCAATTAAATCGCTATCGTCAGGTTCTACATTGACACTTGCAGTAGCTAAAACAAGCATGGCGAATACAAGACTCCAGCCAACAACTTTCTTCAACACGATAGTTCTTTCTAGTATTAACAGTATGCATTTTTATTATTTGGCGAGGGTTCGACCCTTACGGCAATAAATTGCGGCAGTGAGCGGGAAGCCCCTCTGGAAATAATATATAGCATGGCCCAATGGCACCACCGACAGGGTCAGCCACCACTTGGCTTTCAAGAACATAACGGTGTGGCTATTAGCACAGCTAATCAAGAGGATAGAATCTATTTTCGTTGTTTTTTTATCAGATCCTGGATAATGTCAGGGTTCAATAGAGTCAATATATAGATGAAGATGTCAAAACTAGCAGTATCACTCTCAGTATCATTAATATCTTTAGCATCCATAATGGCACCGCAAAATATCGGCTGCCAGGCTCAAGAAATTCAGGCGGCTAAAAGCAACGGGCCAGAAAGTACGCGAGAAAGTACAATAGAAGGCACTCTAAATATTGACGCACAAGGCTTCAACAGCACGCCAGTAGATATAGCCTTGTTCAAATCAAGTCAAAAAACTAATCCATATCGCCAACAATCGATTAACACAAAAGATGGTAAGGCAAGGGTCACTTTCACTCAAATTCCCCTAGGTGACTATGCCATTAGGGTTAGTACCACAGGCAAGAAAGTAAAAGTAAAACTCACAGCCGACACATATTCACAAAATGAAGACCGCATCTTTGGGCCTATCTGGAAGAAAAATCAATTTCATATGAACAAAGCCGAGATGACAGTCGTGCTTACGGCAATCAAATAGTTCGCTGCCAGAGCAAGGGGAAGAGAGGATGGTCCATGCTGGCTCCAGCAGACAACTGTTCTTGCAAACCAGGAAATTCAGGGGATGTCACCCATGGCCGTGGGGCGTGCACCACATCGTCGCCTAAAAATCGAGCAGAGAAAACTCGTCTGCGCCGATCGCCATCGACTGGCCCGGCGGCATGAAGAGTGAGCATATGAAAACAAACAACATCACCTGGTTCAACTTCCCAACCTAAAATAGGGAAGTTCTCTGGTGCCCCATCAATATCGGGCAGCTCAGCTAAGCTGCCGTCCGGAAACCATTTGGCTTGGTTATCACGAAAAGAACGGGGCATGAGCCATGGCCCCAGATGTGAGCCAGCCACAAGCTCAAGAGTAGAATGCCGAGCAACTGAATCTACGGCAATCCACATGCTGCAATTCTGCTTGCCATCGATATTGTAATAAGGCTGATCTTGGTGCCAAGGGGTGCGCTGCCTTGTGCCCGGCTCCTTCACTAGCAAGTGATCATGATAAAGTCTGGTAGTTGA
>JAUPUU010000061.1 GCA_030917395.1 Cyanobacteriota bacterium erpe_2018_sw_21hr_WHONDRS-SW48-000092_B_bin.40
AGAGAGAGATAAGCACCAGCTTGAGGTGTCAAGAAAAATTCGGCCTTACGATCAGCCGGGGCGGCAGCACAGATAGCCAGTACATCTTCGTAATTGTGAGAGGCTCCCTGAAGCATGGCTCGCGAAAGAGCAACAAGGTGATGCTTGCTCTTGGTGGCCTCAAGCTGCTGTACTAAAAGCTCAGCATCTTTGATCTTTCTTGTCTCAAGCAAAGCAGCAATTTTTATGAAATAGGCATTCTCGCGATACTTACGGCCTTTCAGAACCAGGTCACAGTCAGCGATGCAATCATTGATTTTGCCCAACTGCAAACGGGCACAAGCGCGATTTAGAGCAGCAACTACATCGTTAGGGTTCTTCTTCAAAATCTGATTATAATCAGCTTCAGCCTCGACATAATCACTCAAGCTCAGATGCACCACACCGCGCATGGTCAGTGCGTAGGTACGGTTAGGCGAGACGAGCATGGCTTGAGAAGCATCTTCTAAAGCACTCTCAAGATCGCCAATCTGCTGATAGGCCAGAGCGCGAGCACAAAGCAATCGATAGTTTTGGTCATCTAATCGCATACCGGCGTTAATAAGTTGCATCGCCAGTTGGGGTCGCCCACGCACAGCTAAAAGGCTAGAAATAAAGGCGAACCACTCGGGCAGAATTAACAAGTTGAGTTCTACCGCAAGGAAGAAACCAAAGTCGAAATCAGGCAGTACCCTAGTAACGGTCAGCACAAATACGACAAAGCTGAAGTACAGATGAAACAGCTGCCAGCGCGAGATATGAAACGTTGAACGTAGAGCAGGAGGATTCATTAACCCTTGAGCTTCTTCAAGCGTTCTTTAGCAGCCAGCATCGTCTCTTCTTTGCGGCTAAAGCAGAAGCGCACATAGTTATGGCGATTTTCCGCCTCTGGGCCAAAGAAACTGCCACCAGGCACCACTGCCACACCAACGTCTTTGACTAGATACTTAGTGAAGTCCATATCTGACTTAAAGCCCAGGCCACTAATATCACAGAAAGCGTAGTAGGCACCCTCTGGCTTGTAATAGGGAATACCGACACCATCAAGTATTTCGAGCATCATGGCGCGGCGCTCAGCGTACTTAGCTTTCAATTCAGCATAGTATTTATCTGGCATATTGATAGCGGTAACGGCAGCTCGCTGTAGTGGTGCCGGTGAACCAACTGTCAAAAAGTCGTGCACCTTGCGAATAGGCAAAGTCAGCTCTGGCTTGGCAATGGCCCAGCCCACGCGCCAGCCAGTGACACTATAGGTTTTGGAAAGCGAATTGATAGTGACAGTAAGATCGGCCATTCCAGGCAGTGCAGCCATAGAAACATGCTTAGCGCCATCGTAGAGAATGTGCTCGTAAATTTCATCGGTCAAAGCCAAGACATTATATTTCTGGCAGAGATTGGCAATTGCAGTCATCTCTTGCAAGTTGAACACTTTGCCAGTGGGATTATGAGGAGTATTGATGATAATAGCGCGAGTATTTTCGTTGAAGGCCTTGGCTAGCTCTTCTTCATCGAATGTCCAGTTAGGTGCATGCAATTTCACATAACGGGGAACAGCACCGCACAAAATAGAGTCTGGTCCATAATTCTCGTAGAACGGCTCAAAGACAACTACTTCATCACCAGGATCGACTAGGGCCAACATTGTTGCCACCATGGCTTCAGTGGCACCACAACAAACAGTGATATCGGTTTCTGGCTCAATGGTCAAACCAGAAAATTTCTTGGTTTGCTCGGTGATGGCCTGACGTAAAAATTTATCGCCCCAGGTAATAGCGTACTGATTGACATCGTCAAATACGGCGCGAGTTACTGCCTCTTTTAACTCAGGCGGGCAGGGGAAGTCAGGAAGACCCTGGGCCAAATTAACAGCTTGATGCTGAGCCGAAAGCCGCGACATCTCGCGTATGACCGATTCTTGAAACTGGTTTGCCCGGTTGGACGCAATTTTGCGTGTCTTCGACTGCATGTTAACCTCGCGGCAATATCTATATAGGTGGGGGCTATATGATATCGCTCGGACAGTCTATTTGTCTTGGGTCAAAGCTAATTTCCTGAGCGTTTGGCTTTATTGACCGAGCTGACGGTACTGGCCAGGTCGTAGATTGTGATTCCCGAACTTTCATAGAAGAATTCATCGTCATGGGCGCTGCTCAGTTTTGAGTAGTCCATAATCATGTAGTTCACAGCCTGTTGCTTCTCCAAAATCTCCTTAGATTTGGGATTTTTCTTGGCTGCTTCTTCTAGTTCATCGTGCTTTCTCGACAGCTCAACTTTATTGACAAAGCCATCGCCGTTTAAATCAAGTTCGTCTTTAGCAAACATATTGAGAGCTGCTGCGGCAGTCTTCTCTTTAGAGAATTGGAATTGATCAGGAGTTGTTTGCGGAAGGGGATCACCGATAACCGCTTGCCCCCATGCTCCATCAGCTCTAGCTCTATCGGGCGTTTGCGCAGCAGCAGGAGATGAGTCAGCGCGACCTGCATCTACAGGCTTGCCGGGCCTAGGCTTTTTGTCAACATCAGCAGAACCCGAATCGGCAATATCAACCGATGGCAAGCAATTGCTATCCATAGCTCGTTCCGATGCCTTCGCTATGGCATTGCTACCAGAGAGCTTAGTGTCAGAGACGCTAGGAGCTGTGCGGTCATAGGCACATTCATACAGTGAACTGGCAGTATCTGCTCTACCGGTGTCTGACACATCTTTGCGAAAACTATTGTCAGTGATTGCTTCTGGCATAGTAAAAATCCTCATACGAAAAATTGCTTCGATGAGGCCAAACTACATAGCCAATATGACAATGCCGTGGCGAGATTGCTATTTAGCGCTGACTTGAGCGAGGGGGAAGTAATAATGCAAAATTTCTTTGTAGTTTTTGCCAGCCTTAGCCATACCACAGGCACCCCACTGACAGAGGCCCGCGCCATGACCTGCACCAGTAGATGTGATCGTGACAACAGGACCAGGTTCAATGGCATAGCGCATACCGGGAACGGCCCCCCAGCCCAAGCCCTGGCCCAGCTTAAGCCAGAGGTCATAGCCAGAAATAGAGACTGTTTTAGAATCTCCGCCTGCTCTATTCACCTTCTCAACCGAAAGCGAAAGCGGCCTATCCTCAGCATCTTTCACGTCTATAGTAAG
>JAUPUU010000470.1 GCA_030917395.1 Cyanobacteriota bacterium erpe_2018_sw_21hr_WHONDRS-SW48-000092_B_bin.40
AGCGGAGGCCTCGGCTAGCATAATGTCTGTGGCCGCGTTAAGGCGACTCCGCATGCCTTCTTTATCTAGCCCGCCGATTTGCCGATTTGGGCGAGTAACCTCAGATGAGTATTGTGTGAATTCTTGAATCAGAGCGCGTATTGCCGTGTCAATACGATTGGTGTGAGCGCACAGTACTTCGTCTCCTTCGGCAGCCTCGTTGAGCTTGGTCGCCACTTCTTTGAGATTGGCGATTGACTCAAAGGCGCGCTTTGCGCCCTCGGGATTGTCAGCCAGGTTAACGTAGACGCATGCTTGCCCGCATCGCAGCAGGGCTTTCGGTGTTAGTGCCGAAAGACGAGCCACTTCGTGGATTTTTGCTTCGTGCAAATAGTTGTTTCGTTGTTCAAGCAGAATGGTCACTAGAATAGCGATAGATACTATTTGAATCACCAGCGGTACGCAAAGAGCAAGAAATCCTTTTTGTTCAAGGTTAAGCTGCCTCATTGCTCTACCTCGCTTTGGTTGAGTTTGAATTTGATTACAAGGCTGTGCTGTAGCTGGTCACAAAGTACAATAATTTCTCCGTTCATCTTTTCTATCAGTTCTTGAGACAAGCTGAGCGCTGTCTGTAGAGATGAAAGCCGTTCATCTCCTTCTTCATAGCGGTGCCTGCTTTCTGATCTGTCGAAGAGAAATTTTCTGCTCGGACGCCGCATTGGTGTCTGATAGGCAATAACAATTAAGCCATTGTTTTGTTCGGCTTTGGCACTAACTTTGACTACATTGTCGCTAGGCGTAGCTGGGCTTTCACTGTCAATAATCGCTGCTTCAATTAATCGTTGTACTGCTAGAACAAGCTTGTCGCTATCGCAAGAAACTGGCAGACTGGCTGCCACATTTTGAAAATTGAGTCGTTCGAGAATGTGCGCTGAGCGTGAGTATTGGGCATCGAGTTTTTCTTCTGCCATAAGAAGAATGGTGCCTAGTTCATACACGTTCAGGTCTAGTTCAAGCATGCCCGCTTCGAGTCGCTCTAAGGTTAGGAGGTCGTTTACTGTTCTTGTCAGAGCATCAAGCTTTTGTCCTTGCTCAAGGCAGAGGGTGACTCCCTGTGGTGATAGGCTTCCGTAAAGACCGCGTGATGTGGCGCTTGTTGTCGCTATAATTGACGCCAGTGGTGTGCGGAAGTCGTGAGAAATAGCAGCGAGATAGTCTTGTTTTGCTGTCTCCACGGCTTGCAGCTTGGCTGCCATATCTAAAAATGCTTGTTCGACCACTGCTAGTTCGTCAGCGCTACTTTTAAGCTCAAGTAGAGGAGCGGAGGCTGTTAGGCGAAAGGCATTTTCGCTCAGTAACCTGATGCGACTAGTGAGGCTGCTGATTAATACTTTAAACAGAACGATGGTGAATATTAAGTTGAATATGGTGCCAAGTGTTACGGTGATGACGATTACGAGGAGCTTTATGTCTAGCTCTTTGCGTAGTCTATTTAGTGCTTCTGATTTCACTTCAAGAGAGTGATCAATTTGGGCTGCGAGGGGTTGTGCGATCTTATAAAAGCGTTGATGTGAAATAAGGGCGTCAAGTCTGGAGATACTCAAGTTTTGTTCGTTGTTGAGCGTCACTCCCAGTTTTGATAGTTGCTCTAGCCCATCAGCCAAAATCCCATGATTTTTGCGAGTCTCAGCCTCTTTATCGCTAGTGGCCCTCTGGCGCAGAGTATTTGCTGTTTGTGCCAGCTGAGCTAAAGAATCTTCAAATTCTCTTTGCTCTTGTTCTTGTTTTGAGGCGATTCTGTTGGTAAATCGGCAGATTGATTGATAGACAGTTATAAATGTGCGATTACCATCGGCAATGGCTGCTCTGCTTGCGCGTTCCTTGTTTACCGCTGAATTGAAGTCGAAAAGCAGTGGAACAAGAATTGAGATGAAAAGTATGCCAAATACCAATGGCAGAGATACAAGAATAAGACCCTTTTGCTTGACGCTTAGTTTATTCAAATTGAAGTGTGCTTCAGTCAAATTGTTTTTCTGCTAAGCGTTGGATTGGGCCAGGAATTTTGTTTGCTGTTCTCTGCGATTCGTGGTGACAGTTTACCCCATAACTAGCAGGCATTAACGACTCGGCAACAACTCAAGATTAATGTGGCAAAGTTACGAGTTATCACAGCAAATAAATAGCAAAGGAAGAGAGCCATGACCGACAAGCCATCTATGTCCGAGAGACCAGTTCCCAATTATAGTATGGGCGAGCAATTGGCCATGAGAGTTGAGCAAAGAATTCAGACTAATCCCAATACTAGTTTGCCAGACTTCATTCGTAACGAGCTAGCAGACTACAGAAATGGTGGCAATGCCTCTGGATATAATGAAATGGTGGCGACAATGACTAATAAGTTGCAAAAGGATGGCTATTTACCAGTGCTCGCACTCCAGGCTGCTAGAGAAGATTTTGATGATATTTCGCAGGACCAGAAAAAGATCAGTAAGAAAGACCTGGCTGCTCAAAACAAGATGTCTCCGGCTCAAGATGCCTTTGAGCGCTTCTTGGATGGCGCCGGTCGTGACTATCTATCGACCAGATATTCAGAGTTGAAGAATGAGAAGAGAGAAGGCGCTTTTGGCTGGTTGACCGGCAATAGTGCAGTTTCGAAGAAAGACCTTGAGCATGCCATCAGGAAAGAAGAGGAGAGATTTGAGAAGAATCCCAGGTTTATTAATGCCAGTAACTTTGCTCCTCCCAAAGATATTGAGCCCAAGAAGGCCGAAGTCAAAATTGAAGTCGTAGTGGCGCCCATTAAGCCTGCCGATAAGAATGACTTAGCTGTTATTTTGCGTTTGCCGACATCTCCGTACAGAATCAAATCGGGAGATACTTTCAATGAAATAATTGCTAGTCACTACTCTCACTTATTTAAATTTGAAAGACCAGCTGCTGCTCAAGTGGTAATGCGTTTAAATCCTGAGGTGAAAGACGCCAATGTCATTCAAGCTGGAGCGAAGCTGGCGCTGCCGACAGAAGGAGCTATGACAGCTCATATTCGCAATCGTAGACGGGTTCACAAAACTCACTAGGTTGACTGGCTTGAACTAGCCGCGAGAATTGAAATAGGATCAGTGCACCTTGGATATGTTCTTTGGCGATTTTAGTGAGAGTGCGGCTGACCCGGTCGATCGGTCAATGGCGCGGATTATTTCGCTTGCCCTGGCTGCCAAGGCGTCGGGAGACAAGGAGTTGGCCCGCAGGGTGGCTCGAGATGCTTTGCGTCAAATTCAGAGGAACAAAGATCATCCTAATCGAGCTTTTTATTTGACTATCGCCAAAGCCATTAACGCTCACTGCTTTGATCGGGCTGGTCGAGCAAAGTTGTTGATGAAGAGAGTCATTGTTGATGAGGTGATAGCTCAAGCTCCTGCCGATCAGGCTTTAGCTCGGGCCGTGATGGCGACCTGCCAAATAGCCCTTACTTAGGGCTTGCACGCCATAGTTTTCCCGATAGGAAATCAATATCTTCACTGTGCTAGAATTTCGGCACTTTATCGGGTCTAAAGGTTTGCCGGCTCTATGTCAAAAATTCTCTTTGTCGACGATGATAAACAACTGGCGGCAGTAGCTAGTGATTGGCTCACCGCTGAGAACCACGTCGTCGATGTCGTTAATGACGGTCAAGAAGCTCTCTCCCGCCTAGAGTTCTATCCCTATGACTTAGTAGTGCTTGATTTGACTCTTCCTGGCCTTGATGGTGTGCAGGTTTGTCGTCAGTATCGCGCTGCTGGCGGCCATATACCAATTATCATGCTGACTGGCCGAACTGAAGTCGAGCAAAAAATGGAAGGTCTCGATAGTGGCGCTGATGACTACTTAACCAAGCCCTTTGAGCTGAGAGAACTTTCGGCTCGGGTTCGTGCTCTTTTGCGTCGCCCTAAAGAAGTGCTTTCAGAGGTGCTTCAAGCCGGCCCGATAAAATTAGACATCAAGGCACAAAAGCTGACCCGTGATGGCATTGAAATTCGCTTGCTACCCCAACAAATGTTGTTGCTTGAGTTTTTTATGCGCAATCCGCGAGAAGTTTTTAGTTCAGAGGCTTTGCTTGACCGTATCTGGTCAAGTGAAGCTGAGACTTCACCAGATACGGTGCGTGTTCACATTACTCGCATTCGCCAAAAGCTTGACGAAGAAGGAAAACCGTCATTTATTAGAACCCTTCACCGGGTTGGTTATTCCTTTGACCCCGATAGAGAAGCAAGCTCCTGAGCATTACTTGCGATTGCGGCTGGATTGGTTCGTTACTTCAAGAAAATCATTGATGTCACGTTTTCTCTTCTTCTCTACCATAAATTCTAGATTGAATTTTGACTGCGGAAAGAGTTGTTTGAATCTGAGCTTTTCTTTTGGGCTGTAGGTAGCCATTGGCCTAGGTAAGCTCATGTTCAGGTTTTTTAGCACACTGAGTTTCTCAATTCCTGCGACTGACACTGCTGTATCTGCAAGCTCTAATTCATTTAGATTTTTGAGCTTAGCTACTAAGGCGACACAGGAGTCGTCTACGCCAGGATTTTGTGAGATCGCTAGATTGACCAAGTTGGTGCATTTGCTTACCTTTTCTATATCTGCCCTTTTCAGCCCTGCTCTGCGAAGTGATAGTCTCTTCAGGTTGGGAAATTGGGCCAAGAATTGCAGTGAGTCGTGGTCAATTTCGCCGTTGCCGAAGCGCAAAAAGCTAATAGATTTGCATTTCCTCAGTTCATTTAAGCATGTACCCCTAACTAAGCTATCGGTGGCTGAAAGACTGGTTAAATTGGGCAGAAGCGCTAGCTTGGCTGCTGCTGCATCCGTAGTTTCACTCTTGTCCAGGGACACTGCTTTTAAGCCTTTGAGATGGGTGACGTAGGCGATCACTTTGTCACTGATATTTTCTTCGTTGTCTGCCATTGAAAGAAAACGTAGTTCAATGTAGTCAAAAGCATCGCCAGGTAGTTTTAATAGGCATTCTGGCTGTTCGAAAAAATGACTGTTGGGTTCAAATTTTAGATGTTTTGAGCGAGAAACTTTTACTGTTCCTTGGGCCTTGCACAAACGGTTGCCGTGAATATTGCACTCCAGACCAGGGTCTTGAGGTACATCAATAATCCAGCCGACAGATTGTGACGAGGGAAAATTTAGAGTTTTTTCGCTGCTAGCGGCCAGTGTTTGATTGCTGCTGTTAGTGAGAGCACACAGTGATACGGCCACGCTGACCAGAGCTGCTAATAAAGTGAGTCGACTGCGCATCGAGGCAGTATAACAGCTTGTTTACCTGATCGAAATTATAGGCAGTGTAGTGGCCATTAGTAGCGGTTACTGATACACCTCACGCCCCTCTTTTTTGCTTGAATACTAAAAGACGTAGTGGAAAGTTGGAAAATAGAAATAGCTGGACCTTGTCTCTAGCTATTTTCTATTTGATTGTGGTGCTTGCTTTAGACGCTTGCTTACCAGCCAATTTGCTGATAAACAAGCTTTTTCATTTGTATTTTCCTCCTGGCCCACCTGAGCTGACCAGTAGCTGTTCTACTAATTGATTTTGCTGTTGCCTCAATCGCGCTGTATTGCGTCCTTTCTGGAAGATAACAAGCAAGATTTTTCCTTGATTTTGTGTGCTCAGCTCACCGACAAGAACACTGGCCCCGTGGTCTGTTTCTTTGAGTGTGCCTGTTTTAGCCGTCATTGCCCCTTTGATTTTGCTCTTAGCGAAGCGCTTGAAAATAGTGCCGTGATCAATACCGGCTACGGGTAGGGCGTCACTCAAATCTAGATTCTGGTTCTTGAGGAAGACCTTGAATTGGCTGAGAATAGTTATCATTGCCCGGGGCGTGACTCGATTAATTCCCAGACCAGAGCTAGTTTGAAGACTAATGCTGTTAGCTGGCAAGCCTGTTTGCTCCATTGCTATCTGGCTGACCATGGCCGGTCCGCCGACTAGTTGTCCTAGCTTTTCAGCAATTACATTGTCAGAGCGTGAGAGACAGTCTTTGACTATATCGAGCAAGGGCTTGCTTTCAAGGGTAATGTCGCCAATTGTAGAATTGTGCGACGGTTGATAGGCCTTTCTCGGCTGACGCAGCTTTAGCTTTGTCTTTCTCAGAGCTCGGTACAAGGGAGCTATTGTTCTGTTGCCTGACTGAGCCTGGAAAACAAAGTCAGTCGAGGCCATAAGGGAAGCAACTGAGCTTTGGATTCCCCGGCTCGTAAATTCTTTGGTAAGTTGCACTAGCTGTTCGTGGTTGAAGAATGGATCACAGCCATCAAAACTGATAGTTCCGGTTAGAACCTGGTTCTGAATGATTCCCTGGTATTTGACCTTGGTCTTGAAGCGAAATTGGGGGCCGAGCTGATGCAAAACAGCTAGGGCTGTCAGTATTTTTACTCCTGATGCTGGATTGTAAGCCAGATCTGCGTTTTGAGATTGTAAGATCTGGCCTGCAACGGTTTCTATCAATAAGCCTTGGGGCTGAAAGAGCGATGCCTCTTGCGGGGCATCGCTCAGCGCAGTTTGATTATCTTGTATTTCGCTTGTCTGTTTTACTTCTTTCTCAACGGTGACTTTCATAGTGATTGCGCGATCTAATGTCATTGCTGTGCAGGCAATGGCAATTAGAGAGAAGACCGTTAGCTGCCTTCTGAGCGTTTTTAGTATTTTCATTTCAGCACCTCCTGTCTTGCTGATTTATTCGATGATTTCAGCCACTACTTTTTCGATTAGTGGCAGCACCGGACCTACGGTGGTTTGGGTGATGCCCATTTCTACTCGGGTGAGAAGCCATTGCAAAAAGAGCAGGCGAGAGAGTCGCCATGCTG
>JAUPUU010000062.1 GCA_030917395.1 Cyanobacteriota bacterium erpe_2018_sw_21hr_WHONDRS-SW48-000092_B_bin.40
AAAACATCAAGAATGATCAGGGGCAGTTGCCTAAAGAGAGTTTGAATGGAAGCGCGGCTTTAGATAAGGCTCAGAGAATGCAGGAAAAAATGGAAAATAAAGGATTTCTTGACTTCGCGCCACTATTCCCAAATAAACCTAATGCTGACGGTTGTTTGCCCAATCTGAGAAAGCAAGAAATGATGCAGCAAGCATACGAAATGAAGGATAAAAAGTTCGACGGCCAAAGTCTTAAGAAGCAGGGCGAACAATCAATCGAAAGTGATCGAAGATAGAGAAACTGGAAACTATCTACTAGATTCAAGTTAAACAGACAGTCGCCGCCAATAACCAGTCTATGGTTTGAGGCGGTGACTTTTTGCGTGCGGCTGATAATTAGCAGCCAAAATAGGGTCAAATGGTTTTGCCCAACAGGCTCTTGGGGATAAACACTTTATGCTTAGACCTGTCTCTCTTAAGTCAAAGATACTCATACTGATCTCGGTGCCTCTGCTTGTGCAGCTGGCGATGCTGGCTACTGTTGCCCACCTGCAAAATCTGGCTGAAGATGAGGCTAAGCGGGCCGAATATTCGCGCAAAGTGGCCGATGAGGTCATCGCTCTGACCCGTGAACTAGTGACCGTAAGAACAGATTATGGTGATGAAGATTCGCTCAAGCAGAATCCCAACTTAGGCCAGGCATACAAAAAAATGGCGGAGAATATTGACAAACATATTCTCAATCTCAAGGAGATGACTAAAGACCGACCTGATCTTTCTGATGCAATGAATACAGCTCTGTTTAAGGTGCGTCAGGCTGAAGACTTGATGAACAAGATACGGACGCAATATAGAACAGCAAAGAGGGAAGACAGCGTTGATCGCATGGTGCTCTGGCAAAAGTTGAGTAGAGCCTCTCGCGAACTCTCAGAGCAGGTGCTCAGTCTCGGTGATGCTGGCAAAGCTGTGGCAGATGCTAGCCCTGAGAAACAAAGACAGTTCCGCGCCCAAGTGCAGCAAGTTTTGATTATTGGCGGTATCGCAAACATACTTTTGACACTTGGTCTTGGTTTCGTTTTGACACGCAGTATTGTTAGCCGACTGAATATCATGAACGATAATAGTTATCGATTAGCCAGCAACAAGGCCCTGAATAAGCTCGTTTCCGGTAATGATGAAATTTCTAAACTAGATAGAGTTTTTCATAGAATGGCTAATCAACTACGTGAGGCTGTTGGTAAAGAGAGAGTAATCTTAGAGAACGCTAGCGACTGCATTTGCTCTTTTGATTCTCGCCTTAAATTTGTTAGCGCTAATCCGGCTTGTGAAGAGCTTTTTGGAATGACTGTTGACGAAATTATTTACACTAATTTCTTTGACTATGTCAATCAATCTTGTAGAGAAGAGGCCCGGGCATACCTTGAACGAGCAAGAGAAGATAACAACGACAAAGCATTGACTTTAACCATTAACCGGCCCGATGGCGAGCAGCGGGAAGTGCTCTGGTCTGCTCAGTGGGCACAACAAGAAGGTCGAGATCTCCAGGGCAGAGACGGACCGAGTAAAGATGACGTGCTAATTAGCATCTTTCACGACGTCAGTGATGAGCGCGCTGCTGAGCGCTTAAAGCAAGAGGTTGTGGCTATGGTCACCCACGATTTGCGCACTCCGCTGACCACAGTGCAGAACTACCTGCAGTTTTTAGGCGAGGGAATCTATGGCGACCCAGGCGAGCAAGCCAAGCGTTTTTTACCCGGTGCTCAGCGCAGTAGTGATCGTATGATGCGCTTGATTGGCGACCTCTTGGATATTGAGAAAGTAAAGTCTGGCATGATGGAATTAAACCGCGAAAGTATTTCGCTGCAAAAGATATTTGAAAGCACGGTTGAACAGTCTGTTGGTTTTGCCCATGAACTCGGTGTATCACTTAAGTTTGAAGCGACAAATGCCACAGTAGAGGCTGATGAACAGATGCTGCTGCGTATCCTTGCCAATCTAGTCTCGAATGCAGTTAAGTTTTCGCCAAAGGGAGGCACCGTCAAATTGTCGGCCAAGATCAAAAAAGAATCAGTCACTGTAACAGTTGAAGATCAAGGTGCAGGCTTGCCACAAGACATGCTAGAAAGCGTATTCGATCGCTTTCAGCAGGCTCCCAATCAAACTGCTCGCACCAGGGGTGGTTCTGGCCTGGGCCTGGCGATTTGTAAGGCTTTAGTTGAATTGCATGGCGGAAGAATCTGGGCCGAATCTCAGCTTAACCAGGGTACTCGTTTTCGCTTTGAGTTGCCACTTGAGAGTTGAATGTTTCTTCCCCTGTTAATTCCACTGATTAGTTCACAGATTAGATTATTGAGGAGCTGACCAAGTGGAGAATGATAGTTCCAATTTTGCTCTCCGCCAAGTTCCTCAAGATAGAGTTGTGGCTATCTGCCGTTGGCTAGTACTGCTTCCTGCAAGCTTTATCGTTTTCAGTCTGGCAGCTTTTTTCGCCGGTCTGCCACTAGCCATGTTTGCCTTTTGCTTTAAACTCTTGATTCCACCGCAATTGCATGTTTCTCTCATGCTCTTTGTGGTCGCTTTAGGCGCCTGTCTGGGCGCCATTCCTGCGGCTCTGCTGGCCTATATGCTAGTACCAACGCAAAAGTTTCGATTTTATATGCTGGTGCCTCTCGTCCTGCTTGTGCCCGCTGTCTTTTTCGCGACCTATAACTGCTACCTTAGCGCCGCTAGTCAAATCTCGCTGTCTGACTATACTCTCGCTCTAGTCTTCTTAGCTGCTATCACACCAGTGATTGTATTTT
>JAUPUU010000471.1 GCA_030917395.1 Cyanobacteriota bacterium erpe_2018_sw_21hr_WHONDRS-SW48-000092_B_bin.40
ATCTAGAGAACTGTCTTAAGTCTTGTCTCGATTTCAGCACATTCAGCTGGAAGTACTAAACCCTCGCCATGTACCAAATCTCGAAAATACCATCCATATCTAATTGTGGCGAAACTGGCTCTAGAATCTTCTGCCGACTGAGCTGGTGTTAGAGCAATTCCTGCGGAGACCAGTATTTTCATTGGCTCAACTTCAATTACGCCTGGCATAGCGACATCCACCGCTTGAATGTCTAGCTTCATAATGTGTGTGAATAATTTTTGATACCAGCTTGATCGATGTAGCGACGACAGTCCATTAGGCTTGCGTGAGATCGAGTGAGAAGATGCCGGAAAGAGCTCTTTAAATTGCGCTACCTTTTCGTCATTCAGGTTCACTTTTGATCCTCCTCTTGATTGTCGACTTCCACAGACTTCTTTTACGGCTATGACTGTGCGGCTGTTCTTTCCGTTTGTTGCGTGCTTTCCACTCGTCAGTGTATCGGCATAGGCTGAATTACTCGTTTGAAGTTTATACACTTGTAAAGAAGCTATTTGGTGGTGATCAAATTCTTCACAATCCGGCTCTGCGCTATGTGGCGTGATGATTTCAATATTGGGTTGCCCAAGACAAAAAGCTGTCAAGTTCCCAGATGGGTGCCGAAATTACGATGCCGCTCAAATTGTCTGGACAATATGCGATGCTTTCTCCTTCTGCCCCTTGTTCTAGGGCGAGAAAATTCTTTACTAGCCCAGATGTGATCATTCTCCTTGTCGCTTCCGTGAGTGTTCGAGCAAGTATTACTATTTTTTTTCCGTCACGTTCGATGGCTGTGATCAACTTAGTTTGAATATGGTTGTCGTTAAAGCCATAACCAATTGATAGATATGAATTTGCATTGATTAGTGCATGGTCTGCTCTTGCCAATACTGAGCGGAATGGCTCGTTATACGTTTTTTCATACTTTGAGACACCAGGTGTTACTATCAGCGGCTGCCAATTTGAGGGAATTGATATAGCACCGGTTATCGATCGCACCAAACCGTCCGTTGAGCCGAACCAGTCGAGCGATCCATGCACTTTTGCAATATCGATTGTTTTTACTGGCTGATTGTTTTTAAAGGCGAGGATCCGTGGTGACTCGTCAATTTCGCCGATGAAGCCCTGAGTAAAACCCGTATAAAATTGATAGCGGGTAGCGTTTGCTGCGTATTCAGCGAGACAATCATAGTTGGTTGTTATAACCTGTAGTCTAGTGTGAGTGGTCCCTAAAAGGCATCTATATAGACGTGACAAGGCGAGATAGTTTATGTTATTAAAAACATTTTTGAAGAGTGTTGTGTTCTCTTGTGAAATCAGAGTCCAAGTGGCAATGACTATCTTTCGAATCAGGCTTTCTTCCAGATTGGAAGTTTGAAGTGCAGTCTCAAGATCTTTGCCTTCTTTCAAGCTACTTCGAAATGCGGCCCATCCAGGAGCTTCTATGTTGTCACAGTCAATTGTTTTGATAAGGTGCTCGCCAAGAGATTTCATACCCGAGAGCCCGTACTTGGCCGACGCACCAGAGCCAAGTATGATGGCCGGAAAGTTGGCAATACAGTCTTGGGCTCGTTTTAATAGTTCTTCTTCGGTAGCTATCATCTTGACTGACTTTGTCGCCGCAACGATTCCACTGCTTTTTTTAGGCCAGGTTCAATTGTTGCCTCGGACCAGCGGTCCCAAAAAGGCACTGTTAGGCTTGCCGGCTCGCATACCGGTTTACTAATTCGCACTCTACTTGGTAGAAGACTTGCGTCGCCGACTATTAACGCCTCTCCGACATCAAGTATGGGGAGCAATTCGGTGAAGCCCGATAGTGTGTCTGGCATCATGCGTTTTATTACATTTTGGTCCTCTGCATTGGTTAAACGCATGGCAATGAAATTGCCGCATTGACTCAGTACTGTTTTGTTGACCTCAGATGGCCTTTGGCTGATGACTACCAGCGCTACACCGTACTTGCGTCCTTCCTTGGAAATTCGCTCAAACGATCGTGAAGCAGTGCCTGCTAATTCCGATGTTTGCCCCTCTGGTATATAGAGGTGCGCCTCGTCGCAGAATATTGCTATCGGATGCCTCTTCTGCTTTTCTGTCCATTGTTGAATGGAAAAAATCAATCGAGCAAGTGAGCTTACTATTAGTGGCAGAATGTCTGATGGCACTTCAGAAAAATCGATTATTTTTACTCCGCTGCCGGTGCTTGCTTTTTGCGAAGTACCGGCCATTAAGGCTATGGCTAAGTTTTCCAGTGCTTCATATGAATGGGCTTCTTCAGGACCGCTAAACATAAAACCGAGTCTTCTGTCTGAGACTTTTGCTTTCAGTCGGAGAATCAAGCGTGTCAGTTTGCCATTTAGCTCACCTGCTTTTTCTGTGCCGGCTTTGGCCCCGGGGACCATCTTCACGTCTTCGGCTTCGAGACCTTCAATTACTTGTCTAATGTCAAATGGGATTGGGCTATCGCTAGTGAAGTTTGTTAGCACCTCAGTTTTCCCTAATTTCGTTAATGTTATTCGTTTTGCTTCAGCTATTTTTTTTGCCAGAATCATTGACTGGTTTGGGGCGTTTTGATCAGAGCGGTCTACTAACATTGAGATACTATCTTCGTAGCCCATTAGCCAGAAGGGCAAATGGATTATTCCGTCTTTAAGAGATCGCGCAGCATCAAGATCTGAAGGGCCAGCGATTTTGAAATGCTGGAACCCGCTCCCGTTCAATGGGGCATATTCGCCGTGAACGTCTATCAAAATCGCGTTTGCATTTGGTAGTGACGCTACTTGTTCCAGCAGACGTGCAACGGTCCACGATTTGCCAGAGCCGGTACTGCCAACAAGTACTGCATGTCGTTGAAACAAACGGTTTCCACTTAGAAACGCTTCTGCGTGTTCATCCAGCGTGTAGTGTCCAATTGAAAGACGTTGTAATTCTCCTCCACCAGCTTCAGATATCACCCTCATAAATGCAGTAAGTCGATCGCTTTCTATTGGAAAACAGGCCGCTTCAATATCTGGTACCGTTTCTAGAGTTCGTCTGAAGATATTTTCCTTTGATCCGATTTTGTCGATAAATGTCCCGATCAGTACTATTTTTACCAAGTTAATTTCAGCTCCGGCACCCGCAAACGAAGTTTCACCGAGACTTTCAAAATCTTCATCAGGCTTTTCATTTAGCTTACTAGGTGCGGATCCATAACTTCGATTTATTTTTTGAACAACCCCAATAAGTGTATGGGTCGGTCTGCTACTTTGTAGCGCAACTAAGCGATTTACTTGTAGCTTAAGTAATTGCGAAAGGCTTGTTATGGAGACCAGAACCGAAGTCGTATCTACTGATTTCACAGTTCCAAGTCTTATTTCATCGGAGAAGTCGAAAATTGCTTTGGTCTGTGTTGCTGACATGGAAGCCTCATGGATAATTGACATGACATTTTGGTTCGAGATTCCATTTAAAGGCTACCTGGCATGGCTCTTATCTGCTGAGAAATATTTGTGCTTACTTTCCCTTCACCGCCAACTTGTCTTTCTCCTGGCTATGAATCTGTTTCCCGTTGCTGTCACCTGCGCACACCCCGCAGGTCAGCCCCATTTTAGAGCATCGCTTGCACGCGCTGCAAATATGACAGGCATTGCAAGGATTCGCACCTATGCAAGTGCTGGCTTGGGCGGCGCCAAAACTGGCGGAGAAGCAAATCACCGCCGCCAATGCAAATTTCCCCACCCGCATTACCCCCGTGTAGCCTGGTTGTTAACTTACCCGTTATTCCAATTAATAACGGTTGCCTAGACTACAATTGGAGGGTTTTATCTAGTTTAAGTTTGCTTAGTCTATAGATTCTTCTTTTGCTGGGGGAAGATCCCTCTTGGAGCCTCTTACTCAATATTCGTCAACGAGGTTCTGTTATCGAGATTTTTCAGCAGCGGTCGCGCAAAGTATTTAGACCTATAGAAGCACTCGTTGCCGTTTCTATTGCTGTCGCGTTTGTTAGTTCCATGGCTAGATTAGATGCCCAGGCTGCAGGCTCTAGTGAAATTCTTTCGTCAATACAAGAGCAAGTGACAAGGTCTTCACTGCTGTATCAGGATGGGCGATACAAAGAAGCCGATCCTCGTGCGCTGCTTATCTCAGCATGAGCTTACCGGCAAACAAGATGTTTTGCTTCTAACGATTCTGATTAATCTAGAGCTGGTATTGACCAGGCTTGGAAAGGAGGAGGAGGCTGCCAGATGTCAGAAAAGAAGGCGTGCATTAGAGGCTAAGTTTAATGCTGTAGACATGTCCTTTCCGCCTGACGAACCAAATGTTCGTAAGCCGCACTATGGTAAGGGGAGAGCCCCTGAACCAGCTGCAACTTCTGCAACACAGCGAGAGCTAAGGGAGCCGCGCCAAGAGCGGGAGATGGAAGAAGATGCGGCAGCTGCTAGTGGTATAGAAGCCGAGGTGCGAACTGTAATCGCTGCAAATGAGCAGGACCGCGATTTAATTGCGAATCCAACTAAATCGGAGCGCCGAGTTTTCGACCATAATGAAACGCATTATGGTTATAGGTCTGACGGAAGCCGTTATTCATATGAAGTGCCTGTCTTGATTGGCGTCAAATTAAATTGCGTGGCAACGACAATTAGAATTGCGTTTTTTCAAAGCTGTTTTTCCTGTTTCTTAGAAGCTGCTTTCTTCCTTGATGCGGCTGTGGCTCTGAAGCTTTC
>JAUPUU010000472.1 GCA_030917395.1 Cyanobacteriota bacterium erpe_2018_sw_21hr_WHONDRS-SW48-000092_B_bin.40
ATCAAACTCTCCGTTGTCACTTAGCGTTAGCCAAGTGCGTTTAAAACGATTTAGTTTGCCTACTCAAAATTCTTGACAGGCGCCTTGTACATAAGGCTATTCAGTTATCAGGGTTCAAGTTTTCGAGGGACAGAATTTTTTCGTTCGTTTCAGCAAAGTTGCCGATCCGACGCGAAAAATATCCAGGCCGGCAACACTTGCGTGTGCCGTGCTCGATTTATTTAGAATACCACTCCCAACAGAACATTGCCAGGTATTCCGAATTTATTTAGAGTCTATATTGAAAACGTTACTTTTTTGCCCAAACTGCAGATTTTTGCTGTCACGAAGTTTTCACACCAGTTGTCACATAGTAATTCCACAAGCAAATTGCATGTATTCAACTAAGCACTCCCCACGAGGTAATTGGCATGAGCGCAGAAATCCAAGAGAAACCAGCAGCGCCTAAAGCGACAGAAGCTCCAGAAGCCCCAAACAAAGCTGTGCAAGAAGCCTTGAGCAACTATCACGTCTGCAAAGACGGTACTGTGGTGAGCAACCCTAAAGACTGCCATGGCAACAACGTTCTACCAACTCTGAGCCTGGACAGTGCCTCGAAGGTCTGACCTCTATCTATATTATTGAACTAACTTCGCGCCGCATTTTAGCCATAAAGGCCCTTGCCGTATGACAAATCGTATGACAATATTAGCTTATCAAGCGTATTACGATTTCGGTTCAAAGGCAGTGAGCTATGAGCAAAAAGCAAAGAAAGAGCCGATTTACAGCAAGCGTTAGAGAGAGCTTGGTGGAAATGGTCGACCAGCAAGCAAACAAATTGGCCCTCACTCGCAGTGATGCGATAGAAGAAGCCATGGAACTATGGCTGCTCAATCATGCTGAGACTGAAGAAGAAGCCTATTTCCAGGCTGCAGCCAAAGAAATGAATGCAGACGCTAAAGACTGGACCACGTTGACCAGTAGTTCCTTTCGTAAAACAAAGGACTAGGTCAGGGCATGACAGCTTCAATAGTGCCAACAGCAACACAAGAGCAATATCCGAAAAGAGGCGAGGTTTGGTTGATAAATACCAATCCGATTAGCCCCGGCGATCCGCATCTACCAAGGCCGGTCATTGTCATCTCACCAAATAACAGAAATAGAGCCTGGGACAGTGTAATTGTTGTCCCATTGAGCACAGGTCTAGGAAATATCAATGTCAAATTCCACAAGGAAATTCCAAAGGGTGAAGGTGGAATTGCCAAAATGAGCTACGCCAGATGCGACTTAGTTAGCACCATTGAAAAAAATTGTTTGGATACCAAGGGTGCACTTGGCTTGAGATTGTCCGACAAATATCTTTGGGAACTTGTTCGCGGCGTGAGAGCCTCTATTGGCGACAATCCCGACCTATAAAGGTAGCGACAAGAAGGACGCCTGGCCCGATGCCTGGCGTCCTTCCTTCTATATAAAGAGAACTTAGCTAAGCAACAGCAGTAAGACGTCTGTCTTCTTTCTCTTGCTCGAACTCTTCTTCCAGATTAGGCACAGTTGGTTCGCCTGTACCGGAAACGCCCCATGGAGAGCGGCGGAAGATCATTTCAATAGCATTGTGCTCCAGCAAAATATCGATTGCTGATTGCCGCTGCGCCGATGACTGCGGCTCAACCATAACAATAACGGAGCCGTCAGTCACTGTTCCTTCAAAAACATTGGCCCAGTGCTGTGGCCGGTTTGAAGTGAGGAATGTAGCTAGTTGGCAAATGAAATACGGGAAACAGGCGCCACCAGCTACGGTGCCCATCAAAGGTACAATTAGTTGAAATCCGTTTACGCCTGGTATATGGAGAGACACAACCAAACCGGCAATCAAGCCAGCAATAGCGCCACCAACGCCAAAAGCAATGAAGTGCTTGCTAGTGGGATCTTCTATTTTGCCGGCCAGTTGGCTGAACTGTTCGCTCTTATTGCCGAGCACGCAAATTTCGGAAGTGCGCAAACCGGCCTCGTGCATTTGCGTCACCATCGCCGCCACATTGCTTTGGTCGGCAAAAACTCCATAGACATAATCTTGGTCTGACATTTCAAATACCTCTAAATTTAGGATAAGCGAATGAAGAACAGCAGTACACACCCTTGGGGGTGCAGGCATTTACTCTTCGCTTTCGAACTGTTTTCACTATAATCGATTATCGATAATCTGTAAACGATAATTTCTAATCGGTAACAATCGAATTGGAGCCGGTCGATAAAAGGGGTGGCTGTCCAGTCCAATTCAATTCGATCGGATCCAACCCTGGCAGCGACCTTTCAAAATTAACAACTCGGCAACGACTGGAACCTAATATCCTCATCAACCCCCGGACTGAGAGGAACGCTTTATGTCACTCGAACGACACACCGAAATCTCGCGAGCAGCAGAGCAACATTCAAGCACTGTGTTCAACGAAGTCTTTGCCCAGATGCAGGCTGCAGTGTCGGTAAAAGGGAAAAAACTACCAAGCGATTTCATTCAATTTACTAATATCTTCGCTGTCGCAAATTCAACATCCAACAACGAAAACAGTCTGGTGACAGGAATTGCAGATGCCACACAAATTACTATCGATGCTGACGGCTCAATTCTCTTCGGACAGCCAAACACTCTAGGCAACTAAATCTCAATCAATCAATAAATCAATGGCAAGGTCAAGTCTTCCAGGACGTTGCCACCTCTAAAGACTTGCGACTGTATTCATCGGCTTTTGTGCGGTTGCCGAGGAACAACTCGAGCACAATAAGTCTGTCTAGCTGTTCAATAGAGCTCAACCTTGAATCGCTTTGCTGCAAAGCTGATTCCCATTTGAACCGAGCCCGTTTAAGCAAGCAAGTTCTCAGCGGTCGAATAAAGGGAATTAAAAGAAGTAAGGAGAATAGGGTGCAATCAAGAAAAGAGACATCAGTCTCCTTGGTATGAGTTGTTGCAGAAAGTGGCAACCTGCTAAGCAACAAATTCTCTCGACACACATCAATACCGAATTCATCAGCGTAATAAGTCACTGTTGAGAAATTACGTTTTGCCGAAGGGCTTAAGTTAGCTTGAAAAAGCATCCTTAGGCTCGTCTTCAAATTCTCCCGCAATTCATCAAATTCGCCATTCTCACCCTGGGCATAGGCAAGAAAATGAAGAATCTCCAGACACTTCTCAGGATCATCGTGCGTTCGATAAATTCCCAGAGCACTCTTAAAGTAACTCGACGCCGCTTTATAGTTTTCGAACGCACCCTCAGCCCGGTATGCGTGACATAAGTATCTATTGGCCATGGTTCGACTTTGAGAACCATAAACTCTTGCGACTATAGTATCCAATTCGATATTCTCTGACTCAAAGCTCAATTGAGTTTGGCCTGGCCTTGGACGCTCTCCAATACCTGATTCGACAGCAAAACTCCGTTCACCAGTGCCGTTTGTCACCTGAAATATGCGTTCAGCCAGTTCCATCTGCCGACATGCACTGGCAAAGTGAGCGCTATCGATTCCTCCATATCGCCAAACTAATCCAGAGACGAAAACGCTTCCGTATACAAGCGCAACGCAGAGAACTAGCTGGCCAGCACTGCGTAGGACCCAAAGCCAAGGAAACGTGCTGCAGAGATACTGCCACAATTGACTTTGCCCAGGCAAAACTTTTCGCGCCATCAACCGATTAAGAATGGCGAGCAGCGCAAAGCAAATGCAATATGGAGCAAGGCAAGAAACCGAAAACACGTGACTCAACAACGAGGAAATAACTTGCTGCATACACATAAGGACGAGCGCTATAAGTGCACTGATCAAAAAATATTTCTCGAGAAATCGAATGTACTTATTCATAGCTACAGCCTGACTTGATTGCATTCAATATAGATGCGAGCAATCAGCTAGTCACTGGTGAAAGCACCACCGCCGTCTGAAAATCTTCAGCTAGACACGTTACCGCCATCGCGCCCCCGAAGTTTCCTTTTGCTTGATTGAAAAAGGAAATCCGGCACTTATTACAGCAATCTAAATTTAGCAGCGGTTGTCAACAGGCTGTGGCAAAATAGCTAAGTCAAACTCCCCAAACACTTTGCCTCAACCATGAACTTCAACACTTTAGTGCTCTGTATTCTCTGCATACTAGGAAGCGCCTGGTTTGGTAACCACTGGTATTCGAACAGAACCATGGCTGTCAACTCAAAAGACTGGTACTGCGTCACAGGAAAAATGCAAGTCGTGACAGTACAGGAATCTCATACGACAGTAAGAACCAGAAACGGCGGGAAAAGAAAGATCGACACATACACACCGCACGTCTCCTACAGTTACAGCTACAAGGGTCATCACTACAGAGGGGACGTAATAGGCTTCCCCAATCCGACTTTCGACAACCTGAATGAGTCAAAATCATTTCAAAGCAAATACAGCGAAGGATCACCGGTGACAGTTTGGTTTGATCCCAAGTCACCAGCACGCTCATGCCTGTCGACTGGCCTGCACGGGGAGACAGGAAGCGAATTTCTATTGGCTTTTATATTGCTGGCACTTGGGATAGCCGGTCTGTCATTTATTTGTTTCAACAACGATAAGGAGTACGCAAATAGGCCTACTATTGAAGAACTTGAGTCGAAGTATGTGAGCTAGCACGACCAGCTAGCCTACTAAAACAGAGAAGGAAGCGGTAAAAGCAATCATGAAGCCTCGCCAATTCCTGATAATTATCTTGAGCATCACACTGCTTGTAACCAGCTATCTGTGCACATCAAATCGGCCAGAGCCTGCAAGCAAAAACAGGTCGCTGGCCGACCTAATGGTCGCCAACTACTTTCCACCCTCAGCCGGCCTGACACCAGAAAACGGGGCCACATTGTGCGAAACGCTGAAAAGCTTAGAAGAAAGACCACTATTTGAACGAGCCGGCAAAGGAGAAGCTTATCGGTTTATCTGGCAGCACTCAAAGTGTCCGCCAGTCTGCGTAACGCTTTACTGCAACCAAGGCAATCCCGGCTCAGCTGCTCTCACCAAAAGCCAAATCGATAAAGATTATGATCCGAAAAAAAGATTGTACACAGGAGGAATTACGCACGAAGAAATAGCAGTCGATGCCAGTGAAACCGCTGAGCTAATCAAAAATTTTGATGCCGCGAAATTCTGGCAAATAGACCGGTTCGATGAGTACACCCGTCCGCCACTTTATGATTTTGAATTATTCGGCCGACGGATTTCTTCCAGCAATGACGCAAGCCTTAAGGACGGTGTTCTCTGGATTATGGAAGGATACAAGAATGGCCAATACCGCATTGTGCAAAGACAAAGCCCCGATGAAGGCGACGCTATTACGAAGCTAGGCCGCATGCTATTGAATCAAGCCAAGATTTATAGACGTGGCGAAAGAGAAATCTACTAACGGCTGATACCACTGATAATACCAGCGCCGAAACTGTCAGAAAAAATTGCCAAACAAAAAGGGAGTCATTACTGACTCCCTGATTTGATTTCTTCATTGATTCAACATACTGAGCTTTAGCTCTTGCAGGTTGAACCCTGATAACTGAATAGCCTTAAGATAAGACGCCTTGTCGTCTCCGCTTAAG
>JAUPUU010000473.1 GCA_030917395.1 Cyanobacteriota bacterium erpe_2018_sw_21hr_WHONDRS-SW48-000092_B_bin.40
AAGCGCTCGAATTAGTCTTGCAAATCAAGCGAAGAGAACTGTCAGTGCGCCAGGCTTTGTTCGAAGACAACGAGCAAAGCATTACTGACGACAGTCCGGCGGTGACTAACCTGAATCCTGAAAGACAACGGCTTGGCTATCTGCTTTTGCAGGCTGGTCTGGTCAATGTAAATGAACTTCTAAATGCATTGGAATGCGGACTAGACAGCGATGAACTTCTGGGCCAAGTACTGGTGCATAGAAATAAAATTACTGCATCGGAATTAAGAATAGCGCTGAGAATACAAACTGGTATTCAATCAAGGATGATTTCGCCTGCTCAATTCAATGATTGGATTACAAATTTGACTCTGGCTAACCTGCACTATTCATTCAATCAAGTCGCTTGAGCATTTAGAAAGTGGCACTCCGAGGACATCTAGTGAGCGAGGTCCGGCCCAGGATCAGCCTGCCAAAATGATAAACGCCATTAAGGAATGGATGAACAATGGTTCAAACGACTCAATATACACTGCTGCCCAATATAAGGTGTTTATGGCAGACTAACCCGATACGATCACCCCTGGCGCAGGCGATAGCCTACTTTGGGGATGTTCTCAATGATATCACCATTGGTATCACCAATTTTCTGGCGTATACGCTTAATTGATGAACGCAGCGCGTTTAATGAGGCCTCGTTATCTACATGCCAAACTCGATCAAGTAAGGCGTCGTTACTGAATGTTTGTGCCGGATGTCGCATCAACAGTTCCAATAATTCAAAATCACGCGGTTGCATGAACACTTCAATTCCATTTCGAGTCACTTTGCGGGTAATTGTGTCAAGCTCAATACATCCATGGCGAAGTGTGTTTGAGAGAGCCGTATCTATTGGCCGTCTTAGCAGTGCTCTTACGCGTGCCAATAGCTCCCGACTATCAAAAGGCTTAGTTAGATAGTCATCGGCGCCCGAGTCTAATCCGGTTGTTCTATCAATTATTTCTGCATTTCCAGTCAGCATCAGTACGGGTGTTTTTCCACCACTTCTGCGATACTCACTGCAAACAGTTTTCCCATCCACGTCGGCTACATTGATGTCGAGAATAATCAGATCAAATTTGGCATAGGCAAGCCTATCGATAGCCTCCTGGCCGAGTTCAACAGCCTCAACGGTATGCCGCTCGGCTCTTAGAAGTGAGGTCACGGAGTACTGAAGCTCTGCATCGTCTTCAAGGTAGAGAATTTTTGCCATTGCCGATTATTCCGACACGAAGAACTGCTGCTTGACTATACAACTCACTGGTGCAAAAACTGTATATTATATGACCAAAGACCACATGAAGTTCCAATTTGCTGCGTAGAGCATAATGCAATTAAGGTATTCGCTAACTTTTAAGGTGATCGCGCTGGTAACCTTGCCACTTGTTTTTGAGTTGGCTTGTGTGTACATGCTGGCAAAATTTGCTAACGACGCAGAAAAAGAAGCTGAGCAGGCCGAACACTACCGTCTCGTGAGCGATGAGATAAGCGCTATTGTTTCTACTGCTTTTAGGGTTAGTCACAGCACATCAGATTGGCGCACAACCATTGATATAGGGCCGAATGCGGTATCAAATTCCAGCGTATCTGGGATGATTAAGCATGTCGATAAGTTAGTCGAATTAACCAAAGACGATCAGCAATTTCATGGTGCGTCGTTGCGCCTCAGAGATTTATTTTCTCGTGTGCAAAGTTCTTGGAATCAAGCCTGTCGAGCTCTTGTCGCCGGAAATCGCGACGAATACGCGAGTCTATGCCGGGGCCTTCGAAGCACTAAGTTCGAAATTTACCGACTTCTTTCAGACGAATTAATCGATCTCGGCCGACAAACAGCAAGCATACGTGCAGAGGCGCATGAGCGGGTCGTTTTAGAAAGGCAAAAATTAAGACAGGCTCTATTTGGTATGGCCGCTGGAAATATTGTTCTTTTTTCAGTGATCGCCTTTGTACTAACTCGCCGCATAACTGTTCGTCTCTCGTTACTAGCCAACAATGCTGCGCGCATTGCGCAAGGGCAGTCACTTCATGCTCCTGATACAGGAGCGGATGAAATTGGAGAAGTCGACACGAGCTTCCATATCATGGCAAATGATTTAAAAAAAGCGGAGCAGGCGCGTCAGGATTTTATCGCCATGGTGACCCATGACTTACGCACCCCTCTGACAGCGATGAAAAACATTGGCAAAATGCTGCAAGGTGGAGCCGCAGGAGAACTGCCCGACAGCGCTATTGCGATGCTGAAAAAATCTGATATCGCCAGCACTCGAATGATCAATTTAATCAACGATTTTCTCAACATTGAGAAAATTCGTCATGGGCAATTTGTTTTAAATCCGTCACTGGTGCTGATTGAAGACCTATTTCAGCTCAGTGAGGAAATCACAGAGCCTCTGGCTAACGAAAAAAGTGTGACGCTTGTCTGGCAGGACAGCGAATGCGAAATTTTCGTTGATGCTGAACGAATCGTGCAGGCTCTCGTCAATCTGGTCTGCAATGCCATCAAATTTTCCAAACCGGGAGGAGAGGTGCACATCGGCGCAAGATCTTGTATGGACGATGCTGGAGAGGTGGAAATAAGTGTAAAAGACTTTGGTCGGGGCATTCCAGAAGAGATGCTCGACAAAGTTTTTGAACGATATCAGCAAGTTGAAGCTTCGGATCTGCTTGTTAAAGGAGGCTCCGGATTAGGACTATCAATCTGCAAAGCTATTGTTGAACTTCATGGCGGACAAATTTGGGCAACTTCAAAGCCTGGTGAAGGTACTACCTTCGTCTTTCGATTGCCGCTTTTAAAAGATTGAGACTCAACCCTAAATCTGACAATCTTGTTCTAATTGCTCCTTTCGCTGATTCCAATTGGCTTCAAGCTCATTCACTTCTTCAATACTAGCCTCATCAGGTAGGCGAAGTTCACGAGCCCTACGAATTC
>JAUPUU010000474.1 GCA_030917395.1 Cyanobacteriota bacterium erpe_2018_sw_21hr_WHONDRS-SW48-000092_B_bin.40
ACTATGAGAATATCAACTAAGCGGTGCGACGAATCGACCACTGTGAAATTTTATTCTTCAGCTCCAGGAGGGTAAAAGGTTTGCTCAGATAATCGTCCATACCAGCACTAAGGCAGCGCTCTCGGTCACCAGGCATGGCGTGAGCTGTGACTGCAATAATTGGCGTTCCGTTATCACGGACATTAGGCACTAAGCGCAGCCGATCGGCACATTCAATGCCATTAGCATCAGGCATCTGTAGATCAAGAAAAATCAAATCGAAGTGAGATGAGGCTGCGGCTTCAACATCATCGCGACAACTATCAACAATGACTGGCATCATCTGCACCTGCTCAGCAATCAAATTATAGAGTTTCTGCTGTAGCTTATCGTCTTCAACAATCAGTACTAAAGGATAACCACCAGGAAGGCGTCTGCGCGCTACCTTACTATTAATATCTCTCACGGTCTAAACTTCCTCCGTCTTGTCTCTTGCGCCGACGATAGGAGAGACGAGAAGTTCCAATTAAATGCCCGGAGAGCCCTACTTAGCGACAGTTTGCGGAGGAGATTCTTCAACTGTGGCACTACCAGGAAAATCCTTCTCCTCTATATTGGGAAAAAATCGGTGTCTATTTTTAAAAACTAAAACTGCTGCAATCGGTGTGCCGATTGCAATACATATTGTGGCCATTACAATTGATGCTAGAACAGTGGCGAGCAAAGTTCTCATATCAGCAAGTTCGTGACGAACTTGCTCAAGGGGCACGGCAACATTATTCAACGGTTCAAGCAGAGCATGAAGAGGGGTTTGCAAATTATTCAGATCTTCGCGCATTGAACCGAGATCACGCCTGACACCTGATACCTGACGACCGACAGAGGTAACGTGACCATCCATGGTGGTAAGGTGACCATCCATTGACTGCAACCTTGTATCCACCCCATCCATTTTTTCATGCAAGCCATTCATTGCTGGCTGCAAATTACTGATAGGCTTCTCTAAGCGCAAAATCTGCTTTTGCAACTGCCTGCTGTTCTTTTCTAGTCGTACTACTGGTGCCAGAGCCCGTTTGATAGGGTGAAAGCCCTTTATGGGAGCCTCTTCTTCCTCTATGACTTCAGTTGCTACAACCTTGGTCTGAAGTTTTGGCTTTGCGGTATCTGCCAGAGCCAGAGGTGACATCGCTGCCATAGCCATGGGAGCAAAAGTTAGCCCGAGAGCAAGGCTTCTTCTCATTGAGGGATACATTAACAAGCTCCATTTACTTAATCTTAATCAAGCCATTTTGCGGTCAGACCGCGCTACCACTGATTTTGCTATCGATTTCAACTTGCATTTCGTCACCAATCACCTGACACGTGCCACCATTGGCATCAATCAGCAAGGTCGAAGTTGGATCATCCCAATCACCTACGGCAACTTGCCCATCGATTGAAACAGTGCCGCGCCAGTTACTATGAAGGACAACAAGCTCTCCTCTAGTATCAGTCTCATCAGCAAAGGTGTACACCGAAAGCTTGCCTTCCTCACCAACTACGGCTCCCTGAATGGTGGGATCTGTAATTAGCTCAATGACGTTCGGCAAATAGTCAACCACTACATCAAGAATTCTGTATTTCATATTTACCCTATTAGGCACTCAAGACTGAGATATTGACTTGAAGTTACAGTAGAAGTTCCATAGCAATTAATGACAGGGGAAGTTAGGGACCTGATTCCACCTTACATTGCCATTGGATCCTGAGACTTAAGGCGATTGGTGCGGAAACATTGATTACAAAAAATTGGTTTGCCGTTTTTAGGTACGAAAGGCACCACAGTGCGAGTACCGCATTCAGCGCAAGGCACTTCTGTAGTTTGACCATTGTCACCAGAGACCCGCTGCACCCGGGAGACTAGACGACAGTTATGACAGCGCTTAGGAGGGTTTGAAAGACCGCAAGAACTAAAGAATTCTTGTTCCTCTGTGGAAAAAACAAAGCGCTTAAAGCACGAACGGCAGTTAACTGTAATATCGCTTGGCATATTCGCAAACCTTTCTCTTAACCCGGCAAAAGCAGATAGTCACTGCCAGTATGGCAGTGACTATCAAAAGCCCTAATTACTGCTATTTTGACCTTTTACTTCCAGCTGATTGGTGAAGCTGGATACACTTGGACAGTTCTTCGCCAGTTCGCCAATCAAATTCTTTTCAGTCTCGCTTGATACTGGACCACGCAAAGTCACTACACCCTTGCGAGTAATAATTTTGACGTTCTGACCATCAATCGACATGCCCTTAGTAGCCATAATCGCTTTCCGCAATTCGCGAGTAATATCTACATCTTTCTTCTGCGCCGATTGTCCTTGCGCAGTAACCTTGCCTAACTCTTTATCTCTTGTATTTTTACTAGAGTTGTTAGGTGCCTTTTCTTGCGATTCGGCAAACTTCTGCTCCGCCTTAGCGGCATCCTCGGCAAAAACTACGGCAACTCCAGCAAATCCAGTAACAGTGGCGGCCAATGCAGCAATAGCTACTAGACCAACTTTCTTCAATTGCATTACTTACTCCTTGTCTTGTTCTATATTTCTTCTGTTCTACTTACTCAACAGGCTCTCTACTGACGGCGAGAGACTGCGGTCTGCCTTGAAGGCTTTCAATTTTTGATTGAGTTCATCAGCCTTTTCCCTACACTTATCTATTGCCGGAAAGAGTGACTTCTCTTCATCAGCAAAATGTTTCAGCACAATCTCGTTGAGATCCTTCACGGCCTTATCGTAGGCTGGAGCATCGATGTCTGCAGTCAAACGCTGTAGTTGATCTAGTATCAATTTAGCTTGATGATGACTCTCTGATCCAGAACATGGCTCCGTAGAACAAGATTCTGTCTCTTTTAGAGCAGGATAGACAATTTCATTCTCAAGAGCTGAGTAGGACGTCAAAGCCACCGAAATCTCGCCGACAATGTCTTCCTTATTCTTATGATCATCTGCTTTCTCGTATGCTGAAAACATAGAGCGAACTGCAGTTTGCTCGTCTTGAAGCAGCTTGACCGCTGAAGAGCATGCCCCGGTTTCACACTTGGTACTTTTCTCATCCATGGTCTTTCAAAGCCTCCGTGAGTAATACTCAATTGCAATTGAGTACAGGCTCGGTGACTGGCTTAGCTTGATATAGTTCCCGTAGCCAGTCAGCCACTAACTCAAAACCATCTGCTCAAATTGCGCGTTGACATGGGCTTTATCTGCCGAAGACAGGCTTAATCGAAGAGCCGAATAGTATTCATCTATACAAAAACTCATATGCTCGTTGAACTTATTGGCTAGAGATTGCAATGCATTAAGAAAGCCCGGTTCATCTATATGGATCATGACGATGCTATCGATCGCTTCCTTTATTGCTTGAATCTGGGCCTCGGCCTTTACACTTAATGGCACTGCCACATCACTGTTCTCGATATTTTTGACAATCATTCTCTCTTTGTCAAAGTGACCTTCTAAAGAACTAAATGCCTTCTTGGTCTCTTCGAACAAACGTTCTTGGGGCCATTCTCCAAACTCAGCCACTGTCTGATTGAGACGATGGGCAATAGACTCACCATCGTCTTGCAAGTATTTAAAAATATCCATTTCATTGCTCCTTTCGCCATTACTGCTGCTGCTACTGCAGAGATATGCGCGACGGGAAAGCTTAATGATAGTTCCCCAAAACCACTGGAAAGCAAGAAGAAAGAAAAAAAGGAACCATTTGCGGCAAGCCCCGTCGAGGCGAGAGTGAAGAGCATGCATTGCTAAGGTCTTGGCAAAATCAACCTGGCACTGTCTAAGTTGGAGGGAATATGAAACAAGCAGTAATTTGTCTAGTCAAAACCTACACCCAGGCCGACGCCCTGGTGGGGCAATTGAAGAGCGAAGGCTTTCCCGCCACCGATATCTCGGTACTAATGCCTGATGAAAATGGCGTCCGAGACATGAGCTATGAAAAACACAGTAAAGCGCCTGAAGGCACTTCAACTGGTGCCGCCTCAGGGGCAATACTTGGCGGGGCACTGGGAGTACTAGCCGGTATCGGAGCCCTGACAATACCTGGTCTAGGACCATTTATAGCGGCGGGGCCGATTATGGCTGGCCTCAGTGGAGCAGCGGTTGGCGGAGCGGTCGGTGGTATCACCGGCGGTTTAATAGGTTTAGGTGTGCCTGAGTATGAAGCAATTCAATATGAAGGCAAACTAAAAGAAGGCAATCTACTAATCTCGGTACACACCGAAGATAAAGAGAAAGCCAAACGAGCAGAACAAGTATGCAAAAGCAATGGCGCTAGCGATATTAATTGCGTCAATGAAGAAAAAGTACCGACAAATCGTTAAAAAGGAGAATGCACATGAATATGGATCAAATCAAAGGTGACTGGAAACAGATACAAGGCAAAGTAAAGGCTAAGTGGGGCAAACTCACTGATGACGATATGACCGTTATTGAAGGCAAAAGAGATGAGCTAGCCGGCAAAATCCAAGAACGCTATGGCATGGCAAAAGAAGCCGCTCAAAGTGAGTTGGATGAGTTCTGCAAATCGCTCAAATAAAAAATCCATTTAGAATTGGGCACTAAGCTTTCAAGCTTGACAAATGCCCAACACTTTCCAAGAGGTCGCCTGAGGCGGCCTCTTGGTTTTTTACTGGGAACAAATTAAAAATGCATCGGTCAATTAGTCTGTGGAAGCGAAACAAACTTTGGGTGAAAGAACATGACTGATGAGAGCAACTATGACAACGACTTGGCGATAGCTCTCAGTCTCGACTTATGTCTTGAGGCCGAGAACAACAACTCGCTGATTTCTAAAGCTGGCGGCATGGCTATTGAATTTAGAAACGACATGGTCGAACTAGGCCAGAAGATTCGCAGTGCCTGTTCAAAAATAGCAGCCTTGATTTTGATGCCAGAAGAAATGATAGGCGGCAACAACGGGCAAGATAACCAGTTGCAGTTCAGTGCCATATTAATTGAAACGCCCGACATTTCACTAGCCTTGGCAGAAAAAAACCCACCTTCTCTGCCAGTTTCAATGGTCAAGAATCTTGCTGCCGAAGCAAAGAAAAGAGATGACACTACCCTCTTAAAAATGGAATTGAAACAACAGTTGCTTTGGTTTCAAGAATACGGAAGAAACGGACTGCTCAGCACAGCAGCAGAATCAGAAACCGCACAATCTTCAGGTAGCAGAGTAGAAAAGACGAAGCGTCACCTAACTCTAATTACCGATCATATTCAAGCGGCATAACCGCCTCCAACTAACCTACTAACAAATAGAAACACAGAAAAACCTGAAGCATGCTTCAGGTTTTTCTATCTAGCTTGGTCCAATGGGAAGCTTTATCTATCGAATCAGCAGCTTGATCTATCTTGCTCTACGACGACTAGCACAAAAAAAGGACCCGCGGCTCATGGGAGCAGCGGGTCTTTCAAGCACAGAGGTAGCTAAGAGTTAAGCAGCATCTTGCATGTAGGCATTGATCGTACGTTGCATTTTCATTCTGGCACGAGCGATGCGTGACTTTACGGTACCGAGCTCGGTATCAGTAATCTGTGCGATCTGCTCATAAGAATAGCCTTCGATATCGCGCAACATGGCAACTTTGCGAAAACGTGGTGGCATATTGGCCATTGCTTTTTCCAACACATCAGACAACTCAGTAGTTAAGAGCTTATCTTCTGGTTGAGGTGTAGTCGAAGCAATTTCACGAGTACCCATATCTGAACCGGTGTCAGAAGTAAGTCTCTCATCTAGTGAAACAAACTGAGTATCACGGGGGCGTCTGCGCAACTCGTCATAAAAGAGGTTATTGACGATTTGATTGAGCCAAGTCTTGAAGGCATAGGGGTTTTTCAATTTTGGAACAGCTCTCCACATACGAATCATCGCCTCTTGAACGAGGTCAGAATTATCGCGCCAGTCTGGAGCAAGTTTATAGAACATTGCTATGGCAGTACGTTCGTGACGAGTGAGAAGTTGATTCATGGCCAGTTGATCATTAGCCTGACAAGCAATAACTAACTCAGCGTCGGTCATATCGGCATAATTTTTTGCTGGCTCCGCAATCTTCAAAACGGGAGCCGACTTTTCGATTGTAGACAGAGAATTCATTATAAGGATCTCCAATGGTGTGTGAAAAAATCGTGATCGTTCAGCCAGATGTGAACCCCACATCTCGCTTTTGTTGTTTAGATGAACGTCGTTTTCGATTTCTCGATATTCCTATTCTGGCAGACGGCCTAGCCCAAAACAATTGGAAAAACCCCTAAGCGACCCTTTTCCGTCCCACCAGCGCAGAACAGGCGAAACAACGACAGAGCAGTACTTAAGCGAGACACGTGAAGCTATTTAAGGGGCAATCTTAGGGGGTAGCCCTAGCATTTCATTTTTGCCACCGGTAAACGGGAACTTTTCTCAATGTCTCAAAAATCGGCATGCTGAGCCAGTCTCATTTCAAGCAACACGCCAAATAAAGAGCCAAAGCCCTGTTCGGCAAGGCAATTGAAGCACCTGAGTGCAAATCAGCAGTGGCAAGCCAATAAAAGACCCGCCATTTAATCAAATGTAGCCAATATGCTACGGAGAGACTGAGCTCTCTTCTTGAATTTGAGACTCAACATAATTTTTAAGGCTTTCAAAAGAGCGCTCAAGTGAGCGCAAGGTCTCTTCAGCCTCAATCCAGTCTTGCTGACCGACAGCTTGCTCTAAATACAAACAGAGGCGAGCCAAGTGCTTTGCCCCAATAGAAGCACAGGATGCCTTAACTTCATGGGCTAGACCA
>JAUPUU010000475.1 GCA_030917395.1 Cyanobacteriota bacterium erpe_2018_sw_21hr_WHONDRS-SW48-000092_B_bin.40
AAAAGAAAATCAATTCTAAGCACTGCAGTACTACTGGCTTCCTGCTCCTTCTACCAGTTCATTCTCACCCCAGGAACCCCGAGCTATGCTCTCTCAAGCTCTGAGCAACAAACGCTATCACAATGGAAACAATCTGCCCCGAATACTACACTTGGCACTTTGCTCCTGCAGCTTCTCAATGACTGCGACCGCAAACTAGCGCTTAACTCGCAAGACGCAAACTATAGGTATAAGCGTGGCTATCTATTTGGAGTCATTGGTTGCACAGACTCAGCCATTGCTGACCTGACCAAAACCATCGAAATCGTCCCCAGTCACAGCAGAGCGCTTACCGAACGTGGACTCTGCTATATGGACAAAAAGCAATACACACAAGCTCTCTACGATCTTAACCGAGCAGTGCAGATTGCACCCCAATCGGGCAACGCACTCATGGCAAGAGCTCGCCTCTGGCTAGCAACAGGCCGACCATTACTAGCAATCAACGACCTGCGCTATTGCCAAAGTTCAGAAGTAAAATTCGCGGCAGAGCTGCCGGGAGAGCTTTTACCTAATCAATACGATGCTCTTTCGTACTATCTCGGCGCCAGCTACGAAGCTCTGGACAGACCAGAACAAGCCATCACTTACTACCGAGAGCATCTCAAGACATCTCAGATTACTACAGTTGGCTATCTCCACCGTTATGCCGAACAGCCAGTCGACACAAAATGGCGCATTGCCAAACTAGAACGCGCAACAGGAGGGCTATAAGTTGAACGATTCCAATTCGATAAATCAAATAAGCGAACATAAGCACAGACAGAAAAAAAACGGCCAGACCAATGAAGACGAAAGCACAACCGCTGTGAACCAGGAACGCCTTAAACAGCTAGCAGTCAGCGAAACAGGGTTCATCTTCGATCCCCAAAGCGGTCAAAGCTTTTCAGTCAATCAAACGGGCCACCTTGTAATAGACATGCTTAAACGAAGCGAGAGCCCTCAGGCCGCAGCTCAGGAGCTTGCTGTGCGATGCGAAAAGCCATATGAACTAACTCTTTGCGCCGTTGAAGCATTCATGATGCAACTGGCTCGCTATCTATAGTTGGCGAATCTACAGATATTTCGGCAAAAGACTAATCGACAATCGCCGCAAGCATAGTGAGAAGTGAAGCACCGAGAGAAGGAAAGCACAGGGAGAACGAAAGCAAATGGAAGCGAGTCAACTGCGACGGGATTGGAGACATTGGACCATCGCCATTACAGGCGTCAACGCCCGTGCCGAAAATCCAGGGCCGGGAATGGCAGTGGCACGTTGTTTGGTTGAGCATCCCGAATTCAAAGGACGGGTTATTGGCCTGGCCTATGATGCACTGGATGCGGGCTTGTACGCTCGCCAGTACTTCAGCGCCAGCTACCTACTGCCGTATCCATCTAGCGGTGACGAAGTGTTAATGGAAAGACTTATGGCCGTTCATGATTACGAACAAATTGATGCCATCATTCCTTGCTTAGACTCAGAGCTTCCCAACTTCATTCGCCTGCGCGGCGAACTGGCCCAGAGCGGCATCAGAATGCTTATACCTAGCCGTGATCAATTTACTTTGAGGGCCAAAGATCACCTAGTCCAACTCTGCCAGTCGGTTGGCATTGCGGTACCCAAAACTAAAGTTTTGACAGATCCTTCTTTCTTCGATCGTGTCACCAGAAGCGGTACTAGCGAAAAGCGCAAAGACGAAGAATGGCAATACCCACTTGTGCTCAAAGGAATTTTCTACGATGCCACAACAGTTAGCAATGCCGTTGAAGCCAAGGCCGTCTTCTGCCAACTGGTAACGAAATGGGGCTATCCCTGCCTTGTACAAGAAGTAATCAAAGGCGACGAGCTCAATCTAGCCGGCCTAGGAGATGGCGAAGGTAATCTGGTCGGCCATGTCACTATGCGCAAGCGAGCCATAACAGAAAAAGGTAAAGCCTGGGCAGGAGTAACAATTATCGATGAAGACATGCTAGAAACGGCCCAAAAGCTGGTGCAGGCTCTTTCATGGCGCGGGCCCCTCGAGGTCGAAGCTATTAGAGGCGAAGATGGCCGTATCTATCTGATTGAAATAAATCCCCGCTTCCCATCGTGGATTTACCTCAGCCAGGCTGTTAATCGCAATCTTCCAATTGCAGTCTTAAAGCTGCTCAATCGTCAAACCGATCTTGGGCTTGCAGCACCCAGGCCTGGATACTTCTTCATAAGACACGCACAGGAACTCGTGCTCGATCTGCCAGAATTCGAATCAGTTTTGATCAACGGTCGCAGCGGTCCGCTTTTAAATGCTGAGCTCAGACCGTTAAACGAAAAATCAGCCTAGCATCGACCTTGTGGAGATTTTAAATGTCTAGCAAAAATTCCAATAGTATGGTTTGGGAACCACCACTGATTCAGCCGCACCGCATCGGCGAAATCAACAAATTTGGCAGAGCACGACCACGAGAAAAGCAGGTCAGCCGAGTCTTCGACATTGACATCGAACAACTAAAAGCCCAATATGGCTCGCCCGTCTTCGTTACCAGCGAAAGCCGCTTACGTCAAAATGTGCGCCAACTCAAAAGAGCATTCGAAGTGCGTTATGGCAATGTTAGTCACGGCTGGTCATATAAGACTAACTACATCAGTGCCGTTTGCAATATCATGCACCAAGAAGGTTCGCTGGCCGAAGTAGTATCGGCTTTTGAATACGAAAAGGCCAGGCAATTAGGAGTTCCTGGCGAAAAAATCATCTTTAATGGACCAAACAAAACCAGAAAAATTTTAGAGCGCGCCATCGCCGACGGTGCACAGATAAACATCGATCACCTCGACGAGCTACAGCTTATTGAGTCTGTCGCTGCAGCGCAAGGGCGGTGCGCTACAGTTGGCCTCAGGCTCAATTTCGACACTGGCTTCAGTGAACCATGGAGTCGCTTTGGTTTCAATATCGAAAGCGGTCAAGCGCACCAGGCAGCCAAACAAGTTGTTATGAGTGAGCACCTGCGCTTGAAAGGCTTACACAGCCATATTGGCACGTTCATTCTCGAACCACGCGCTTACTGCGAACAAGTAAAAATTATGTGCAAGTTCATGCGCGATTTAGAGGGCCGCGAAGAAGTCTGCATAGACACCATAGATATTGGCGGGGGCCTGCCTTCACACAACGCCCTGCAAGGAATATATCTGCCACCCGATCAAGTGGTGCCGTCAATTGGTGAGTACGCAGAAGCAATCTGCAATACCCTTGTGGAAGAAACAATGTATCGCACTCGCACCAACAGGCCAATGCCTAAATTGATAATTGAAAGCGGTCGAGCAGTTGCCGATGACGCCCAAGTCTTGCTGACATCAGTGGTGGGTAAAAAGCGACTACCAGATGGTAGGCAAGCGGCCATTCTCGATGCCGGGACGAATCTACTTTTCACGGCCTATTGGTACAACCACAAAGTTGACCTGGCGGCTCCCTGCCGCGGAATGGCAGAAGAGACTGTGCTATTCGGCCCGCTTTGCATGAATATTGACATTGTGAGAAATTCGATCCAGCTGCCGCCCTTGCAGGTTGGCGACACTATGGTGATTAGTCCCACCGGCGCCTACAACAATACCCAATGGATGCAATTTATCGAGTATCGCCCCAACGTCGTGCTTGTCCATGAAAGTGGTGAAGTTTCGGTTATCCGCGAAGCCGAGAACCTGGCCGTAATGTCAGCACAAGACCGGCTACCAGAGCATCTTTCATTGCCTTTTCTATAAGGATACACAGCCATGCTAAAAGCATTTGCAAAAGTCTTCGATGGCTATGGTTCGTTCTTCGGACTGCGCCACCCCGCCTCACGCTTACTTCTGTTTGCCTGTACCATGCTCCATCCCGCCACCGGCCTAAGCGGCCTCGAATGTGCCGCTCTCGTTATTGTGACAAGAAAGATGCTGTCATTCCCAGATGCCGGGGGCGAAATCGAAATCGTCAACGGCTTACTCTTCGGCATGCTTATAGGCTCACTCTACCAACCTAGCCTGGCATCAATTACAGTGCTCGCCTTAGGTGCAGTGCTGATAGTTCTAGCGACAGTTTGTCTCACCGACACACTGAGCAAAGGCTGGCAGCTCCCGGTGCTCGGCCTTCCCTATGTCTTGACCAGTTACCTAATGCTACCCATCGCCTCGCACTTAGGCATGGCACCACTAACGGCACCGCTGACGGCACCACCGATAGCACCACTGGCCACACCGTTTGCAGCTCTCATCGCGACACCAGCCGGCGACAGTATTCTAAATCTGTTTGCCCCTCTTGGCTCACTCTATTTCAACGGCACGCCGGTAGGTGGGCTGATCGTCTTTGTCGCTTTTGCAATATCATCCCGCTACCTGGCAATGCTGGCTCTGGCTGCCAGCATCACCTGCACTATATTTTTGCACTACTTCTATTCCCCAACTTACTCCGGCATACTGGCTGTCAGTGCGCTTCCCATCTTAATTGCACAGATGAACGGTGTACTCACTGCCGCAATCATTGGCGGCCTCTACGCAGTGCCATCAATCCGCAGTATTCTAGTCGCCCTAAGTTCAGGCATTCTGGCCTGTTTGATCACCCTATTTCTAGAAAATACATTCTGGAGCAGCTCGTTTCCACCGCTAGCTCTTCCATTTGTACTCTCGACCTATATAGCCTTGATTGCTCTCAGCAGTTTACGAGGCGGCCCCTGGCTTCGCTTCTGGCTACTTAGCCCTGCACTTCCTGAAGAAAGTTTAGAACGGCTGACAATCGCCCGAGCCCGCGGTCTCGATTTACATAGCGTAGCCCTGCGCAGCCCGGTATCAGGAAGTTGGAAAATCTATCAAGGCATTGATGGCGACTACACCCACAAGAATCAGTGGCGTTACGCCCTCGACTTGATTCAAACTGAAAACAATCGCAGTTACAAAGAAAACGGTAGCCTTTTGACTGACTACTTTTCTTATGGCAAAGCAGTGCTAGCCCCCGGCTGGGGAACGGTAGTGAGCCTGGTCAGCAACTGCAGCGACAACCAGCCGGGCGAAGTTGACCTGGTCAACAACTGGGGCAACTACATCCTCATACAGCTCGACAATGGCCCTTATGTAATGCTCGCTCATTTACAGCGCGGCAGCATTCGTGCAAACCTTCATACAAAGGTAGCACCAGGCCAACTCTTGGCCCTATGCGGAAACTCCGGGCGCTCACCTCAGCCCCATTTGCACATACACGTGCAATTGCAACCTGAAATCGGCAGTACCACGGTGCCCTTTCACTTCTGCCACGTGCTAGTCACTACTCTAGACGGACAGACGACCTATCAACTTAATGCCGGCCCCAGAGAAAACGAAACAATCAAGTCTCCAGCCCGCAATGCCGCCCTGGCCCGAGCGCTGAATCTAAACGTGGGGCGCTGCTATGAGTACTCGACTGCCGAGAGCAGGGATACTCGTAAAATTGAAGCGCCATCTAAGCTGAATCATACCGGCGACTCTAAGATAGAGCTGAAACACATTCAAATCAAAAGAGAGAAGCTAACAGTAGTACTAGACATAAACGGTCAATTTTCGCTTGAGACCAGCTCCTCCGGTAGGGCAAAAACCAATTTTAGCGCCAGCGAAGATCTGATTGCCTTTTTTGGCCGAGATAACAAAGCCAGCCTTTTTCTTGATACGTTTGTTTTAGCCGTGGGACTAACCCCTCTAGCAGAAGGCAACCTAAAATGGCGAGACAAAGTTCCTGTACGCTTGCTACCAATTCCGGCGGCCATCAAACTGCTCTGGGCTGTGCTGCATCCCTTCAGCCCTTGTCTAGACAGCGAATATTGCCGCACCTGGGACTCAAAAGAAATGATCTGGATACAAACAGCAAACCATGAGCTGCAATTATTTAGCTTTGTCGACTTCAAACAATTTCAAGCAATCCTATGGCGAAAAATAGGAGGCAAAAGAAGGGGCAAGACACCTACCAGCAGAAACTGGCTTAGCTATTCATACCGCACAGAAGCAAGAATTTCTGAGTTAAGCGGCCTGCTTTCAATCGAATCATTCAACAATAAGGGGCAAAGACTATTAAAAGCGACGCTTGATGGCTTTGGTATCAGGGAAGATAATGGCATTCCCGAAATTAGTTTCGAAGCGAGCAAGAGCGCCTAGAAACTTGTTAAAAGAGAAGCAGAGAGGCAAAG
This sequence comes from Cyanobacteriota bacterium erpe_2018_sw_21hr_WHONDRS-SW48-000092_B_bin.40, assembly GCA_030917395.1. Lineage (GTDB taxonomy): Bacteria > Cyanobacteriota > Vampirovibrionia > Obscuribacterales > Obscuribacteraceae. The sequence goes on from JAUPUU010000475.1 coordinate 6,178, forward strand.
AGTGGTCTCGGATCCAAAGCCAGCGACGCAGCACAATTCGAAGAAAGAGCCTAGTTTTCTGAGCAAAACAATCAATCAACAGATCGTCTTTGTATGCGCCAGTGCTGCTATTTGCATTGGCGGGATGCAACTGAGCCTTTACCTCTTAAATGGTAACTTCAAAAGCTATTCTGAGTCTGTCTTTTCCAACAATCCTACGGATCGCGAAGAGCTTGCCAATGGCATGATGGCGGATCGTTTTCGCTTCAGATGCCGCAAGCACCTTTTATTATCTCCACTTTTATCGTTTCTTGCACTAATGCTATTGGGTTTGTACCTGCAGGAACAAAGCAATAGAGACAAGCGGAAGCTAGCCAAAGCCTTACTGGAGCTAAAAAATGACAGTGTAAAAGTCGATTCGGCAAGCGTCGCGACTAACCAAGAATCGCAGATCAAGGAATCGCGTAGTAAAGATTGTCAGGGTAGCGATAACGCTGATCAAGCCTTGGCCGCGGCCTTCAATAGCCTAGCGACAAGCCTAAAAGAATTAGACAGCGGGCACAGACAATGGGTTGCCGATACTTCTCACGAGCTGCGCACACCAATAGCGGTGCTGCGAGCCCAAGTAGAGGCCTTTCAAGACGGAGTACACGAAATCACTCCGCGCAATCTAGCCGTACTACACAGCGAAATAATGGCCCTAAGCAAATTAGTGGATGACCTGCATTGGCTAGCAAAATATGATGTAGGCCAAATTCGCGCCCAAGCAACAGCACTCGACATCAACCAGACTCTACAAGATGTCTTAGAGTCATTCGAAGAAAGGCGCGAAGCAAAGGAAATTGCCCTCGACAATCAAGTTCCCGCCGAAGAGAGGTTGATAGTTGATGGCGACCCAACTCGCATAAGACAAGTGATTACAAACTTAGTCGAAAACTCACTACGCTACACAAACAAGGGCGGCACACTAAAAATAAGCCACAGCAGGGCAGAAAGATCGTTGAAACTACTCTTTGAAGACACCGAGCCCGGTGTCCCCGATGAATTAATGCCAAAATTGTTTGATCGCTTTTTTCGAGTAGAATCATCACGCAGCCGCACCATGGGGGGATCAGGCTTAGGGCTCGCCATCTGTTTGAACAATATGCAAATGCTAGGCGGCACCATTGAAGCCAGTCACTCGGACATGGGGGGCCTGAAAATTGAGTTGACTTTGCCTGCCAGCCAAGGGAATGACCCGAAGAGGGAGAGCAAGGCCATTCAAAGCTCTCAACAACAATAATGAGAAACGAAGACTGAGGCCTGATGAGCGATAAATCCTTCCAAATTCTTATCGTTGAAGATGAAATCAAAATTGCTGAAATTCTCAGCGACTACCTATCGCAAGCCGGTTTTAGCGTCAGCCATAAAGACAGAGGAGATGGCGTAGCGGCTCTAGTCAAGAGCACGCCACCAGATCTTATTCTGCTCGATGTGATGTTACCAGGCGTAGACGGGCTCGAAGTCTGCAAAGAGATTCGCAAATTTTCCACAGTACCAATAATCATGATCAGCGCGCGAGTGGAAGAGCTAGATCGTTTGCTAGGACTAGAACTAGGCGCCGACGACTATATCTGCAAACCATTCAGCCCACGGGAAGTAGTGGCGAGAGTAAAAATTGTCTATCGCAGGCAACGCCCAACCCCAATGGAAGAGCCGCAAACTAAGCTATTTTCAGTAGATGAAGACCAGGGTCGCATCACTTTTAAAAATTCACCAATTGAGTTAACGCGCACCGAATTCCGTCTGCTCAGCTTGCTAATTAGTCGCCCTGGACGCATTTTCACCCGTGATCAACTGCTCGATTTTTGCGCTCAATTAGATCAACAAGCCACCGACAGAGTAATAGACAGCCATATTAAAAATCTACGCAAAAAGCTCGCCCGTATTGCCCCAGAGCTAGAGGTAATACACGCAGTGTACGGCGTCGGCTATCGTTTTGAGATATCGGCAAAAGAGAAAGATATCTAAGCAGTTTGCTCCGAAGTATTTCGCTGCAATATTTCGCCGCAACAACTTGCCACTATATACGATGCCAGAGCTCGGTCGCCTCAAAACTCCTTGAACAAAAGAACGCAAAACGACATTCAACAACCGCTCCTCCGTTGTCAAATGCTTAAATCGCAACTTGAAAACCCCGATTACACGACCTTGGAAAGCCTCGACTATATATAATCCGCCTAGCCCGGTGCAAGCTAGTTGCCAATACAGTGCAAGTTCAGTGCAAACTCAGTGCTAGTTCATGCCAATTCGGTGCAAATTCGGTGCAATCCTATAACCGTAATGCCATTGACCAATAAGCTAATAGACCTAGAGCTACCAAGCAGAAAGCTAACAAGCCGAAAGCAAAAGCGAAAAAGAGGATAGTTAATCCATGAAGACACTGATTAAGAATGGTCGCGTCATCACCGCTGTCGATGACTATTACGCCGACGTTCTAGTCGAAGACGAACGGATTGTTCTCATCGGTGAGTCGCTGGCCCATCTTGAGCCCAATGTCGACAAGATTATCGATGCCAAAGACCGCTATGTCATCCCCGGGGGCATCGACGCTCATACCCACATGGACATGCCCTTTGGCGGTACAACCTCAGCCGATGACTTTGAAACCGGTACATTTGCTGCAGCGCACGGCGGAACCACCACAATTATCGACTTTGCCATCCAGGCCAAAGGCCAGTCACTTTACACAGCCCTCGACACCTGGCACGAAAAAGCAGCAGGCAAAGCAGCCATAGACTATGGCTTCCACATGATTACAACTGACTTGCCACGTGAACGCATCAGCGAAATGAAAAAGCTGATTCACGACGAAGGAGTCACTAGCTTCAAAATGTTCATGGCCTATCCAGGGGTTCTGCTGGTTGACGATGCCACAATCTTCCGGGGCATGAGTGCCGCAGGCGAAGAAGGCGGCCTGATTTGCATGCATGCTGAAAACGGTATCGTTATTGATGAAATTGTTCGATATGCAATCGAAAAAGGTCACACAGCGCCAAAGTATCACGCCCTGACCAGACCGACCCAGGCTGAAGCTGAGGGGGTCAATCGCGCTATCAGACTGGCCGAAATGGCTGGCTCTCCTGTCTATATTGTGCACTTGAGCTGCCATGACGCCCTCAAGCGCGTCAAAGAAGCCCGCGATGAAGGCATTCCAGCCTTTGCAGAAACCTGCCCCCAGTATCTTTTCCTTGACTATACAGCCTACGAAAAAGCTGGCTTTGAGGGCGCTAAATATGTCATGACACCGGCTCTGCGCGAAAAGTGGAATCAAGACGAACTCTGGACAGGGCTGCGCATGAACGACCTTCAGGTAGTCTCCACAGACCACTGCCCCTTCTGCTTCAAAGACCAAAAGCAATTGGGCAAAGACGACTTCAGCAAGATTCCTAACGGCGGACCGGGCGTTGAGCATCGCATGAACCTGATTTTCAATGGCGGCGTAGTGGGCAATCGCATCACTTTGAATAGATTTGTTGAGATCACGTCCACAGCAGCGGCAAAAATCTTTGGACTTTTCCCCAGAAAGGGTACTATTGCCGTTGGCTCAGATGCTGACATCGTCATTTTCGACCCTAACAAGAAAGTGACTATTAGCGCCGAGACTCATCATATGCGCGTCGATTACAGCTGCTATGAGGGAATGGAAGTTCAGGGAGTAGCAGAAACAGTGCTTTCTCGAGGCAAAGTAGTAATCGAAAATTGCAAATATGTTGGTCGCAAAGGTGACGGCAAATTCCAGAAACGCTCAAGAGTGCAACATCACATCAAAGAATCAGCATATGCAAAGTTGAATCACTAATCAGCAAAATTAGGGTGCATAGCCATAGCAAGCTTGATAGAATCTAATATCTATAGAATCTAAAATCTATGAACAACGGGGACAAGACACTGGAAACTAAGATTGGGCAACTAAGCAAGACTAGGACGGACGACATGGGTTACGCCAAAGAATTCACGAAGATGGTGACCGAAGAGAGAAACTCTCGCACCAATGACCTAGATATTCTCGACACAAAAGAATTGGTCAATCGTGTACAGAAGGAAGACTTTGAAGTTGCGCAGGCAGTAGAAAAGGTCAATCCCGAAATCGCTCAAGCCGTTGACTTAATTGTCGACAAGCTCAAAGCCGGTGGTCGCCTAATTTATTTCGGAGCCGGCACAAGCGGCCGCCTGGGCGTGCTAGACGCCACCGAATGCCACCCCACCTTTGGTGTTGACCGCCAAATGGTTCAAGCCTGTATCGCTGGCGGCAAAGAGGCAATGTTTGTCTCCTTTGAAAACGCCGAGGATTCAAGAGAGCTAGGTGAGCAAGACGCTATTAATGTCAAAATCACAGCCAAAGACGCCGTAGTAGGCATCACAGCCAGCGGTCGCACTCCTTATGTTATCGCCGCTCTTGAGATGGCGAAGAAAGAAGGAGCCGCGACAATCGGGATCGTCAATAACTTTGAGTCTCCCCTGAACAAAGTTTGTGATGTAGTTATAGCCCCAGTTGTAGGCCCAGAAGCACTAACTGGCTCCACCAGAATGAAAGCCGGTACTGCCCAAAAAATGGTACTCAACTTGCTTTCAACCTGCACCATGGTAAGACTCGGCAAAGTCTATGAAAACTTGATGGTTGACCTAAAACCAACCAACGAGAAGTTAAGAGAGCGCGCCGTATCAATTATTGCTCTCATTTGCGATGTGCAAAGACCAATAGCAGAAGGCGCTTTGGTGGCTTCTAACGGTCAAGCTAAAACCGCAATCTTGATGCTCAAACGCAAAATTGGAAGAGTGCAAGCTGAAGAGCTAATCTCAAAATCCGGCAGCTCATTGCGCAAGTCACTAGTGGCCGAAGTAGAGCACTCTTAGAAGTTGCAAGCAGTTAGCAATCGCAGGCACTTTTGCTGCGCTTGACTATACGACTGAACAATTTGCGTAAAATTTGAGACTGGGCCAGCATTTCTTCCTGAAGTAAATGCTGGCCCTTTTCTATTGCGCTGTCACAACTTTGGTAATAGAGAGCCTCATTTTCGAGGGCTGTAATGACAAACATTGCGTCGCCACCAAAACTGAAAGAATTGCCCTTCTCTTCGTTCGCCGCAGAGTCGACGAAGCAATGGCGCAAGACTGTGGCAGCCACTCTCGGGTCAAGCCAAACTATGCCATTGAAAACATCATGAATTACGTCAGCAAGCTTTTCACCGCTCATATCTTTATGACAGAAAGCATCAGCACCTACAGCCAGAGCCGCAAAAATTGTTTGTTCACTGGTCTGGCTGGTAAAGAATAGTATGCGGCACTCGGGCTCAGCAGCCTTGATGAGAGCAGCAGCTTCGATGCCATCAATTCCAGGCAGACCAATGTCCATCAGGATTACCTCAGGCCGCAGCTCTTGCGCTTTCGCTACCGCCGTTAAGCCATCGGCAGCATAATCACAAACCATCAGACCAGGAATATCCTTTAGCATCAGTTCCTGAGCCAATCGAACAATCTCATTGTTTTCGACAAGCAGAATTCTGATGGCTTCCTTAGGCACGTCGATATCCTTTAAATTAGATCTGCTTATCCAATTTGCTAACACACAGTCTGTAAGCATCATAAGTTCACGGCCTTGGCAAATTAGTGGCTCGCAAAAGCAAAAGGAGCCTTCCCGTGAAGGCTCCTCTTTGAATGCAAAAGAAAGAAAGTCGCTAAAAGTCTCTAAGAGTCTCTAAATGACTAAGAGTCTAGCTTAATGGCAGAATCTGAGTTAGCTCTATACTGGGCCAGCTCTAGATCGCGCCAGCTCTAAACTGCAGCAGCGCTTTCAGCCTTAGCAGCTTCGGCTTTATGAGCTGTCAAAGCTTCTTGCAATTTAGTTTCATCTGATTTGGACAAGTTTGTCTTGAGAACTTTTCCGCCAGTACCCTGCAAATCTTCTAGTACTTTGTCTGTGGTCATTTGGCGAATCAGCACGCAAAGAGCTGAGGTACCAGGCTTAATGGTTTGACCTAGCTCAATCATGAAATCGTCTTTGATGCCAAGATCTTCAAGAGCCCCAGTGATCATGCCGGTAGCAGCGCCCAAGGCCATGCCAAACATTGGCACCAAGAACAAACAACCAATCAATGTGCCCCAGAATCCACCCTCAAGTGCTCCAGCTGCAGTAGTGTTGACAATCTGATGCAGCTTAACTTTGCCCTTCAAGTCACGTACAACAACCACGGCATCTTCCAAATCGACCAGGTATTCTCTTTCAAGCCTTGCCAACTTCACTCTCATTTCTTGAGCTTTGTACATGTCGTCATAGCCGATTATTACTAACGTTTCCATATCCCTCTCCTTAGCTGATTGTTTACTGCCCAATGTCGCGTGCTGGCTACAAAGCCAATAAAGCATGCCTTGTCTTATCACGACCAAAGAACGCGTACATTAGATTGAGTGGAAGAGTTGATTAAGAATAGACCGAGCCCTAATGTTGTAGGCGGGAGGCACTGGTCTCAGCTGTCCGCATGATTGCTTCGCAACGGTCCTCAGCTTCCTTTGTAATAGCGTCTTTTTCTTCAGTGAGCAAATCGACAAAGTGAGTACCATCAGACTTTCGGAACCACTGATTACCGGTCAATTTGCCATTAGCAATACGCTCTTTGGCCTCAGCGCGAATAGCTTTGCACTCGTCATTGGCCCGCTTTAAGATTTCCTCTGCGCGCGCCCGGTCTGCCGCTATTATGGCTTGAGCAGCGGCTTCCTTTACATCTGGCTTAGCCTCAGCTTTTGTTGATTTTTCACCGTCGACAAGCGTTGCTGAACCTGACGAGCCAGAAGCATCAGCAGATAATGGAGCTACGCCGGTTAGCCTTTGCAAAGCATCGAGACAATACTTAGTGGTAGCACTATTGGGCTGACATCGCAGACAAGCCTTATACTCTCTGATGGCGTTAGCAGACTGGCCGGAACTCAAATAAGTATTGGCCAAATAGTAATGCACTAGCGAATTTTGCGGATAAGTCTTAGCAGCCTTCTCAAAGCTTGTTCGAGCCTGGCTATAGCTCTTTGCTTTGTAAAATTCACAGCCTTGCTCGAAGTCTCCAGCCTGGGCTGGCCAGGTGCATAAACTTGACACAATAACCAGCGCAATAGCCAGTGCAGCAGCCTGCGCCGCCCAGCCCCATAAAATTGCAATATTCTTCTTGAGCATTTGAACCGTACAGAAGACTTGAGACTTATCTCTTACTATCTTACGAGAAAAAAATGCACTTTGGTGACTCAAAATGCTAGGTAATCGCCACATCACTTTCAAGCAAATGATCTTGAAATTCTCTATACCAGGCGAGTATTCCACCGCTGAGGTTGAGCACTTGCTCATAACCTTTACTGCGCAACAGTTGTGCGGCACGACGACTACGAATGCCAGAGCGGCAATAAACCACTAGCGGAAGCTCGCTTGAAATTTCGCCATAGCGGCTCTCTAGCTCGTCCACGGCAATCAGCCTACTGCCACGAAAACGCATAGCTCGATTTTCTTGCAAGGTTCGCACATCAAGCAATAGCAGCTTCTCTGCTGAATCAAGTCTTTGCCGCAACTGAGCCGGCGATATTGAGGTAGCGGCGGCGGCAGAGGCACTTTGACAGGTGTCGACGGGCTCTCTTGTCACAATAGGTCCCACAGAATCTAAGCCCGACTCTAGACCAGAATCAAAACAAGAGCTTAGGCGAGAATCTTCTTCCCTCAGGCGCGAACGAAGCGCAGCGGCAATATCACGCGACTGACCTGAGCCATTTGAACAAAAAAGACTGCAGCTAGCTGTTAATTTGAGCAGACGAAAATCAAGAGCTAGAGCGTCATAAAGCAGCAGTCGGCCCACCAAACTCTCGCCAATTCCCAGCAAAAGCTTAAGCGCTTCTGTCGCCTGTAGGCTACCGATTACTCCAGCTAGAACCCCGACCACTCCAGCTTCAGCACAATTGGCTACAGCTGCATTTTCTTCAGGGAAAAGACAGCGGTAACAGGGCCCCCCTGGTTGGCAAAAAACGCTGACCTGGCCCTCAAAGCGATAAATAGAGCCATAAACGAACGGCCTTCCCAGTAACAGGCAAGCATCGTTAATGGCATAGCGAGTGGCAAAATTGTCGCTACAGTCGACAACCAGGTCATAGGCAGAAATAAGCTCTTCAGCACTGGCAGGGCCCAGACGCTCGTGATGAATTTCCACGACAGTACCAGAGTTGGAAGCCTTGATGCGGCGCGCGGCAGCCTCAACCTTAGCCAGACCCATGTCGCCTTCGCTAAACAATATTTGTCTGTGCAAATTTGACAACTCGACAACATCGTCATCAACAAGACCAATGGTGCCCACACCGGCTGCGGCAAGATAAGCAGCGACTGGTGAGCCCAGACCCCCGGCGCCGACTATCAAAACACGAGCCGCCTTTAGGGCCAACTGACCAGCTTCGCCAACCTCCTCAAGGAGAATATGGCGACTATATCTCTCATGTTCGGCGGCACTGAGCATGAGATCTCTAAAGCACCCGATGGCGACAGTCAGCGCAAAAAACTCTCAATCCATGGGGGCGAAAAAATCGAATCTCATTCCATTGCCGCGAATAGCTCAAATACATACGATCGTCGGCAATGCCACGATAGGCAATGTGTACGATGCCTTTGCAGCAAACTAGCTCTTCTTCGACAGTATTATCTGTGGCCGCGTTATCCTCTGCCTGAGCTGGCTTTGCCGTCTTCTTTCGAGCTAGGGCACGAGCACTGGCAACAAAATCTCTCAGCGCTTTTTTATCATCAGTCATGGACAAATTCTAACTGATCTCAGGCGTTGTCTGGCCTAAGGGGCAGAAGAATAACAAAGGTTGAACCCTTTCCCACCACCGATTCCACTTCAACTGTGCCATGATGCCGGGCCACAATTTCACGCACAATAGCCAAGCCTAGACCTGTACCGCCAGGATTGCCACTCTCTCTCGTCCGGGCTTTGTCAGCACGATAAAAGCGCTCGAAAATTCTCGGCAAATCAGCTGGATCAATGCCGCCACCACTATCTTGAATGCGAATCTCTAGCCGTTCGCCCCCCATACTGCGCACATTTATGTTAATAAAACCATTGGCTGGAGTGTATTTCACGGCATTAGTAAGAATGTTGAGCAAGGCTCTTTGCAATTGATTGGCATTGCCTACAAGCACCAAGTCTTGACCACCACTCTCAAGGGTAATCTGGGTTGAAATAGCCAACTCTTTTTTTTCGGCCTGCGGCCTGACTTGATCAACAGCATCGCTGATCACCTGCGAAATATTGACCTCGCTCTGCCAGTTAGTCTCACTGCCGCTATCAAGCTTGGAAATATCTAGCAAGTCTTGAATTAAATTGGTCTGCCGATCGACTAACCGCTCCAATGAACCAAGAAACTGCACCCTTAGCTTCGGATCTTCAGCCGCACCAGCCTGCAATGCTTCCACCACTGAACCAATAGCCATAGTTGGAGTCTTTAGTTCGTGGGATGCATTAGAAATAAACTCTTGGCGCACGCGCTCTTGCTCACGTAAACGGCCGATCATCTGGTTAAACGACAAACAAAGCTCACCAATTTCATCACGGCGGCGTACCGGCAAGAAGGCTGAAAAGTCACCAGAGATAGAAATCTGCTTCGCCAGAGCACTCATTTCACGCACGGGTCTATTTACTCTGCGAGCCAGCCAGAGACTTATGAGTACAGTAACTACACCGGTAGCCAAAATAATCTCAAGGAAGACGAAAAGGTCTTTCTTCAATCTTCTCTCAATTTCGGTCAAAGGCACGCCTACCCGAATTACCCCAGTGGTAGTACCAGAAGAACGCACAGGGCAGGCTACATACATCCAGTTTTTTAAGCTGTCAGGATCGCTTCTGGTTGTCTTGGAAATAACACCAGCAAGAGCTTCATTGATTTCTTGTTCTTTAGACAAGTTCTCAACCGGTCCGGGTTCTGATGAGTCAGCTAAGAGCCGACCATCTTTATCGACTACTACGATTGCGACACCAAGTCTAGTGGCACGACGATCGACAGCCGATTGAATACGTTTTCGTGCCTTGGGCGAATCTAGCTCGAGGTCATTGTCAATCTCCAAACCCAAATTAACAGCTTCGACCTCAAGGGTATTCTGCAGGTCAGTCAAAGACTCTTTGCGAATCGCCACCAGGGCCCAAAAACTAACAGCGGCCAGGGCGATGGTAATCACCAAAAGGTAAGTTATGAGCAGTTGGTTAGCCAAACTGCGAAATAGCCACCTATATAAGATGCGGTCTAGAAGATTCAATATGGTCCCCAGAAACTCAAAGAAAACAAAACCGAGCTTGGTTTGCTCCTAAGTGTAAAGTCTAACCTCGTTTTTACAAGAGCTAATAACAATCCTGAGATGCCGAATTTGCTTAAGGTTAACGGTCTTACATAGACCCTATTAAGGGCTCTTGACTAGGCAAGGGTGGGCTAGGCATTCTCGCAATATGTGGGAAACTACTTCACAGTCACTATAATCTTTTTGATGGCTCACCAGCTTCAAAAATCTATTTAGTGCTCTGATTCAGAGGAGGTCCTGTTTAGAAATGTCCGTTGCAAACGTTACCGATTCCACCTTCGAACAGGAAGTGTTGAAAGCTGATATTCCAGTTCTCGTCGACTTCTGGGCTCCTTGGTGTGGACCATGCAAGGCCGTAGCCCCTGTAGTTGAGGACCTTTCTAAGGAGTACGAGGGAAGACTCAAAGTAGTCAAACTGAATACAGACGAAAACCCCAAAACCGCCCATGCATATAAGATTCGTGGCATTCCAAGCCTTTTCCTGTTCAAAGCTGGACAGGTATGTGAAGAGGTAGTTGGCGCAGTGCCAAAATCTACACTTGCCAAGGCAATTGAACAACACGTATAGATCCAGCACGTTTAGAGCAGGTTGGGCACGTTTTAGAGCCCATTCTTCCGTTTTTTGAACATACATCAGCCGGAGATAGTCGGCGGATTTGAAAGGAGAAGCTAATGGAATTTTACTCATGGAGTCGCCGCAGCAAGACTAGCGTGGCACTTTCAGCAGCGCTATTGCTCGGAATCGGCCTGGTTGGAACAACCACCGAGGCTTCCGCTCACAAAAGCAAACGTCATCACAGACATCATCATTACTACAGCCATGATGCAGCTAACGTTGCCATGAAAACCCCTGA
>JAUPUU010000476.1 GCA_030917395.1 Cyanobacteriota bacterium erpe_2018_sw_21hr_WHONDRS-SW48-000092_B_bin.40
AACTGAGAGCAACCGGGGAGAGGACGGCAACCAGCCAGCAATGTCGAGGTGGCGCAGGCGAAGCATGCAGTCACATCGGCTTTGCGGTGTGTACAGACAAATAAATAGATGCCGCAGGCACAAGTCAATCAAAAGCAGGCTCTAGACTAACTTTGGCTCGCGCCAAATAAAAAAAGGAGGGGACGAACCCCTCCCAGTTTCGACTACTCGGCTAATCGGATAAATCGTCTATCGTCTTCAGGAGTTCTTCGACGATCTCGTGGCGGAACTCCCAGGTGAAGTCTCCGGGCTCCATGTCTTCGTGGTTATCGATGAAGTTGTCTCGGTAGTTCTCGATCATCTCTCGGTACTCCGGGGAACCCACTGCCACGAACTTGCCAGCTTCGATCTCGAATTCGCGTTCTAAGTTCATTGTCTTTCTCCTCGTTTTGAGGCTCCGTGCCTCGTGTGGACAGGGGAGCAAATTGGCTCTGTAGTCAAGCCCGAAGAGCGTAGCGTGGCTTGCACTGCGGTGGTGCCAATATTGCTACCCTGCGGGAACACAGGCGGCGAGCGCTATAGTGCGACTGGCCGCACGTAACACCTCAGCGGCTGAGCCGCGGGTTCAGCGGAGATCGCAAACTTCAGGAGAAAGCAAAGTAGCAAGTCTCTTCAGATTTTGGCACCAGATGAGGCAATACTGAGTTGAGATGATTGAAGCGAGAGACTTCTGCGGCTTTTTTGAGAAGCCTCCGAAGCCAAAGGAGCTGACTATTCCCAAAGCCATGGGGTCGTAACTAGTGGCTCCATCGCTTGTTCTGCGCTTGTGGCAGAAGAATCGAAGATAGAGCCTATTGAGATGATAGGCCTGCACCTTAGAGAGAGAGAAGCCGATGATTGCTCACCGGCTCTTAAATTGCAGCTATCGGTTAGAACCGATACTGGGGGAACAAACCCCGAATGAGTTGGGCATCTTCGTCTTCTTCGTAGAAACCTTGGAAACCTAGGCCATTGAAGGTTTGTTCCTTGACCTGGTCTGGAACTTGGTCATTAAGCTCGGGAGCTAGGTAGATTCCACCATGGCTTGCTGTGGAAAGTACGGAGATACCAGGGGCGATTGATCTCACTTCTTGAACTTGTCCCCACGGGGTTGTGGTTGGTTGTCTGTCTTGCATTTCTTGACCCTCCATTGGGCTTCTGGGATGCGCCAAAAGAACCAAGAGAAGCAGCTGACCAGAAATTCGCGCAGCGCCTCGTAGAGGTCGATTTCGCAGGTAGCAAGTCTCGTGGTTAATGGACGTGTGCCAAAGCCCCTGGACGGGCTAGAGCAAGCGACACCTCCACATGACGAGGGACAAATAAAAAGTGAGCGAGTGCGCCCCAGTGCGGCCGCTTGACCCAGCAACAAAGAAGGAATAAACCACCGCCGAAGAAAAGACCAAGTCCAGACCAGCTAAAACAAATCAACAAGCGCCTAAGTACCAAGAGCTAAGAAGCTCAAGAGCCAGTGCATCGGGAAATAGACCCAAATTACGGTTGAATAGCTGCAAACAAAAAAGCCGGGGGTATATATGACAAAGGCTTACTCTTGGTTCCATCAATGACTGAAAGCGACGAGACAAAGGAACTAGCAAAACCGAGGGAAGCTCAAGCTCCTCCTGAAGCAGCTCAACGCAGCGGCGTCATTGGCAATACAGACAATCAATCGAAATGGCGGACTACTCAGCAAGCTCATATCCTTGAACAAGACGAATCGGCAACCGATCTCTTCTACGATCCTAATCATCGGAAACAGGGCACTCAGAAGTTTGAGCTATTTGATGATTCGACAACTAAAGAGTCTAACAAAAGTGGCACTTTCATTGACTATCAGCCAGCTCAACTAGACAAGAAAACATTTGCACTAGGGATGGATCACGAGCAAGACTCTCGCACTGGTATTGAAAAGATCTCCGATTTTGTTCAAGCAGCGGCACACAGGGCAACCGATCCAGAAGGCCAGAGACAGTATATCCAAGACGAACTCGACAAAATCGCTGGCATTGGTCGCGGACTAAATAATGCCAAAGAGCACACAAAAGCAACTGCTGTAGCGGGCTGGACAGCCCTAACAGATGGTACGGTTGCTACTTTTCTGTCTAAGCCAAATGCAATCAATGACCCTCTTTTTCATGCCGTCGGCGGCGTGCTTGAAGCCACGAGCAAAGATCCTCATGCCGTGGATAGGGCAATGGAGAAGGTTGGCGAGATTATTCTTACCAGCAGTGAACAGTATTCAAAACTTCCACCAGGTAAACAGGGAGAAGCTTTAGGCGAAACTCTTTTCTACGGCGTGAATCCAGAAGGCAGCACAGAAGCCGGTGAGTTAGCTATAAAAATTGCCGATCAAGTAGCTACGAAAGTGGATGCTGCTGTGATTGCTGGCATAGAAAAATCAGTAAAAGCGGCTCAGGACATGGTAGTAACGGCACCTGAGCTGGCACAGCAGGCGCAGCAAATGGTGTTGGACTATGCGAGGCAATTGGGGCTCACTCCCCAAGAGATGCAAGCAGCCGGTGTACCGCGCGGCTGGATGCCCAAAGAGGCGCCCTCGCCAATCGCTGATCATACTTTTGCCATGGCAGCGGATAAGGGTGAAGGAAGTATATTTCGAGGAGACCATGATTTTTACTCGCAGACGAATCTCAAAGGGCGCCCAAAGTCTTATATTAATGCTGAAGGTGACCTTACTCCGGTCAATCCAGAAGGACTATACAAAGGCAGACCGGTCACACTCGCTGAACATTTAAACGGTCAATTTTGCAAAGCACAAAAAGCGCAGAGCCCATTCACAAGCTTCGGCTACGAGAAAGGGCACCTGGTAGCAAAATATGGCGGCAATGGCATCGAGCTAGATTTAGTATCATTAGAAGCCGAGATGGCGGCTGGCAAGTTACCGGTAAAAGGCATTCACAAGCTAGAAGCCATTCTTCAATCAATTGAGGAAGCACCCACGTTCCCAAAAAGAACAAAAACATTTTTGACAAACTGTGCCAAGCGAGACAATGAAGTGCTAATCGAAGGTGTGATTCCCAAGAGGTTTTTCAGGATTTTAGGTCATGAGTAATTTAAAGCTATTTCACGGTCCTGTTCTAATCGGGACAATATCGAATATCACACCTGAAGACATGTTCGAGATGAGCGGAGATATTCAGTTGACGCCAGAATTCGAAGGATATAAGCCGATTTTTTCATTTCTTTTGAGCAACGACGGGCTCACAGACGGAAGCGAACCGCCTTTTGAAGAGTCATACTTTGATGATTGGATGCTAGAAGATGAGAGTGGCAAGAAACAATCAATTGATATTCCGTCGATAGAAAACGGAGAAGTTATGTGGCGCGAAGGTTAAATAGCTCAGATGAATTCTTAAGTACTGGGTATAGATCCCGAGGCTTTACAGTACGACACCGTCTCCTAGACACACAGCGTAAAAACAATAGTGAAAAACTCTCAAAGAATTTGGGTCTCTACAATATCAGTGCTGGTAGCACTGCTGGCACCACTTAAGGCTGTTGCAGAAAAATCAAATACTATTCCTGACTGGCCTCCGTCAGCTCACTTTATTCCGGTCACACAAGAAGCGAATTTCGGTCTTGAAGAAGTAAAACGTGTATCCATAAGAGAAACAATAGCAGGTGAAATGACAGTCGCCCCGAACAATTTTGTATGGGTTCTGCTTAAATCTGGTGGTTATCTGGTTTTTGACGGTAAGTCATCTGATCCTATTTTTTCCCTAAAACCAAAAGGAGCTGCTAGCCCAGTTTTTTTTATGGGCAAAGATCCTGATTCCCTGGGAGTATTTGGGACTAATGAGGGTAGAATTTATGTAGTAAACCAGAAAGGTTCTGTTGTTGACAAACGACTTATTGATAAAGAACTTATTTTTCGCGAAAAGGGAGCATTCCAGCTTACAGAAGGATTATGCGGTCTAATGAGCACGCTAGGGTCAATCTATTCAGTTACTTCGACTGGTGTCATTAATCCAATACCTTGGGCATCTCCATCTAAAGACTACAACTTAACTCTATGGCAAGCGGGCAACTGTGCCGTTTTTTCGAACGGCACAGTAATTAAGTTTGGATATGACCAGGATGATGACTGTAAAGTTGTTTGTCAATTGCTTGTTTTGCCTAGACATCGCAAGGAATTACTAACAACTCTTCCCGGTATGGAACACAATACACCCTTTATAGGTCGTGCTGAGAATGGGCGTGAAATTGCTGTCGTATCTGGAGCAAAATTTTTGTGCCTCGTGAATGATGAAGGAGCCGTTGTTGGAACAACAAAGACAATTTACCACCCGTCAAGCTGCAATGGCAGTTGGGTAAAGTTTGACAGTAGCTCTTTTTTAATTGATGCGATGGATTGCACTACAAATACTTTCAAACTGCTCCGTATTTCTACCGACGGAACAGTGACTATATTAAAGGAATTAACTACCTCATCTACTACTCCTTGGTCCACTTTCAAAGATCCGCTAACTCATAAGAACAGTATGGTCGTTGGATTTCTAGACGGAGTAATTCGGTGCTTCGACTGTCAATCCGGTCAGCTGACTGCCCAGTGGACTGATCAACAGACTCCGGATAGTGGTTCCGGTTGGACTTTCGCAGCCCCTGGTATCACAAAAACAGGTTTGGTAGTTCAACGTGGTGATGATGTGGTTTGGTTAGATTGGAAAAAAATAAAAGAATAACCAGGTCTCTTTTTTAGTTCATGGCTAACAAATCCCGCACTTCCATCAAAGCAAAACCCAATAAGTTTCTACCCTTCCATAGTTTAGGATCTCTGGCACCAGGCGCCGAGGCAACCATACCTATTCCCCAGATTTTGTCCCACATACTTGCTTCTACAATTACCTTAGGCGCAGTGGCGATTAGCCAATCCGTGAAACCAGGGTTGGCTGTGAACTTAGCCAGGTTTGCTTTTACGACTATCTGGCTGCAGCGATTTTGCCATGCTTCGGTTTCAAAATTTTGAACTTTTCGACCAAGTGCCTTTGCTTCTTTAGGTGTCTTGCACTCAAGAATGTTTTTCAGCATGTCCTGGTCATCAAACAGGCGTGCCTTTTCAGCCATCATGTAATGTTCAGCAGTTGGGTATTTTACGCCGTCAATTTCAAATTCAGCAGGAAACCACTGACTGAGACAACTCGCAGTGATACTGCCATCAGTGGCAGGCTTGTGACCATAAAAGAGGAGGTAATCAAATTCTTTACCAGCGTCGACTTGCTCGATTAGCCATTCTCTTGAGTAGTGCATCAATAAACCCACTCGGCTTGCTGACGGCAAATAAGGCAAACAGCTTCTTGTTTTTCGGCTGCGGTCAGTGCTGAACACAAGTCGTTTTTGTGTTCTGCGCAAACCCAATAAATTGGCTTTTCGTCCCATTCGAAGACATTTAGAGAACTGCTTAGAAGGTTCTCTAATTTCGTGCTCACTTCCGGCACTACCATGCGCACATACGGTCCCTGATTTACATTTTCTTGTTCATCAGGCAGCCATGTGTTAGTCCCCGCGAGCTTGTACAGCTCGTTTAAGAGTTTTGGATCGGGCTCTGTCCAGACGCTCTTAGCAAATCGAATATACAAATTCGGTTTGCGTGGGCGGCCACCTTTGGCTCCATTAGCGGCAGCTGCGGCTTTTTTGGCGTCCGATGTTGATGTGCCTCCCTTTGCTCCGCCTCGTGCGCCAAGGAGAGAAGCGACACTTTCGACCTGAGTAGCTACAAAAGTGTCACTAACAAAACTGTCTAGCTTGCTTTCAAGGCGCCTGGTGTTGTCGCTAACCTCCAGCCCTTTGGCATTGATATAGAACCTAAGCGCATGAAGCGCCAGAGAAGCCTCAACCTGGTCTACCTTAAGTTGCCTTTCTTCTTCTGGCATGGTCAAATATCCCTACATTGCAGCTCTTAATGACCCAATCTTATCAGGAAAACCCAAAGCGCTTTAGGTTTTTCTAAATTTAATTTGAATTGCAGCGCCCGTGTCGCGGGTGGTGGGTGGGTAGCCCCAGCGGGCTGGCAGCCTGCGCACCGTCAGCCGTCAGGCGTGTCCAATGTTCGGGGTGGCGGGCGGGTAGCCAGCAGGCGCAGCCTGCCTGTTCTCGCTGAGTTCACCAGATCAAAGCGTCCAGGTCGCATAGTAAGCGAAAAGCCGCCCGGGGCAGCTTTTCGAGACTTCAAAAATAGAGTTAGGATTTAGTAGCCCATCTCGCGGCGCACTGCCATGACTTTTTCTTTGCAGTCAATGACGCGAAATTCGCAGTAGTCCTCGCCTGGATCGTCAATGTCAGTACCGAAAATTTCCACCCGGTTAACGGCGTCCATATCGAACTGTGCGGGATCTAGCTTTAGCTTCTCCTCGCAGAATTTGACGGCGTCATCGCCTTTTTTTGTTTCGTAAAGGTGCATAGTTGGTCCTCGCAGTTGAGCTATTTTACTAGAACAAGAAAGGAAAGCCGCCCCTTTCGGGGCGGCAATTTTTTTACAGCTAGATCATTCGCCCCATAAGTGGGACTCGGTTTCGCGTAAGCTGTTTATGCCTTCTGAGCTAACAATGCAGTGATCAACAATACAAACGCCCATGATTTTGCCAGCTTTGATTAACTGCTTTGTGATGTCGATATCTTCGGGGCTGGCTGATACTGAGCCGCTCGGGTGATTGTGCGCCACAATGATAGCGTAAGCATTTGACAAAAGAGCGGCTTTGAAAACTTCGCGAGGATGCACAAGACTAGCATTTAGTGTGCCTTTTGAAACTTCGTGGTAGCCGATCACTTGATACTTTGCATCAAGATGGAAAGCAATAAAATGCTCTTCTGAATACAGTGTCAGCGGCTGAATGAAATTGTGAAATGCAAGAGCGTCTGTAATTTGCGTCGGTTTGATACCCGGCTCTTTAACCAAGATGAGCCTGTACTGTGGAATTATGTATTGAAAGTGTTTTTTTAGCGGTCGCGTTGTTTTTCTCTTTCTAGCTTTTGTCTTGGCAGAAACATCGGCCGAGCTGGCAGCAGCCCGGCTCTTAGCGATGCTCCTAACAGTATTTTCGGCCGCGCTCTTAGTCAGGGTCATACTATTTTTTGTTACAGCGGTTTTTGTCACTGCGCTGTTTGTCATTGTGTTCATGGTCGCTCCTTTTTTTCTTCGCGTTCAAGGGTGCCCGCGCACCCCATGCAGCACATGCCGCTCACACGCCAGGCCGGGTCCCGGCTTCCAGCCTCGCGGAGCGACCCTTTGGGCTTGGGCTGGAAGTTGGGCGGCGGCGTGTAGGCTTGTGTGCCCGCGCATGGGAAGGAAGCTGGCATCCGCCAACACAGCGCAAACTTGTGCAGTGCAGTAAATAGAGAAATCAAAACAAACAGCTAAGAATCTCGCAGAACCAAATGTTGTTAGCTGCTATGACTAACGCTACTTTCAGGCCTGAAGATACAGACACCAATGTATCGAAAACTCTCCAAATCAGTAACAGGCTCAGACAGAAACTATCTGACAACCTATTATTAAAGACATGAAAAAACGAGCCAAAAGCAAAAAAGGCTATCTATTCATTGAAAACGTGCTTGAACCAGCACGTGTCGACAGCCCATCTTTTGCTAAAGTCTATCCAGAAGCAGCTAGGCAG
>JAUPUU010000477.1 GCA_030917395.1 Cyanobacteriota bacterium erpe_2018_sw_21hr_WHONDRS-SW48-000092_B_bin.40
CTGAAGTTGAAGGCCATATTATGACAAAGCCAGCCCTAAAAGAGCTCAGGGCCGTTACCCTTGAACTGAACGATATCAACACCACTCCTGGTGCGCCTATCCCAGAAGGTGATCCCTTCGCCTCTATTGATGACAACAAGATCTTAAGCTGGCCAGATCTCAATCGCTAAAATATGCACGCCAAAGAAATCAAACTTACAATCACCATATTCACTCTTTGTCTGAACAGCTTGCTAGTAAGTTGGCCGGCTTCCGCTGGGCCCGTGCCTAAACAGGCCAAGTCGAGCGCAAGCCCCAAAGTACAACAAGAACAAGAAGCAGAGGCCGAAGCAATAGAGCATCCAGCAGCCTGGAGTGATGCTATTCCATATTACAATCTAGCCAATAAATATCTAGAAAAAGAACGCTACGAAGATGCTGTAGACAACTACCATGAAGCCATAGCGCGCTTTCCTAACGACCCTGACTTCTATATCAATTTAGGCTATTGCTACCGCAAGCTAGAAGATTTTGAAAGTGCTGAACAGGCGTTTCGCAAAGCCCTCACACTCAACAATAAAGACTGGGTAACCTGGAGCAATTTAGCCAATTCCCTGCTAAAGCAGAACAAGCTGCCTGAAACAGTCAGCACATTCGAGAAATGTCTCAAGCTCACCATGCCAGCGAGCGAACGAGCACTAATCAACCGCGACATTGCCGACATCAAAAAAATTCTAGCAATGCGCCAACCGAAATCAGCCCCCAAGCCAGAAATCGTGCCCGGCAAAGGCTCTCTCAAAGAATCTCTTAACGGATCTCTTAAAGGATCTCTTAAAGGATCTCTTAAAGAATCGGGCAAAGCAACGCCTGCACCAGCGCTACAAAATACAGCTAAAAAACCGATTGCACCAAGCAGTAAAGTAGAGCCAGTTAAGGTGCAGCCCAAAGAAAAGAGCGAATCTTCTGGCTGGGACTACGTCTACAAATAAGCCTAAGCTGGATAAGCCAGCTCACCGGCTTGATAAAGCCAGCGCCCATCTTGCTTTACAAAGGTGCTCTTTTCAGAAAATGTAGAGTCATGCTCACCCTGACGCAAGTAAGCACTAAAAGAAACAGAAGCGGTTTCGGCGCCGTCGACAAATTCTAGTATTTTCAAACCGTGAAAATTTGTGCCACGGGAAAAATTCAAGAGGTCAGCTTTCCACTCAACAAAGTCAGGATTATATGCAGGATGGTCAGGATGAGTGGTGTTCATCAAGTAATCAGCCAATCCAAGAGCATAGGCGCAATAGCGCGAACGCATCAAAAGCAGTGCTGACTGTGGAATGGCACCGTCATGATAGGGCTTACAGCACTTATGATAAACAACCTGACTGCTGCAGGGGCAGGGCATAAAGCGATCTTGTACTAGCAAGGCCACCTACTTCAATAACTCAGTAACGATCTGACGCACGAGATTGCCATCAGCCAGGCCCTTGAGCTGCGGCATCACGGCCTTCATCGCCGCACCCTGATTGCGACCATCAGCAGGCAAGCCATCTATGATGGCCTTAACTAGATCACGCACTTCGGCTTCAGATTTTTGCGCTGGTAAGTAGGCGGCTAGAATGTCACGCTCGGCAACTTCTTTGCTGACTAATTCTGTGCGATTTGCTTTGGTAAACTCTGCTATTGAGTCGTTGCGCTGTTTTACTTGTTTCTGCAGAACGGCCAGTTCTTCTTCAGGGCTTAGCTCAGTTTTCTCGCTCGCCGCCCCGTCTTTATCGCTTGGCTTTGCTTCAAGTTTTTTGTAAGAAAAAGCCGAAAGCGCAGAGCGCAAAGTATCAACCCGTACTTGGTCACGAGCTTTCATCGCCTCTTTCAAATCAGCAGAGATTTTTTCTTTCAGACTCATTTTCACACCTAAATTAACTAGTTAAGACCGTGCATGATCGGCGCAGTATTTTTGAGAACATCTTCTTCGGTCCAGCTCGAGGCTGGACTAGAGGCAGAGCTAGATGCTGGCCCCTGAATAATAGTAGTGGGCACCGAAACTGCGCCACTGAGATCACTAGGTATTACTGCCGGTGCAGTTGCAGCAGGAGCAGGAACAGAAACAGAGTTGAATGTAGAGTTAGCCTCAGCAGGCAGATCTTTTGGAATCAACGGCGGCTCAGCACCAAGAATATGGCCAATGATGCGATTAGTACCATCAACCATTTCCCCAGCAGCGTTAACCGTGACATTTAACTTCTGACCGGCAAAATCTGATGGTGTGCCGACAACATCGGAGGTAATAACTGAGACTCGACCAACAAGCCTTCCACCAGCATCAATAATATTGCCGTGGCGATCTACGGCAATATCAAAACTTGTGCCAATAAGAGAAGTTGGAGCGGCTTTAGCGGCTGCGCTAGAAGCTACATTAGACGCTGTATTAGCGACTGGTGATGGCTGCGCATGACCAAAGGGTAAATTGAAAAATTTATTGGCCGGCTTAGCCGCGACAGGGGGTTTCTCGCTAGTTACAGGCTTAGAAGTCGCCACTGCTGCTGCTGCTGCGGGCGCGCCAGCAACAGGTGCATGATAGGCCGGGTCAGCCGGTGTAATACCAACAGCTTTCTCCGAAAACTCAACCAGGGCTCCGGCCCCGTGGGCGGTGTTGCGCACTACAGCCCCTGCCCCTTCAGCAGTATTCTTGACCGCATTTCCAGTGCCCTTTATTACAGCTCCAGCTCCGTGAGCTGTGCCTTTGACGGCTTTTCCCGTAACGTCCATGACATCCTTGACCAGATTGGTCAAAGACAAGGAATTGTCGGCCCTGGCTTCACCACCAGCGCAGACGATGACAAGAGAAACCAAAATATGGTGTGTTTTTACGTTCATTATTAATCGCCAATAAGGAATTAGGGCAAAAAGCCATTTGAGAGGACATTCTAGCCCACCATATGACATTGTTTCCTTACCGAATTGTCATGACAGTTTCCTGAGTACTGACGGCACGAAGGATGAACTACTAGC
>JAUPUU010000478.1 GCA_030917395.1 Cyanobacteriota bacterium erpe_2018_sw_21hr_WHONDRS-SW48-000092_B_bin.40
CTTTTCGTGCCGATTGCTATTTTCGTATGAAAGACTATGCTCTTTGTGAGCATGATTTGAGTGATGCCATTACTCTAGATAGCAAAAACCCTTCTTTCTATCTGGCCAGGGGCTCCTGTCGCCTTGCCGCAGGCAATGCTGAGGGGGCTGTCAAAGATCTTACTGTTTGTCTTGCGGATCATAATTTTCATAGCGTTGCCTATGCTGCTCGGGCAAAGGCCTACACTAAACTTGGCAGACATGATTTGGCAGCTCAAGACCTGCGCGCTTCAGGCTCTGCCAGCAAAGCTGTGGAGGGTGATTTGTTTAAGCAATGAGAAAATCTGTTACTAGTTTGGTCTGTTTGATAGCCGTATTGAGTTCGTCTCTATCGAGCTATGCTGCTGTGTCTCTAGAAGATCAACGGGAACTTAAAGAAGTAAGGACGATTTCTGATAGAAGAGAACAGATCAAACGGTTGGATAGATATTTGCTTTTGCATCCCAAATCAGCACCAGTTGTTGGTTTCCGTGCCCAATTGCACTGCTGTCTTTCGCAATCGCCAGAATCAGTTCGCGATGCCAATCGCTATTTCGAGCTCAAGCCCAACCCTATTGAGCCTTATGTTTATAAGGCGCGCATCAATTCATTGCTTAGAACAGGACAAACAGAAGAAGCGCTGAGAGATCTTGATGCCCTTCGACGTCTGACAGAGGATGACACCGATAGCATGCGCCTTCGGGCCTTAGCTTTAAACGCACTCGGACGCAGCTCGGAGGCCTTAGAGGTAGCTAGTCGAGCAGTGAAGCAGAATAATATTGATGCTTTGCAAATAAAGGCCATTGCTGAATTAAATCTCAATCGAGTTTCTGACGGCGTAAGAGATGGTGTTGAATTTGCCAAGAAGACTAAGAACCGTGATGCTGTCAGGGATATCCCTGCTGTACTCTTTCAAAAAAGAGAGTGGCAGAAAGTTGTAATTGTTGGCCAAGCTCTTGCTCAGGCGAAATTTACTGATCGTACTGT
Source organism: Cyanobacteriota bacterium erpe_2018_sw_21hr_WHONDRS-SW48-000092_B_bin.40 (assembly GCA_030917395.1). GTDB lineage: Bacteria > Cyanobacteriota > Vampirovibrionia > Obscuribacterales > Obscuribacteraceae. The sequence goes on from JAUPUU010000478.1 coordinate 1,006, forward strand.
GCAGGCCTGGATAGCAGAGTCGCTATTTCGTTTAAATCGTTTCCCCGAGGCCCTGGCAGCTTGCGATAAGTTTAAGCGGTTATTCGGGTCTGACTTACACGAGCTTAAATACAATATTTACAGAGGCATGGCTGATTCGAAATCAGCCGCAGAAGAAGTAAATGCGATGATTGAAGCGTCGCCCAAAGACAAGAAATTACGACTTCTACGAGCCGAGAGCTTTGTTAAGGAGCAAGACTTTGAAGAAGCTCTCTCAGATTATAGTTTTGCAGGGTCACTTGTAGAAAAAGACATGGATGCTCGTGCGAAAAGGGCTGAATGCTATTTTGCTTTAGGCCAATATGATACCGCCGCGCGCGAATTCGCCGTGGTAAATCGTGCTAAGGCAGACTACAACAGCTTGTATCTAGAAGCAATGTCGCTAAAAGCATTGGCCAAATATAGTGAGGCAGTTCTTTGCTTTACTCGTGCCATTGCCATGAAACCCTTGATGGTAAGGCTATTTGCTCAGCGAGCTGATTGCTATTTTCGCATGAAAGATTATGCTCATAGTGAAAGTGATTTCGATGATGCTATTGCTCTAGATCCTAAGAATTATTCTTTATATTTTGCCAGAGGTTTGTGTCGCCTTGCCGCGGGCAATGCGGAGGAAGCTGTCAAAGATCTTACTGTTTGTCTTGCGGATCATAATTTGCATAGCGTTGCCTATGCTGCTCGGGCAAAGGCCTACACTAAACTTGGCAAACATGATTTGGCAGCTCAAGACCTGCGCGCTTCAGGCTCTGCTAGCAAAGCTGTGGAGGGGGATTTGTTCAAGCAATGAGTAGATTTTCAATTGTTGTTTTGCTTTTTTGTTTACAAGTGCTCAGTACTTCTCAGTTGTGTTGCTTGGCTTTGAACGCTGAAGATAAGCGCGAGTATACTGAAGTGGCTGCTATACCTGATTTAAAGCTCAGACTAAAGCGACTTGATAGTTATTTGCTTAGTCATCCAAAGTCTGCTCGATTGTATGGATATCGGGCTGAAGTACACAATGCTCTTGGTAATACCGATGCCACTATTACTGATGCCAACAAATATTTTGATTTGAACAAAGAGCCAGTTGTGGCGCAGATTTGCAAAGTTAGAGCTAATGCTTATTTAAAAAATGGCGATAAAAAGAAGGCATTAGCAGATTTGACTTTGGCTAACAAACTTGCTCCTAGAGACGGAGAAGCGGCTCTAATGCTTGGTTTAGCTTTAGAGTTATTTGGACGCGACAAGGATGCTCTGGCTCAGTTTGGTCGTGCAATAGAATTGAAATTTTATAGAGCCTACTCTAACAAGGCCTTCTTAGAGTTTAAATTGGATTTGCCGAAAGAAGGCTTAGCCGATATTTTGACGTATATGCGGCTAACCAAAGACCTGACAGTGCAGGATAGTATTCTTTCTGAATTGGCAAAGAAGAAGAAATATTCAGAGCAAGTGTTTCTTTGTGATGGCTTTATCAAAGCAGGCTTAGCCAAACCCGTTTGTTATTCAACCAAGGCTAATGCTCTCTTTGAGCTCAAGCGTTATGCGGAGGCTTTACAGGCTTGTGACCAATCGTTCAAAGGCTGTGGCGATCGCTTAGATCGGCAGCGCTATACTATTTTGATGGCTGAAAAAGAAACCGATAAGGCGGCTGCTCAACTTCGAGCAATGATCAAAGACAAACCACACGACTTACAATTGTATTTATGGCGAGCCGATTCTTATATGCTCAATCGACATTATGATTTAGCTTTAGCTGACCTCATTCGCGCCAATGCCAGAGTGATAAAAGACAAAGATGCGCTGGCAAAGCGAGGCGAGTGCTATTTTCACCTGGGAAAATATGCTGAGGCTGTGCGTGATTATGTTTTAGTCAATGACAGTGGTGCCAAGGCCGAAACTCTTTCTAATGAGGCCTTGTGCCGCAAGGGTCTTAAAGACTACGGCAAGGCAATTGAGTGTTTTTCAAGAGCCTTAAAGCTCAAGCCACTTTCGTCGACACTACTTAATTATCGCGCCGAATGTTATTTCAGAATGCATGACTATAAGAAAGCAGAGGCCGATATGACAGATGCCATTGTTCTACAACCCAAAAACTATGCTTATTATTATGCTCGTGCTACATATCGCCAGGAGGCCGGTTCTCTAGATGATGCAATCAAAGACTACACAATTGCGTTGGTAGATCCTCGTTTGCATGGCTTGGCTTATAAAGGTAGAGCGAAAGCCTATCGCTCCTTGGGACAAGTTAGTTTGGCTGAAAAAGACGAGAGAGCTGCTGTCTCTGCCAGTAAGTCTCTTGAAGGTGACCTTTTTAAATAGTGAGTTCTGTTGAGTACTCAACTATTTTCTTTAGAGTGAGAAAGCCATGTCTTTCTTTGTGCGCATCAAAGTAAATTCAAGAATTGAGCGATCAAGTTTTATGGTGCCTTTGCGTACTTGTTGTTGAAAAGCATAGCCGGTGTCGATGATGTCTTTATCGTCAGGTAAGACGCTTGAGAGCAGCCGGAGAAATCGATTTGAGTCTGTAACGGCAACTTTTAGTGTTTCTTTTAGGGAGGCCTGTGGGCTCTCTTGGAGATCGGCAATTATGGCTGGTTCTCTAGCGGCGCGAGTGACTACGTCAGAAAGTTTTTCTGGTGTGATATAGCCAGTTAAACGGAGATACTCATAGAGGCTAATGTTGCGTTCAAAGTTAGTTGGGCCAGTAAAATCAAAGGCTGATAGAGGAGCGAATGCTCCAGTTTCGGCCTGGCCCTTGAGAGTTGAGATGGCGTCATCAAGCGAAATTTCTTTCGAGCGGGCTCTTTTTTGCAAGCTCAAAGCCTTGTCTAAAACTGTATCTGAAATCCAACCATGCTCTGTTAAAACCTCTCCCACCATTTTGCTGTTAGCGGCAGCTATATCGAGTGCCACGGCTACTTCAGAATCTTTCAAAATACCAGCATGGGATAGCAATTCACCAAGCAACAAATTATCTGTGCGCGTAATTGGTTCACGTTTTACACTTTCGCGAATCAAGGCTAGGCCCGTATCTACTTCCAGGCCACCAACTCTAATATCGTGCTGCAGTCTTAGGGTCGAACCTAATGCATTTTCGCTAACGCGGTCGAGTAAGAGCAAAATGCGACCGAGTGGCAGTCCTGAGTAGTTGCTCACTTTGAGAAACTTAGTAATCTCGTCTTCGCTGAGCTGTCCAGAGCCAACCATGAGTTCGCCCAAGCGAGCGCCACGGGTAGCGTAAGCATCAATGCCCATAGTTACTAAAGCATCGTTGAAGGCCCAGTTTTTGCGACGCACTAGGTCTACGGCGTGCTGTGCCTGGCCAATTGAGATCAAGCCGTCCTTGAGCATCCATTGGGCGTCTATTACTGCTTTCAGGGTGTTATCGGTGATTTGTTCGAACATGACTAGAACTTTGCCAACGGGAAGCCGTGTCTCGTTAGCGACTTTGAGGGCGCGGTCGAATTCATGCTCTTGTAGTAAGCCGAAGTGGCTTAAAATGGTTCCCAGTCTTAAATCCACTGCATCTCCAGGGTTTCCATAGTTGTCCTGTAGAACAACTATAATTTTTCTCTACTTATGGCCATTATTCCCAATCTCGATGGGGCAATAGCAAGTATCTATAATTTTACGCTTTCGCACCAGTCTAGACAGGTAGCTGGACCTAGTCGTTTTGAGTAGTAGTCGTTCAGTCCTAACCATTCGGCCTTTAGCCTTGCTCTGCCTGCCTTTCCCCTTAGTGGCAGAGTAAAGCAGTGTTTAATGAAATGCCCCCAAATTGACAAAAGAGCTATTGGACGCTGGCTTGGCGAACAATACTGCATGAAGAAAAGCAGGCGATTGCGGCTGTGATAATAAGAGCGCCAGAGGCTGAGACCGCCCTGGGTAGAGGCATTTCCCTCATGCTCGATGGTTGAACCCGGTACCAGGAGACATTTGAAGCCAGCATCAGTAAGACGTTTACACAACTCTACATCTTCAAAGTAAAGATAGTAACGTTCGTCGAAGAGGCCAACTTTGGCAAGGGCGCTGCTGCGCAGCAGTAAGTTAGAACCGGATAGCCAGGAGCAGGAATAGCCCCCTTTTTCTTGTTGTGTGCTGTTTTGACTACTGCTTTTATCTTGGCCAGTTTTGCGCAGGTAAGTTTTGGCTTTCTTGAAGTTAATCTCTCCTAGGCCCGCTTCTTCTGCTGTGCTGCTGTGGCCTTCTAAGACAATGGCTCCGAGGGCGCCAGCTTCGGGGTTAGCAATGGCTGCTTTGACCAGATGCTCAATGCTTTCTGGTTTGGCTATAGCATCGTTATTAAGCAGCCAGATAAAGTCGGCCTGGTCGGCCAGGGCTTTCTCCATGCCGCGATTGCAGCCGCCAGCAAAACCGTAGTTACGATCTAAGGTGAGCACCTCAACCTCAGGAAATTCTGTCGCTAATTGAGCGCTGTCACCATCAGGAGAGCCGTTTGCGACTAAAAGCACGTGACTGTTTTGATAGCTTGTTGCCCTAAGTGAAGTGAGGCAACGCCTAGTTTTTTCCATTCCGCGCCAGTGCAAAACCAGTACGGTAACGCTTGGCTCTGTTGAATTTGGTTTGTTTGCTGAATTGGTCACTTGTTATCTGTCTTAGTCTTTGCGCTGCGGGTTAAGAGTTGCGGGTTGAATGATAATATTAGTTAGTCAAATGTTTTACTTGCCGGTAAGGCAATGATTTAGTTTTTCTCTTCCCAAGTACTTGCGAGGTCTCTGTGGCTGAAGCCGACTCAACAAAGCCAGAATCAGCGGGAGATGCCCAGGGCTCCGACGCTGCTGCCAAGCCAGCTTTTGAACCACCAATGCCCCAAGAAGCCGGAAACTTCCCCCGTCGGGCTGGCCTTGCTAATTTGTACTTGGCAATTAAGCATATCAACGATGCTTCGGTGGCTGAAAACGTTAAGCAACGTTTTTCTGACTACGTCACCATCATTCTTGTGATTATGTGTATTTTGAGCCTGGTAATGGCCGTTTCTGTGCCGGTTTCGCCGGTTCTAAAGCTACTACCACTGCTCTTCACTGTTGGTTCGGTAGTCTTCTACATCATCAATCGCCTTGGCATTATGATCAGCTTGACAGCTCGTCAGGCTCTGATTGTCTGGCAGATTCTGGTGGCTGGCTTCTGGCTCGGTGTTACTAGCGCCATGCTGGTCATGCTTGCCTGTTTCTACTTTGTTTCTCAAGGTGGACCATCGGGTATCTGAAGCTAGGCAAGAATAAGCTAGGCCAAAATAGGCTAGGCAATAACATTGCCATTGCCCTTTGCCTTGCTGCATTGGCAGGCTTTTCAACCGTTAGGGCCCAAAGCCCTGTTCTCAAAAATTCGCTCAGGCAAATTGTGCTTGGCATGGTTTGGGAGCCGGTTTCTTTTAATCCAGTGCGTGGCATAGATTCTGGCTCGTATACAGCGGCATCGCTTGTTTATGACGGATTGGTCAAATATGACCGAACTATGACGCTCAAGCCAGCACTGGCTGAGTCTTATGCTATTTCTGACGATGGTTTGAGCTATCGTTTTAAGCTGCGTCCTAATTTGCGTTTTTCTAACGGTGAGCCACTCACTGCCAGTGATGTCAAAGCGTCGCTTCTTTTGGGAGCTTCAGACTTGTCACCTTTTAAAAGTGATTATGCCGACATCAAAACTATAGAAATTGAAAGCGAGCGCGACATTTTAGTGAAGCTTGCTCGTCGCTGTCAGCCTTTGATTTCACGGCTGGCCGAGCTGAGAATTTTGCCAGCCAGTTTGCTCAATAGTTCTGATCACGGCAATCAAATTATCAGTCGTCATCCCGTAGGTACCGGACCATTTAGGCTGGTCAGTTGGGAAAGCGGTCTGGAGTTAGTCTTCGAGCGAAATCCTTACTACTGGGGAGCCCCTGCTCAAAGTGATCGCTTGATATGGAGGGTAGTACCAGATCGCAATGTCTTGGCTGTGGCACTGGCCCGTGGTGAAGTGGATGTTGCACCAGTAGACGGTCGCATATGGAAGACTTTTCTCGCTAATGCAAAATTGCCACAAGCGAGTAAGAATAAGGCACCATTGAAGGTGGCAGTCTTTAACGGAAACCGCACTGTTTACCTCGGCTTCAATCTTGAAAGAGAGCCATGGAAAGAGCTTTTGATCAGACAGGCATTTGCTTGCGCCATTGATAGAAAGGCCATCGCTGATGTTTTTTATGGTGGCTACGCTGTCATTCCCGATAGCGATTTTCCTGTAACTAATTGGGCCTTTAGCAAAGAGACAAAACACGTCAACTATGACCCGCATTTGTCGCGGCAGTTGATAGAGCAAGCCGGTTATCGCCGTCAGGGAAAATTTTGGCTGCAGCCAGGAAACGCCAAGCCTTTAGCTCTTAAAATTCACACCATTAAAGATCAAGAGGAGGTGGCGCAGGCGGTGGCTGATTATCTCACTGCTGTTGGTGTTATCTGTGAAGTTGAGACTATGGAATATTCCACCGTGCGCCGTTCTTTTTTGCAAAAAGGACGCTTTGATGCGGTGCTTTGGAGCCGCTCGTTTGGTCCAGATCCGGAATGCTCAATTGTCTGGAGCAGTAAAGGGCCTCTCAATTTTTGCCGACTGCGAAGTAAAGAGGTAGATGCTCTGATTAACAGTGCTCGTCTGGCTGCCAACAAGTCTGAACGCAAAGAGCCTTACCGGCGCTTGCAAAGTTATCTTGCTAGTCAATTGCCTTGGGTTTTCTTGGCTCAGCCGCAGCTACTAATTGCCTACAAGGGCGATATTGAAAATGTTGAAATTACTGAGCTAGACAAGCAAAAAGGCCAAAAGAGTACTGTTTTATCGCAGCAAAAAGGCCAACAGAGTACTGTTGGCCTTCCCTGGGACAATCCAGTGTTTAACGCAGCCGAATGGCGGCGTTAATTGCATTTTTGATTCCAACGCATGCCAGAGTCCCATAGAAGGTCTTCTGACGCCAAGCCCCAAGAACATACCCCGGGCAAGCCCGGAGCACTGTTTCTAGGGGACAATCCACCCAACTGATTAGGCTGGGAAGCTGAACTGGTTAAGGTTCAACTGGTTTTTACTTGGTGCAGAGTGGCTTATCGCCCAAATGTTCTCTGTACCAACGAAGGGCTTTGGCCCAACGGTGGATTGCATGTCTTCTTGCGCTAGGAAGTGAGTAGGATGGTGGGCGGAGGTGGAAATATCTACCTTCGTCTCCACATACCTGTGCATTAGCTGCCTGGACTGAAAGGCCTGACAGAAGTGCAAGTACTAGAAGTGCTGATCTCATCGAACGTGTTCTCCTTTCTGGACTTTGCATCGCGTAACCTAGGTTTTAAGGTTCGATTACGAGAGCATACGGACAATCATTTAAAAAAATGAGGTGGCCAAAGTTGATTGTACTATTCCCGCACCAACTGAAAATATGTCAAGCATTCAAATGTAAACAGTAAAAAGCCAAAAATACAGCAGGCGCGGTGGTTTAAGGAATTTTCAAAATTAATCTTTGTCATCAATTATCAGACCATGACAACTAATTGTTATCTACACTCTTAATGACACGACATATGGTGCATATTCTGATACTAATTGTGGAACTACTTTAAAATGAAGTTCCCCGGCCTTATGGGCCATCTAGAAAGCAAAGCACGTCAAAGGTGCCAAAGACTCAACGCGTAGACCACGTTCCAAATAGAGTACCGCTGCAGCCGGGAGAATGCCGGGATGCTGTGCATTGGTTTGTGGATTCGGTTGGTCTATATCAGGGTTCAGTTCGCGGTCTGTTTTTATCAGACTATTCTGAAGACCAGGAAGCGCTGCTTGAATCGGCCGTCATTAATTTCAAGAGTCGTGGAGTTACCACTCTAGTTATCACTGGAGAAATGCTCTACAAGCAGGCCGACTATCTTTTTGCTCACGCTGTGGCCCAAAGTCCATTTGGCCGGCCTCTGCTCAGTAAGATGGAATTGGACATGCTTGATGCTGATGTCCTTATTGTCAAAGACTTGAATGCACCGGAAACGCCACAGCAGCTTTGGTATCTCTATCACCATTTGCTCTACCCTCGGGCTCTGTCGCAGCGCACGTTGCTAATTAGCACTCAGCTTGGCTACGAAGAATTTCTTGGCTATGGCACTATGTGTGAAGACCTTGAATATGCTGGTCGTAAGGTGACCTGGGAAAAAGTAGCCTGGTTACTCGATAGCATCATGATTGACTTGCATCACTTCAGGCAAGTGCGTTCTGAAAACCTGCCGCCGATGCTTAAAGTCGAATACTATCTTTATAAGGCTGTAGCTAGCCGAGGGCTTACTCTTAGCCCCCAGCATGTACTGGGAGACTATAGTCTCGACTTTGCCTTGATGGAGCGCAAAGGCAATAAACTGGCCATTGAATGTGATGTTTTGGCCAGCCTTGATCAGCCCAGTGCTGGCTCTGCTGACGCTAAGCGCACCCTGGTATTACTCAGTGATGGATGGAAGCTGCTGCGCTTCACCGCCGTAGAACTGCTTGCCAACTTAGGTGGTTGTGTTGAAGCCCTTGAAGAAGCTTGGGTGCATGGATACAAACGTTCACCTTATGGTCGCTTGGTATCTGGGCATCAGCCGGCTACTGTTCTTGATTTGCCTGTCGAAGATGATGTGCAGCGTTTAGCCATTACTAATGGTGCTGGCCCTGTTGCCATTACCGGTGGTGCTGGTACAGGCAAGAGCAGCTGTATTACTCGTCGAGTTGTGCATTTGCTTACCCAAGGCGTAAATGCCGAGCGCATTTTGGTTGTCTCGCATTCGACTGAAAGTGTGCGCAGCTTAAAGGCTGATGTTGAGAAATTAATTGATCGCCAGCAAGCGCAGAAAGTAGCGTTCTTTAGTTGGAATGAGCTTGGTCTCAAGCTTCTAAAAGAAAATACAGCAGCAATAAAACGTAAGCCACCACTAAAAGTTGAGGCTAATCCGCAGCGGATCATTCAACGGTTGCTCACGAAATTCAAAAAAGATCTTGACCAGCTCACTCTTGAGCTATCAGAGGAATTGGAAGAGTTCACCATTGCCTCTCTGATTTCTCTATACAAGGCTAATTTAGTCACGCCTAAGCACGTTAAAGAGCGAGCTAAAGGTAATGTCGACGAATTAGTTGCTCGGGTCTATCAGGGTTAC
>JAUPUU010000479.1 GCA_030917395.1 Cyanobacteriota bacterium erpe_2018_sw_21hr_WHONDRS-SW48-000092_B_bin.40
CCGGTGGATTGATAAATGCACCATAAGCATGGCTGTTGTCCTCCAGCGATTCCACAGCAGCCTGAAATTCGTCCTAGGTGCAATTTAGATCGAACTCCCGACTAAGATTGTCAAATTTTCTATCGACCAGAAGACCGACGAAAATTCTTAGTGCCTTTGTGACTGAAGGTAGAACAAATTGTCGTATTTCGTCTTCACTCAACTTTTTCATTATGACAAGTCCTCGCCTAGGATTTGTCCGATGGTCCATTTCTTGACGATAATATTGACTTTTTCAAGCCAGTCGAGCTGCTCTGTGGTCACTATTGAATTTTCCCTTGAATGTCACCAACTCTATCAGGTGGTTTGTAAAATGACCCAAACTTGGTCAAAGTCTTTGGCCCTAAGTGCCTGTTCTGAAATACAGAAGTAGAGTAAGCCATCAAGACCCCATTCCATGCCTGAATCACTAAAGGAATCTAGCTGAAGTAGCAGCCTCCACTCTTTTGATTGTGCTAGGAATGCATCTTTGGTGGCTTGGTCCAGAGCATCGAAAGCTTCGTTATCACCACAATATATTCCGTGAGAAGTGAGAGCACATTGCAAACGCCAGTCATTCTGCAAAAGGTCAGGATGGCCCAGCAAATGATCAGGCCAATGAGAGCCGTGCCACGCATCCTGCATATCATGATAATCGCCGTTCTGTGGCCAAGTCATGCCAGGAAAGGGATTCTCATAGCTTGGGAAAGTAAGCCTTTCATTAAAACCAATCAACAGGCAATTGAATAGACAACCAGCTGGTAAATCAGCAGGGGCTTTAAGTCTCACCAGTGATTTATTATTGCCTGTAAAAATTACTTTCCATTTGTCGCTGGTCCCTGGTTCAAAGCCCCAAGGTTGCTCATTGGCCTCATAGAAGAACGACAGCAATCCAGAAGAACCAATTGAACTAGCAACACTAGTGTCTGCAATTTCGGCTAGATTGATCTGACAAAGAAACGCCAATGGGATTTTGTCAGCGGTAGTGGGCCAGTCGGAGCCTTCCGGCAAGTCGGGCAGTCCACCCATTTTTGAACAACCTACAGCAGGCTCTCCTGATTCAGCAGCACTCAAACGCAGCAGCAAAGATGGCTGGGCCTGCTCCATCAATGTATCTTCGAATTCTTTCAGTCCATACAATTCGAATAGACCAGAAAGGTCTCCTGCCTCGCAAAGAAGTTTCGCCTTCTCTTCTCTATCAATCATTAGCAAAGACCTATCAAATCAATCAGTTGAATTATTCTACGCCATAGTTCCGACATTACTTTTCTGGTCTTTCTGTATTGTGCTTGTGGGCGCCTCGACTCATTACAAATACTCATCTACAAACTGAAGCAATCGCTCACCATAAACCCGCCAAGGATCATCGCTAGAGAGATAGGTCTTTGAAAGAAACTCTTTGCTTATTAGCTGCACGGCTTCATCTTTTTTCTTCATGAGAATGTAGATAATTGGCTCTGAGAAACTGTTTGTGATACGACCAGACTTCTTCATATTGTGATAAATTTCTTCAACTGAGCTGTTCTTCTTCATATAAGAAATACCGGCTGTAGTAACTATTTCGATTGATTGAGCAAGGTCGCTATCAACATGCTTCTTGGTTCTCGGAATATGACTCGTATAACTTGGTGTCGGCAAGGTGTAACCAGCATTTGTGCCCATCGTACTGCTGTGCGGCCTCAACAGTGCAGCGTGCTTGCCCTCATAGACACTTACTGGTCGAAGTCGATCTACTATTTTCTCGACCTCATGAATTCGAGTTCCTACAGAAAAACTAAAGTGCAGCGAACCACAGTGTATGTTCTGGCTGATGCCCGCAATACCACTGCACTCGTCGCTAATCTTCAATTCGTAGTGACCTTGAAGCGCTTTGTGGCTAAACACTGTGAATCCAGCATCCTTCATCCGTTTGTCAGCCTCGGCATAAAGATACTTTCGAAGCTCACTTGGTTTGATATCAGGTTCGCTACCGACATTCATCTAATGATAGGCTCCAAGTAAGTGGTGGCAAGAGCAGTATTTGAAGACAAAACCAAAGGCGACTCTCAAATATTGGGGCCAGGAAATTTAAAATTCCGACCGCTCTAATTCTAAATGAGATGCTCTATTAGTTTCTTCTCTACTTACTATCTTGGGCAAACATTTCGATGGTTTATTTGGTGATCCAGTGGTGATCCGAGGTTAAGAAAATACCCCATAAACAAAAGAGACCCGACGATTGTCGAGTCTCTTTTGTGGCACTAGGCCTTAGTGGTGGGCGAGAGAGGACTTGAACCTCCACGTATTGCTACACTAGATCCTAAGTCTAGCGCGTCTGCCAATTCCGCCACTCGCCCACGTGTGACGTTGCTGGGCAACGAGCTGCTCAGAATACCATAGCCAATTAAACCTTGACTACGCACCCCGGCCGACTGCTTAAACTGCCTTGCTCTGCACAACCATCGGAAACCTCCTTCTCTGCCATTTGATGCCGGTTATGCCGACTCTTTGCAAGTAGCTGCCGTCCCACGAAGTGTTAAGACCATTGCGTTTTAATGCCTCCTCAATTTTCTGGCCCACCTCAATGGCGATATCAAGAGCTTGCTCTGAGGTCTTATCCACCGCCCCAAAAGTGATGTTCAATTCGCCAGTGGCAACTGCCTCATCGGTGTCTTGTGCGTGAAAGAACGCATAACCCCAGATGTCGCTGCCCTTGCGCTTTGCTTGCGTCGATTGCTTGGATAGCGATTTCATCGTCACTTCTATTTCGTGTTTGGATGTTCGCGTTCTCTTCGCGCTGTTCTTCAATGCTCGCTCAATGCGCTTGTGGCCACAGCTGTTACAGCAACTGAAATTCTGCTTGGCCAATATTCCCATTTGATTCAACTCAAGAAATGCCCGATCAAGCCGCTCGCAATCTGTGGGCGACACCCAATTGATTTCCTCTAAGTAGCGTTTGACGATGCGCTGATACACCAGCTTTTGCGCCACTGGCAGCAACTGTTCGCGCGCGATGTCGTCTTGAAATTCGATTATCGTTCTTTCTACCAGTTCATCGGGGCCGAGAAACCCTTCGATTACATGCAGTTCAATGAAGTCTGTCAGCATCTTTCTTCTCACTTTTGACCCTCTGGGTGATTTCATTCGTCTATCCCGTTTGAGTTAGCTAAAACAGTGAGTTGATTTTTGTGGGCTTTAATGGCGTTGTTGGCTAGTTTGCGACTGAGATTGAAGAGGCGCCAGTCGCTCTTCTTTTCTGCATGTTTCTGCAATAGTGCCTTCGCTAAAACCTTTGCATCAGCTTTTGGCAATTCTTCAATTGCATCAATCATTGGTGGAATGCCATCACTCGATAGTGACAGCG
>JAUPUU010000480.1 GCA_030917395.1 Cyanobacteriota bacterium erpe_2018_sw_21hr_WHONDRS-SW48-000092_B_bin.40
ACCAAACCAGTTTTCAAATTTCTCTCTCAGTGAAGCTAAAACTTGCACTCATTTAAGCAAAAGGGTGCTCTCAGTGAAGCTAAATCTTGCTCTCAATTAAGCGAAATCTTGGGAAAAACTACCTTCACCAGCATTATCGCGTTTGCTGCCAAGAAGTCTTAAGCCGTTTGCGTGAACGACAGGCTTAACGTTCTTATTGCCGCCATCGTCGGTCCACTTGTTGAAGTCTAAGCGACCCTCGATACCGATCAAACTGCCTTTACGGACGTACTCACCAGCAATTTCTGCTTGGCGGCCCCAGATTTCGATATCGAACCAATCGGTTTCTTTTTCTTTGGTAGGGCGATTAACAGCCAAACTGAATGTGGTTTTAACCCGTCCTGACTCAAAATAGCGCATTTCTGGGTCGCGCCCAGCTCTGCCTACGAGAATCACCGAATTGACCATAGCCAAACTCTCCTTGAGAACGCAACAAGTTATGAGATCGATTTTCTTGCGCTCTAACAAGATTAGCGAAAAAATAGCAGTAAAGATCGAGTGATTAGACGAAATTCTCTCGTTCTTTTGTGCAAGAATCAGATGTTAAGAGCTTGGCAGCTCGAAACTGCGCAATATTAATCAGTCAACACCAAAGCGAAAAGATAGAAGAGAGTGAAAAGTTCTAAGCCTAAACCAGCCGAGAATCAAAGCGATATCGCTGGGGCTGATTTACCCGTTCTGTTGGATAGCCAGCAGCAGCCAGCCTGGCATGTCGTGGTGCTCTCATTTTTCACTCTGGGCGCTTACAACATGTACTGGCTCTATCGCAACCTCAACAGCCTTTGCCAGGCTTCTAATCAATTACAAAGAAGCATTAATGGCGAAAATCCAGATCCAGAACTGGAAGACGCGCACATCAGGCTTGGTCGCGCCGGAACCCTTGAGGCCTATCTAAAATTCACCCAGGCCAGACCAATCTTAACAACAGCGCTCTTTGCTATCCCAGTGGTCAACCTCTTAGTGCTTCTGGGCTTTGCTCATATGAGTGCACAATTGGTGCCCAATCGCGAAAGCTTTGTGCGCAAGAACAGCCAGTTTAGTGGCTTTGTCGTGGCCTTACTGTTTGGCGCTTTGACTCTACTGAATGCCAACCTGCTTAAGTGGATGCCAGAACCATTGCATTTGCTCTACCTCAGTAGTGCACTGCCGTTAGCGCTAGTGCAGGTGTGGCTTAACAGCCACTGGAAAGTTGTAGAAGACAACAAACATTTGGCGAGGCAGGCCTTTAGCCCACTCGAACTAGTGGCAATTGTGCTGGGAGCGGCCTGGATTGGCCTGGTAGTAATTCACCAGGATATTAAACCTGGTATCTAGTTATCCAGGCACAGATTGATGTTGCAAGCCTGATTGAAAGACTGGTCAAAAACCGTGCTTCTTAGCCCAGCGCAATAGTTTATCTGGCGATTCAAGCTCGAGCTTTTCCACAAGATGATCAACCAAGTCAGTCAACTCTTGCTCGGAAATACCCATGCGTTCAGCCGCCTTAAGAAGCTTGCCACGCATAGTCATATAGCGCAGCACTGAGCGTTCTTGGGCAGTCAGCCGCGTTAAGTGCCGCGGTAAACTCGGAGAAATTACGGCTTTAGATCCTTTTGACACCATCAGCAGTGCCATCTTAATTAGAGCTGGGGCGTCATCTTTGAGCACATAGCCGGAGGCGCCAGCTTCAAGTAAGTCTTGGACTTCAGCAGCCTTTCCTTGACTGGCATAAATTACGACTTTGGTGCGCTTCAATTGACTGAAACGCTTCAATAAATCTACGGTGGAATATAGACCCGGTAGGTGCAAATCTAGCAAAACAATATCGGGAAGAATCTGCGAAGCGACTTTCCAGGCATCATGGGAAGTGTCAGCTTCAGCCACTACCTTGAGCAAATCTCCCTGGGAAAGTTGTCGAACAATCTCTCCACGGATCTCTGCGTGATCGTCTACCACCATTAGTCTAATCAATGTCGAACTTACTTATTAGCGATCAAAACGCGGTTACAACCATCTTCTTTAGCTTGAATAAGGGCCTCTGAGGCAGCTTCAAGTAAACCTTGTGGATCGTTTGAATGTTGTGGATAGCTAGCCACTGCAAGCGATGCCGTGATTTTTATAGGCTTGCCAGTCTTGGGCTCCTTCACTTCTAACATAGATATACGGCGACGCACTCGCTCGGCTACAACAGCAGCACCGTCAGCGTCGGTCTCATGCAAGACTGTAACTAGCTCTTCTCCGCCCCAGCGCGCAGGCATATCTATTTCTCGCACAGAGCTTTTGAGAATCTTAGCTACTTCAACCAGAACCAAATCACCCACTTCGTGACCATACTTAAGGTTGATATCACGTAAATGGTCAATATCGATAAGCATAAGTGAGAGGGAATAGCCCAGTCTCAACGCTCGCTTAAGCGAATGTGTCAGGTGTTCTTTGAAAATATGTCGATTTGGTAGAGCAGTGAGAACATCTTGCCCCATCAATTCTTGTAGCCGTGCTTCGGCGTTTGCCAACTGATGGCGCAAACGGTCTATCTCACGGTCTTTCTCACGCAAAAGCTTTTCTGTTTGCAGGGTCTGCCCTGGTATCCGGCGAACTTGTCCTGAACCAGCGCCAGTGCTACCTGCTGCCACAGCAGCGGTGGCATCAGCCTGACGATGGGTAGACTGTCCGTGGAAAGTCTGCAGCATCTCTGCGATTCGAGCCTTCATCATCCCCCTCCTTACCTCTGACTCCGAGCCAACAAACAACTAAGTGCCGCCGGAGCTGGTATTAAGTCGATTCGGCTGATCCATGAAACGGATTTCTAATAGGCACTCACTAGATATACAAGTTAGAGTTACAGGTTAGAGATCCAAATCAGATCATGTTTGATCGACTTAGTTATATTAGCTGGATTTAGTAATTAAGCAAATAAAGTCAGTGGGGTAAACCGCAAAAATTAGCTAATTTGTTAAAAAAATCGCCGTTTTTAGCCTAAACCGGGCGCTTCTTAATGAGTTGCCTCTTAACAGAGGCGATCAATTTATCGGCACCCGCTTAAATTCATCGCCTTTGCTATCGAGTAAAACCAAATAGTACTTATTCTTGGGCAAATCGACGTTGAAGCACAAAGTATCGGTCTTTTCACCCTTGGCGGGCACAATATAGCGATGACGCAGACTTCTAAGGTCGAGGTGATATTGCACCCCTTTGTTCGAAACCACACGCAGCATCTTCTTGTCGATGTCGTGGTCACTGTTGTTCACCACTGAGAACTTCACATATAGAAGGCGCGAAGACTTATCAGCAGTAAAGTCATTTTTCTCAAAACGATGTTCGGCAACAGATACCTGTAGACCTTCGAGGATCTTTTTAGGCGCAGCCGATGGCAAATTGACGGGATTGAACCCAGGCAGCTCTATGGGTTCAGAGGTAACTAGCTTCAGTTCGTCGTTCGGTGAAAGGGCGGCAATATCGCCCTTGCGCCAAGCGGCACAAATAGCTCCGAAGGTGGCTCCAGCAGCGGCACCAATGCCTACTGATATACCGTGGGTGGCCACAGCAGTGCCAATACCAGTCATCTGAACAGAAAGAATAGAACCGGCTACCGCTCCAACCGTAGCAAACTTAGCATCGCGGTAAATTAGCTTGCTGACCGCGGTAATCTTATTATCAGCGCTAGAAATTTTGCATTGAAACGGTAGCTCATAGTTACCGTCAGGGCTAACTATCTTACTTATTTTCACATCAACCCGGCCCGGTACTCCATTGCGACCGGGCTTGGTGGCCTGAGTGACAAAGCCATGGGCAATCCAATCGCCGGGCACAACAACGCGATTACCTTTGCCATCTCTAATATCATGGGCAATGCGAAAAGTTACGGCATCACCGGTCTGCGACAACTGCGAATTGAGATAGCACTGTGAAATCATAGAGACTTTTGTGCCAGTGGGAAGTGCCTGAACAACGCCCTGAATTATTGGCGACTTAGACGAGTCTTCTGATACTCCCCCTTTGAGGATGGCACCATCAGTCAATAAGCCATTTGCAGGCAAATTGAAACGTTGCCGCGAAGACTGAGTGATAGAAACCGTCTGGTTATTATCCACAATCTCAGATGGCTGAGGCTGAGGCTCCGCCTCGGCATTTGCTGAGTTTGCTGTTGAAGAAGAGCCTGAAGAAGTGACTGAACCAGATGATGAATCAGCGGCTTGGCCCTGCCCTAAAGCCTTTGAAGGCGGTACAGAGGCTTGATCATCAACGACTAAAGGCTGATTCAAATCAGCATCTACAACAGATGGTTTAACCACAGCCGAGGGCTCACCCGCTGCTGCGGTAGCACCAAAGGCAGTGCTCAATGACAAAAGAGAAGTTTGCGGATAGGCAAAAGCAGCCAATGGCGAACAAGATTGAGCCAAAATAGAGCCCAGTAAAGAAAGCGCGAATAAATTCTTCGATCTATTCATCATGCCTTTTTGTCCGTTCTTATCTGTTCTATTCTGTTGCATCGAAAACATCTAGCAAAGCCATCTAAATCTTCTTGTTGAGGATTTCCTTGATCTGTTGGAATATTCCTTTCTTCTTATTATCCGCCTTAACCTGTGCGCTTGCTTGATCTTTCATTAAGGCTTTAAGGCGGACCTCAAGAGAACGAGCCTCAGGATCGCTAGAGTTGAGTCTCAAAGCTGTCTGCACTTCCGTCATAGCTAATGTTTTCCAGCCCCGTGCCAAATAAACCTCAGCCAGCCGATTATGGTACTTAGGTTCAAGTGGCACTAGGCGAATAGCCTCTTTCATTGCTGTTTCGGCTTCCTGATAGCGTTTTTTCTTGAGCAGTTCATCAGCTCTGCCAAGGTGCTTATTAGCCCATTTAACATTAATACTGTCGTCACCAGGCACAGCACCTAATGGCTGAGTCGTCTGAATATCACCGTTATGTAACCTGACGTCGTCCGGGATAACAGAGCTAACTACAAAAGAACCGGTAGAAACTACCTCAGAACGACGTTTAGCAAGTTGACGCAAGGCGTCGTACTCGATGCGCCTTTCAGCATCACCGACCACGTCATGGGCATGGGTGACCTTGGCAAATTCGGTTTGGGCGATGGCGCGCTGATCTGGGTCATTAGGAAAACGGTCAGGGTGAAGCCGCTTCGCAAGAGCCAGGTAGGCTTTACGAATCTCATCCTGGCTTGCCGCCTCATCTACTCCGAGAATGGCGTAATAGTCTTCCTCAAACTCCTGCATCAACCAACTTTCTTATGAACCTGCCTCAATCATATATTACAGACCAAAATGCCGTTTAACCTGCGGATCGCAAATCACTCATAAAGAAATTGTGGATTTATTAGCTAGCTATAAGCAGGCTGTCCATAATGCGTATTAGGGACGGAGCTGTAGAGGCGGCCAGTTCACTTTGCAACCGTTGAAGAGCAAGAAAAAAAGGGTTAAGTCATATATGAATCTAGACAGATTTACAAATAAAGCCCAAGAAGCTGTTACCGGATGTCGCACTTTACTGGCGCGCTATGGCCACAGCCAAGTAACTCCAGAGCACATTTTGCTGGCGTTAATGGAACAGAAAGATGGCCTGGCCCTCAAGATTGCTGAAAAACTTGAAGCAAAGCCGGCCGAGATAATCGCTGAAACAGAACGATATCTGGACAACCAGCCCAAGGCTTCATCGGTCAGCACAACCAAAGACGAAATTCACGTCTCAACCAAAGTAATGCAACTGCTAGAAGTAGCCGAAAAAGAGGCTGAGCGCTTAAAAGACCAGTTCATCAGTATTGAACACCTGATGCTCGCCCTCACAGATGAGAGCAAGGGTCAGGCTGGCACGATACTGAAGCGCAACGGCATCACAAGAGACCGCATTCTCAAAGTTTTGACTGAAATTCGCGGGAAACAAAAAGTAACAAGCCAAGATCCAGAAAGTACTTATCAAGCTCTGGAGAGATACGGCAAAGATTTAACCGAAATGGCTGCCCGAGGCAAGCTTGACCCAGTCATCGGCCGCGACGATGAAATTCGCCGCGTGATGCAAGTATTAAGCCGCCGCACTAAGAACAACCCAGTTTTAGTTGGGGAGCCCGGTGTGGGTAAAACCGCTATCGTAGAAGGCTTAGCTATACGAATCACAAAAGGCGATGTGCCAGAAGGCCTAAAGGACAAGAAGCTCATTGCTCTAGATATGGGCTCCTTGATTGCTGGCGCTAAATATCGCGGTGAATTCGAAGAAAGACTAAAGGCGGTCTTAAAAGAAGTAATTGACTCTGAAGGTGAAATCATTCTATTCATCGATGAGTTGCACACTGTAGTTGGCGCTGGCGGCGGCGGCGAAGGTGCCATGGATGCAGGCAACTTGCTAAAACCACCACTAGCTCGTGGTGAGTTGCACTGTATCGGAGCAACAACCCTAGACGAATACAGAAAGTACGTAGAAAAAGATCCCGCACTAGAAAGACGCTTCCAGCAGGTATTTGTTGATCAACCTTCGGTTGAAGAAACAATCTCGATTCTGCGCGGACTAAAAGAGCGCTATGAAGTGCACCACGGCGTGCGCATCAAAGATAGTTCTCTAATCAGTGCAGCAGTGCTCTCTGACCGCTATATCACAGACCGCAGCTTGCCCGATAAGGCCATCGACTTAATTGACGAAGCCGCCGCTAGAATGCGCATAGAAATCGACTCTATGCCAACGGAACTAGACGAACTAGAACGTCGAGGCATGCAACTCGAAATTGAACGGGAAGCTCTCAAAAAGGAAAAAGATGCTTCGTCGCTGGAACGGCTAGAGCGCATTGAAAAGGATTTGGCCAACCTCCACGAGAAAGCAGATGGCCTCAGAGCTCAGTGGCAATCAGAAAAAGAAGGCCTAACAAAAATCGGCACTATCAAGGGTGAAATTGAAAGCACCAGAACCCAAATTGAGCAGGCAGAAAGAGCCACCGATTTGCAAAAAGCAGCTGAACTGAAATTTGGCACCCTAATCGAACTCGAGAAACAGCTGCGCGAAATGGAAGCTAAACTCACGACCAACACTGGTCCCCGTTTACTCAAAGAAGAGATAGACGAAGAAGACATCGCTGAAATCGTGGCAAAGTGGACCGGAATTCCGGTCACCAAGCTCATGCAAGGTGAAGTAGAGAAGCTGCTTACTCTAGAAAGTCATCTACACCAGAGAGTGATCGGCCAAGAAGAGGCAATCGAAGTGGTATCGAATGCGGTGAGACGTGCTCGCACCGGCATGAAAGATCCGAATCGGCCAATTGGTAGTTTCCTCTTCCTCGGACCGACCGGTGTAGGTAAAACAGAACTAGCTAAGGCCCTGGCAGAGTTTCTCTTCGATGACGAAAGCGCCATCGTGCGCATCGACATGTCTGAGTATCAAGAGAAACACACCGTTGCTCGCTTGATTGGTGCCCCTCCTGGATACATCGGGCACGATGAAGGCGGTCAGCTGACCGAAGCTGTGCGCAGACGTTCTTACTGCTGCGTGCTCTTCGATGAGGTTGAGAAGGCCCATGCCGATGTCTTCAACGTACTTTTGCAAGTCTTAGATGAAGGACACCTAACCGACTCAAAAGGACGTACAGTTAACTTCAAGAATACCGTTCTGATCATGACTTCAAATATTGGCTCGCAGCACATTCTCGACTACCAGCTCAAAGCTGCTGTAGACGGAGATGAGCACTTCTACGATGAAATGAAAGATCAGGTTATGCAATCACTAAGAGCGCATTTCCGACCTGAATTCCTCAACAGAATTGACGAGACAGTGGTCTTCCACGCCCTAACGGCTGCTGAGCTAGCTAAGATTGTAGACATTCAGCTACACATACTCAACAAGCGCTTGGCTGACCGCAAGATTGTGCTCAAAGCCACAGATGCAGCCAAAGACTGGCTGGCCACAACTGGCTACGACCCAGTCTATGGTGCACGCCCACTGAAGCGATTGATTCAAAAGGAAATCGAGAACCCACTTTCTCTCGAATTGCTCAAAGGTCTATATGCTGATGGCGACACCATCCTAATAGACGCCGACAGCGAAAACGAAGAACTCGTTTTCAAGAAAGAAAGCAATTTGGTGCCAGTCTCGTAATCTCAAATTGAACAAAAAAATGATGCTGGTTTGGCCAAAAGCTAAACCAGCATCATTTTTAGCTCTGGCGCTTCATAGTTCAAAAGCTTTGTATAACTAACTGGCGGATGTTTTAGGCATGCCATAAGCACCGATCCCTTTTTCCACGTCGCCCGATCTATGTGACACCAGAAGGCGGCCACATATAACTGCAAATACTTATTACTGACACCGTGAAAATACTTTCGAATAAAAGCAATGGCACTTGCGATTGCCATTGAAATACCAAATTGCTGTTGGCAATCAGCTAGAGAAAATACTCTTTTGCTTCTCGCTTGTTCCGACTCCACTTCATCGGCATCAAGAGTGCCAGTTGATTGTGAATAGCCGGCAAGCAACTCTGACAAAGGATGCTCATCAGCTGGCGTATGCCTACTGCGTTTAAATATTGCCGCACTGAAGGTTTTAGGATCAATGACCATGGCGCTATCATCCATTTGACTGGCCAGGGCAATAGCAACTTTCTTATTTATGTTTAGAGCTGTGCTCTGAGCAATATCGAGTAATTTGGAGATTCGCAGTGAGCTTACGGTAACACCCCACTCTTTGAACCAAATTACAGCCATCCAGGCTCTCAAGCGGCTTACACCCGAAAGAAGAGTTCCCGCAGTAAACCAAACCTCACGCTTACAGCTTGCACAATAAAAGCAGCGTGCTCCTGGCTCTCTAACGATCTGCGGACTGGAGCAGCCGCATTCAATTTCATTTTCTTGAAGAAGCGAATGGAAAATTAAATCCGCAGCATCTTCATCTGAATGCACAAGTTCATTGAACTTGCTCCAGGCCTCAACAAATAGGTCATCATCTTCAATTACAGCTGTCATAGAAGTTCCTCCACTTCGCTTCCCTAGAGTAGAAACGTAGATTCGAGGCAAATGGTTCAATCAATAAACGCTTCTAGCGGCAAAATTCAAAATTCTTGAGATATCGTTCTATTTCTAACGACCTGAAATACGTCGATATCGGTCCATTTCTTACTCAAGAGGACTGACACAATATCGGTCCATTTCTTACTCAAGGGGACTGACACTGACCTGCTCCCCGAAAATTGACCCGTTGCAAAGGTGACAACTGCATTTAAAATTGAACCTAGAAAGGGGAGAAGTAAATGCGCAAGAGCAAACACACAGAAGAACAGATCGTGGCAATCC
>JAUPUU010000481.1 GCA_030917395.1 Cyanobacteriota bacterium erpe_2018_sw_21hr_WHONDRS-SW48-000092_B_bin.40
AGCTTAGAATAAACAAGCCAAGCTTAGAATAAACAATTTGCGCTTAGAACCAGCAAGTCGAACCCAGAATTAGGGATTCGGCTCTATTCAGCTCGTGAAGCTTTTATTTGGGGTTGTTCAACCTGTGATGTGATGCTGGCTTGAGATGGCTTCCATGCCACCTCGCAAACGCCTTTGGCGCAACGGGAGTTCGATTGGACCTGATGATTGTTTGTGGCAACGATATCGTTTGATCTTTCGGTTTTAGGTTGTCCGAAATAATACTGTCCAAGGGATTCCGAGTTCATCTTAGATTCCTTCCTACTAGCCTCGAAACGAGGATTTGGTTAACTTCATTGTCATGAACGCCATGACCCTGATCGATAACTTCTGGCATCTTACCAAGAGCCTATACATATCGCATAGAATATTCACTTTTTATCAGACTTTTATGCAATAAATATCTTTTGGTGCCACCCCTGCCCGCAGCAAAAGAAGCAAAATTAGCAAGAAGCTGATAAGATCAGAAAGTATCAAGACCTAGGCTACTACTGCCTTTCAAACATCCAAACGGTTTCCACTTGAAAAGCTGCCCGCAGTGCGCAAAATCCCTTAAACTTATTGACATTGGCGGGAAAGACCGACTGGCTTGTCTTGAACCAGCTTGCGACTTTGTTCACTGGGATAATCCCAAACCAGTTACAGCGACGCTGGTCACGACAGATGCTGGTCTGGTACTGGTGAAACGCAAATTTGAGCCCTTTGTAGATGACTGGTGCCTGCCTGGTGGCTTCATTGAGGCAAGCGAACATCCAGCCGAGTCAGCAGCGCGCGAAGTGCTAGAAGAAACAGGCTTGCACGTTGAAGTACAAAAGTTGGTTGGTGCCTCTGCCCCCGGCCGTGGTATCAATGTCGTGATTCTCTTTTACTTAGCCAAAGCTATAAAGGGCGACCTCATTGCTGGAGATGATGCCAGTGATGTAGGAGCTTTCCAGCGCGATCAGCTACCAAAGAATATCTGCTTTGAACTGCATCGACAAATGATTGACCGCTATTTTAGCGAGAACGGCAGTTTTTAAGCGCTGATGCGAGACTTCAAAGTCGCTTCTAACTCGTCAGCAGAATCCATACCATTGCCGACAAGATAGCTGCCCTTAGTTGTTTTAATTAGCACACCTTCTGGCAGTAGAGGATAGGGCTCGCTTACGGCCTTGAGGTCAGCCCAAGCAAAGTTTTTCTCAAAGAACCAAGTGCGCACAACAAAGTGTTCTGGCTTTAGCTCTAAGCTACAGGGCATTAAGGCAATGACATAAGCGCGCCACAGTAGAACAGCAGAAATCACAATAGCAAAGACAATGAGAAGACCGATGTCCGCGGCTGTGTGTTGACCAGACTGTTGGAGAGCCTTAGTAAAGCACCAGACCACGCCAATAAAAATGAGACTGAGAACGGCCTGGCCTATTTGATAGATAAGTGAAATTGGATCTTGCTTGAAACTTCGGAACGGATTAAGGCTGCTAGAGCCTTTCGGCAAGTGTTCACGAATAATTGCCACGAGGCGGTCACAGCGCTCAAGCCAAATGGGAAAAGATATTTCACCACCCTCATACTCGGCGGTGTAGCGCACCACATTCCAATTAGAGCGCCTAGTCAGGCTTTTCAAAAGGGCAAAGCGACAAATGCGCTGTTTAAAGAGCGAATAAGATGTGACCGCTTCTTTCTCGACCTTCACTTTGTAAGTGATCAAGCCATAAATCGGTAAAATGCACGCGGCTAATAAAGCCAAAGTCGAAAGAATAATCTTGCCTGTGATTGAGATTGCAGCAAATTTGCCGAATAGCAAAAGAACCAGGGGCAGCAGGAGCAAAAGAATGAGCACAGTACATTCTGCCAAAACGCGCACAGCGACCATGGTTTTTAAGCGAAAGTAGAGAGGAAATTTGACTTCTAGCGGCTTTGCTGCGAGCTTTTCTTCCGCTATAGACGACGAACTACGGGCGTGCAGAAAATTGCTAAACGCACCTGACAACAGGTTCTTGATTTTGCTCTTGGAATCATCAGGCTCACTCATACCTGTGATTTTGCCAGAACTTAGCGCACTTAGCGAGCATATTTATTACCAGCTCTCTACATCCTCGCAATTTAGCGCCCTAGCTTTACTTTTAATAACCTCAAAAGTGGCAGCTGCAGTTGAACCAGTCAGGTCAATGACACTAGGGTCTATAGGTCCTATTTCTTCTACTTCCATTTTCGCGAGCCTTAACCACAACACCTATCTAAGGGTCATATATGTCTAATAACACGAGCTCTCCGCAGCAAACGCTGCGCGTTGAACGAGACTCGATGGGAGAAATGCCGGTACCAGCCAATGCCTATTGGGGTGCCAGCACTCAGCGAGCCGTTCTCAACTTTCCTATCAGCAACCTGCGCTTTAGCCGCTCGATGATCAAGGCTCTCGCTCTGATCAAATTGGCGGCTGCCAAAACCAACGCTGAAAACGGAGATTTACCCAAAACCATTGCCGATGCCATTGCCACTGCAGCTCAAGAAGTAGCAGACGGAGCATTGGACGAACACTTCGTCGTCGACATCTTTCAAACTGGCTCGGGTACCTCCACCAACATGAACGCCAATGAGGTAATTGCTCGGCGAGCAAGCCAACACTTGGTCGACAGTAAGAGCAAGATTCACCCCAACGATCACGTCAACATGGGGCAATCCTCCAACGACGTCATCCCCACGGCCATTCACTTAGCGGCCTTACTCGACATCAAAGAGCGGCTCCTGCCAGCTCTGAAAGAATTGTCTCGCTGCCTGGGTCGCAAGGCAAAGCAGTTCGACAAAGTGATCAAAACGGGCCGCACCCACTTGCAGGATGCAACCCCCATCACCCTCGGCCAAGAATTTCTCGGCTACAAAGGCCAGGTCGACAACGCCATCAAACGCCTGCGCTATGCCCAAGGCCGCTTGTCGCAAGTCGCTCTCGGTGGCACCGCTGTTGGTACCGGTATCAACACGAAAGCTGGCTTTGCCAAAGCAACTTTGGCTGAACTCTCTCTCCTGACTGGCGTCAAGGTAAAAGAGACCAGCAACCACTTTCAGGCCCAGTCTAGCATTGACGAAATTGTCGATTGCAGTGGCGTTCTCAAAACAATCGCTACCAGCATCTACAAGATTGCCAACGATGTTCGCTGGATGGGGAGTGGCCCAAGAGCTGGTCTGGCTGAGCTGCTTTTACCAGCGGTCCAACCGGGAAGCTCAATCATGCCTGGCAAAGTCAATCCAGTTATTTGCGAGTCGACCATGCAGGTCTGCTTCAAGGTAATTGGTAACGATGCCACAGTGACCCTGGCCAGCCAAGCCAGCTCATTCGAACTCAATGTGGCACTGCCAGTGGCAGCCCATTGCTTGCTCGAGTCGATTACGCTGCTTGCAGCGGCCAGTGCCAATTTAAGCGGCAATTGCTTGAAAGGCCTGAAAGCTACGGCTAACGGCCCAGCACTGGTGGAACGCGGGCTGGCTCTTTGCACGGCTCTGGCTCCCGTTGTAGGCTACGATCTTGCTGCTGAAATTGCCAAAGAGGCAGCTCAGTCTGGTGAGACTATTCTGCTCGTGGCCCAGCGCAAGACCTCTCTTTCAGTCGAGGAATTGAAGAGGTTACTGGATCCCTTTGCGATGACTAAACC
>JAUPUU010000482.1 GCA_030917395.1 Cyanobacteriota bacterium erpe_2018_sw_21hr_WHONDRS-SW48-000092_B_bin.40
AGTTGATGGATCCTGAATTGCCCCTTTCTCGCCGTCAGCATGAGCTCATTGCTGGCACTGTGTCGACCCTCAACAAGTGCTTTTACTGACTGGAGTCTCATACGGAGTTTCTCCGTCGCGTGACTCTGGATGAGTCGCTAAAAGAGGCTATCAAAAACGACTATCGCACCGCTCCGATAACTGCAGAAGAGCTTGTTATGCTTGATTATGCAGCGAAGCTGACGCTCACGCCTGCCAAAGTTTGTAGAGAAGACATTGATGCTCTGCGTGCTGCTGGCTTTGATGATACAGCGATACTACAGATAAATCTTATTGCTTCGTGGTTCAATTATATAAATCGGGTGGCTGATGGGTTGGGGGTGGGCCGCAGCTAGGTTGTTAGATAGTTAGGCGGGTCTGTATAAATGCACGCCATTGATTTTTTCTTCAACTACCTTTGTTGTTACGGCTATTTGGCCGTATGTGCTTTCTGCTTTATTCACCAGATGGCAGTCTTGTACCCCGGAAAACTAATTGTATCGCCCGCTCTGTTGCGAGCAATGGTTTTAGCGTGGCTTTTCATTTTTTGCCATCCCATAATCGTTTCGGCGTTGCCGAGGGCCTACTACGTCTTCTTGTTCTCATTGCCAGTGCTTCCTGTTATTGGCACTTTGCTATTGCTTAAGGGGCGGACGCGCTTCGGCATAGCTGGCGTTCTCTGCTTACCGGCTTACTACTTCTTTGAGTGCGCGCGGGTCATTTTTGCAGAGGTAATGGACCCTCTGAGTCTCTTTAGGTAACCTTTGAGGCCAAGGCTTTTAATCGAAAGGATGACCTTTGGGCTGAACTTTTACCGCCTGGTAGGGATGTTTTACCTTCGGGTATCAACCATAATGGGGAGTGTAATTGGTGCTGTAGCCTAAGGAGCTGTTATGAAACCAGGTTCTTTTCTCCTCCCAATCAACGGCTCACCTGAGTCGTTATTTGCTGCAGAATTCGTGTGGTCTTTAGCTAGCAGGAATCACTCAAAAGTGACGGCGCAACACACTATTGATATTTTTGGAACGCTTCAGTTCCTGGGTCAAGAAAAAGCCGGCTTAATTGGTTCTGGGCCCTATGTTGCCGCTTACCAGGGGATTTGTGAGTCTTTGCGAGCCATAGGGCG
This sequence comes from Cyanobacteriota bacterium erpe_2018_sw_21hr_WHONDRS-SW48-000092_B_bin.40, assembly GCA_030917395.1. Lineage (GTDB taxonomy): Bacteria > Cyanobacteriota > Vampirovibrionia > Obscuribacterales > Obscuribacteraceae. The sequence goes on from JAUPUU010000482.1 coordinate 1,145, forward strand.
CAAGCTAGAAGATTCATATATGGCCCGGGCAGGGTCGCACAACGTAGAATCAAGTTTCAATTGTGTTGAAGGTGATCCAGTTGAAGAGGTCTGCAAGTTAGCGCCTGACCATGATTTGCTCGTGGTGGGCTATCGCAAGCGTTCGACCGTCGACTATCCCGCTTGTCAGGGCATAAAACTTTCTCGCGCTGAGCGACTTGCTCACATGTCACCAATTCCAATCTTGTTTGTGCAGAAGCCAATTCCTGCCATCACTGAGTTTGCCATTTTTGTTTCGATGGATCATATGAACGTCAATTGGCTGAAGAATTGTATGCATTCTGCTCTTGCTGTTGGTGCCAAATATAGCGTGACAATTTTAGCTTCGGGAGTGCATGAAGAGCCGGCCGCATCTTTTGTGCGCGACTTGATTGAGGCTGATGACGAAATAGATGCCGAATGTATAAAGATAGTCTCGCTAAATGAAAGTGGCGCGCTGCAGAATTTTGGTCAACTCAAAGATGGCGTCGATCATGGTCGTATCATTGTTTTGCCTACAATTGACTCGGGTGAGCACAGAATTACCTCGACAGGTGAGTGTCCAACGGCGCTCCTTCGTCGGGTTCCCTTTGAGACTATTCTTTTGTGGCCAGAAGAATTTTCCAAGCCGCTTTTCCGTGGAGAGACTGTTCTCCTCAAGGCTGGCTGGTACGACTAATATCAATTAGCTGTTTATTATTCATGGCGATATGATACCAATCGTTGAAACTTTATCAGAACGCTGGCTTACCTTTGCTCTATCTATTTCTTTGCCAACGCTTGCTGTGCAAGCATTGATGCGGTCATTATTTGCCCGTTGCCAAGCTGCTAGAGTTAAATACTGCTTGGTTCTTGAATTTGCGAATTTTTAGATAACTGAGCTTGATGCAATATTTGCGTTGTAGGGGCAATCAGAGTGTTAGTCAATTGTTGAAATGTTCCTAGCCTGGTCTATAGCAATTGGTCTGATTCTTCTGAATGCCATTTATGTGGCTGCAGAGTTTGCTACAGTCGCCGCCCGGCACTCTTATATTCAAAAGTTGGCTTTAGCGGGCAACCCTCTTGCTTCGTTACTTCTTCCTATCTTGGAGGAACCGCGAAAGCTCGATGAGTATATTGCTACTTGTCAGATTGGAATAACAGTTTCAAGTCTTGTGCTTGGGGCATACAGCGAGATAAATTTTGGACCTTCGTGCTCCGCGGTTTTAGTCGAGTACCTTAATTTGACTCCAGTCTTGGCTGAGTCTGTGGCGGCAATTGGCATTCTGTTACTGTTTACCTTGTTGCAGATCTTGTTTGGTGAACTGCTTCCGAAGTCTGTCTCCTTGCAATATTCCGATCGTATAGCCATCTTTATGTACTGGCCGCTTCGCCTTTCTTCAATTGTTTTTCGTCCGTTTATTTGGCTGTTAAATGGCAGCGGCAACTTCTTTTTGAAAGTGCTAGGCATTCCGGTTTCGACTCACAAACATGTACACTCGCTTGAAGAAATTGAGTTGCTGCTAGCCGAAAGTAAAGATGGTGGCTTGTTAGAGCCTGTTGAGCACGAGCGGCTTCAGCAGGCTCTTGATCTTGGAGAGAGAACAGCAAGACAACTGATGGTGCCCCGTTCGAATATTCTTGCGGTTTCGAATAAGAACTCTTTAGAAGAGTGCTATCGCATTGCTTTAGCGAGTCCATATACTCGGCTTTTGGTCTATGGAGACTCTATTGACGATGTTCTAGGTTTTATTCATGTGAGGCACGTTATTCAAGCTAGATACTCGGAAAGCGATCTTGCTGGTATTGATTCTCTGATTAAAGGCTTACCAATTATTCCTGAAAATCTACGACTCGGCAAATTGATTGCCTTGCTGAAATCAAAGCATTCGCATATGGCCGTGGTTATGGACGAGCACGGAGCAACAGTTGGTATTGTCACTGCCGGCGATATTCTTGCTGAGTTGATTGAGAACGTTGATAGTGATGAATTCAAAGAGACTATAGTTATAGAAGCTTTAGAAGATGGTCGAATTCGGCTACCTGGCTTTTATAAGTTGCATCGGGCCTCTAAGTTCTTGGGCCAAGTGCCCGAAACCGAAGCCGAGACTATCAATGGCTTGATCATGGAAATTCTTGATCGAGTGCCTGCTGTCGGCGATTTGATTGAATTACCTTCTGTGGTGATTGAGGTCGAAGAAGTTGAACATCACGCTGCTATCTTGGTGATCGTGAGCAGAAAGGAGGAGGCTAAGCAAGATGTTTGAGCTGAGCTTGATTCTCCTTCTGATATTGTTTAATGCTCTCTTTGTGGCTTCTGAGTTTGCCACAGTGGTGGCACCTAAGCTTTCAATTGAAAAGCTTGCTCTTGAAGGCAATAAAACAGCCAAGCAGATTTATTCTGTTATCAAGGAACCGTTGTTGCAAGATCGCTATATAGCCGCGTCTCAAGTTGGCATTACGGCAGCTAGTTTAGCCCTGGGTATGTACGGCGAGCAGGTTATAGCGACCTGGATAATTCACTATCTTCACCTCGTAGCCCCCCTTGAGATAACGACAACTCACGCAATTGCCAGCGCTTTGTCTTTGACGTTGCTTACCTATCTTCATATCGTCTTTGGCGAGATGATACCTAAATCGTTAGCGCTACAGAAGTCTGAAGCTGTAATGTTTTTCTTGATCGGCCCGATGCTCTTCTTTATGAGAGTTTTCAGGCCAATTATCTTCATTCTAAATGGAACGAACAACTTCTTGCTGAGAAATCTCATGGGTATAGATCGCTCTAAGTCAACGTTTCCAGCTTTTTCTTCTGATGAAATTCAGTTGATTTTAAAAGAGAGCGAATCAGAGGGAATTATAAGTGATGAAATTGGTAGTGTGATTGAGCAGCTGTTTGACTTCGGCGAGCTAATTGCTGAAGACATAATGGTGCCTCGGGTTCACATTCTGGCTGTGCCGATTAGGCCGACGAAGGCTCAAGTGCTTGAGATAGTTCGTCAAGCTAACCATTCTCGTTATCCTGTTTATACAGGTGATAAAGACAATATTGTCGGTACTGTGCACGTTAAGGATCTCGCTGCTTTCTTGGAGGCTAAAGACGATAGAACTTTGATTATCAGGCCAGTACCCTTTGTGCCACAGTCTTCGGCTTTGCAGTCTGTCCTTGAGTCTATGAGGCTGTTTCGCTCTCATCTGGCAGTTGTGTTGGTTGAACATGGTGGTACTGCTGGTTTCATTTCAATTCAAGATA
>JAUPUU010000483.1 GCA_030917395.1 Cyanobacteriota bacterium erpe_2018_sw_21hr_WHONDRS-SW48-000092_B_bin.40
ACCCACCAACATGCTCTTTTTGAAATCTGCGCATCGACTGTCGGACAGTCAGTGGAGGGGTCCGCCTTTCAAAGGCTAAAAGAAGTCGTTGGAGTTGAGCCTAAGGTGCAACCCATGCACCACACAGCGATGTACTCATTTCGCGATACGGGCATCGAACTCTATACTGAGCATGGCTGCGTGCAGCAGGTGACTTTACTACTTCGGCCGATAGGAACGGAAATGCCTGAGATTCCCTATCAGGGCAATCTGCCGTTCGGAATTAGTAAATTCGATGACCGAGCACAGCTCCACGAGAAGCTCGGTATGCAACCTGGAGTCTGGGATTTCGGACCAGAGCTCGAAGACAGCTTTGAAATATTTGATCTGCCAGCCTATCAGCTGATCGTGCAATTTGATACCAACCAAGATTCAATTTTTTCCATCTCGCTGCGTCTAAGACGCAGCGAACGATGCGCACAATAGGGAATGAGCAAGCCGGACACCGATCACATCAAAAAGAAATTGCATTCTAAAAATGCAAGGTGATTGCTCAAGAAGAACTGAAGACTCAAATCGGAGCTTGTCTGTGCTCATACCAGTCCTCCGTTCAGCTCACGACATTCCAGCCGGTGCCACCACCGCCGAAGTATCCAGCCTATTTAACGGAGTGGTTGGTATCACTAAGAACAAGATAGCCAAGACGCATTGATGTCGAGCCATGCGCATACATTAAGACTCGCTTGTAGCCGAGAGTAGCAATGAACGGTTTAGCATCGACTGCCATCCTCTGAACCTTTGCTAAATGTTCTGGGGTGTAGGGCGGTTGTTCAGCACTAAACTTGTAATCAGGTACTTGAACATAAACTACCAAAAAATCTTTTTTCTTTTTCTCAACCAGTTGCCTAAACTCATCATTAGACATAACCCTAAAGCTATGCCCAAACTCTCTAGCCGTAACCTCCCAGCCTTTCTCTTGCATCATCACCCAGAGGTCGGCCCGGCTAAACTCTTGCTCTATCAATTTACATTTAGCAGCATCTGTGGACTGCTCATACCATCCAGGCTCAATCGCGTAGCAACTTTGAGCACCTATCAGGACGGTCATCAAGCAACTTAAGCAAAGCAACTGCAGTTGAAGAAAGGGAGTTTTCATTTTTCGATTACCAAGCAAAACAGCCACTAGGACAAGTCGTTCATCGTCGTCGCTCTCGCCGACCATCATTCTCACTAGATACTCAAAGCTCATCTTCACTGCACTGTCACACTAAAAGAACGGCGTCACGCCCTCGGCGGAAAGATTGAGGGAGCCCAATAACGCACATTTAACGTGCAGGTAAGAAAGACCACCCTGCAAATAGACAGCAAAAGGCGGCCGCAGCGGCCCATCGGCTGAAAGCTCAATAGTGGCACCCTCGACGAAGGTTCCACCGGCCATAACTACCTGGTCAGCGTAGCCAGGCATCGAACTGGGCTCGGGCGAAACATGGGCATTGACGGGCGAGAAGCTCTGCAAGGCTCGACAAAAATTGATGAGACGCTCGCGATTGCCAAATTCCACAGCCTGAATAATATCGTAGCGATCGGCAGCCGGAGCGGGATGAACAATCATGCCCAACTTTTCAAAAACGCTGGCCACTAGCATGGCGCCTTTAACAGCCTGGCTGACCACTGATGGTGCCAAAAATAGCCCTTGCAATACCGGTCTATTTTGATTGAAGGTAATGCCAAGGTGGCCGCCAATTCCGGGAGCAGTCAGCCGCAACAATGCGCCCTCCACCATGTCTTTGCGCCCAGCCACATAGCCACCAGTGAGAGCCATACCACCACCGGGGTTCTTAATCAAAGAGCCCGCAATTAAATCGGCACCAACAGCGGTGGGCTCTTGCTCTTCAACGAATTCGCCATAACAGTTATCGACAAAGGTCGAAGCCTTAGCATCCACTGCTTTGATAGCGGCAATGTATTTTGCAATATCCTTATTGCTTAGAGTCTGTCGACTCATGGAATAGCCACGAGATTTTTGAATGTGATAAAGCTTGGCTGGTGCTACCGCTTTGATCTGCTGCGAAAGTTCTTCTACTGAAAGTTTTGGGTCTAAAGCAAGCTCTTTGTATTTCACACCAAGAGCAGTAAGCGAGCCTCGTACTGGCTCTTGCGTGGTGCCACCAGCACCAATAACTTCTTCTAAGGTGTCGTAGGGCTTGCCAGTTAAAACTACTAGAGTATCGCCCGGTTCCAAGTTACCAAATAATGCACAAGCAATAGCATGAGTGCCAGATACCATCTGCATTCGTACAGCCGCAGCTTCAGCCTGTAGAACAGAAGCAAAGACTTTATCGATCATCTCTCGACCGATATCATCGATACCATATCCGGTGCGCTCGGCAAAATACTCTTCTGTTACCTGGTGCTCTCGGTAACTATCTAACACTCTCTTCTGATTGACGAGGGCAATGCGATCCATTCTAGCGAAAGCATCTTTTAGCTCGCCTTCAGCTTGCTCAATCAAATTTTCGAATTGCACCGGGGCCACCTGTTTGAAGTTTGCGTGTCTGTTTTAAGAAAAGCAGCGAATTCAATAGTTCGCTATTGCCAACCTATATTAACTCAATTGGCCTAGCTAAAAACTGAACTTTAAGAGGCTTTCTGACGTTTATATAGGTAGCCGTCACTAATGGGTAAAGCTAATGGTTAATCAAGCCTGGCAAAGTGCATGTTCAATTGCTCAAAATATTGAAGCCCGGCTAGTTATGCTATTGGGCACAAGGCCATGCCAACTCTGCGATAGCACAATAGTTCCACCGCCTTTGTCATTGGAAGTGATCTATCAATCTAGATTTATCTGCCAGGCTTGCCTAAAAGGTCTTAAGCCACAGACACCAATACTGGTCAGCCTGGGCCTGGGTCAAGATGTTAGCAATCATATTCGCTGCATCAGCATTTGCCCCTACGAGGGCACGGCGCGGCAGGCCATTCGAGCCTTTAAATATCAAGACAAGCAGGAACTAGCGAGTGATTTAGCGCGAACCCTTGAGGCCGGAATGGAATCGCTTCTAAAGCCCGCCAATCGGCCGAACAAGAGAAGCGGCATCGTCCTCATTGCCGTTCCCCTGCACCAAACCAAGCTAGAAGAGCGGGGTTTCAATCAAAGCGAACTAATCACTAGAGAGTTAAGCAAACGCACAGGCATCAGATGCGATACCAGAGCACTAATCAGAGCACGGGCAACAACACCACAATATGGCCTCACCAAAGGAGAGAGAGCAATCAATGTCAACAGCGCCTTCAAGGCCAATCAAAGAGCCAAGAACAAAAATGTCATCTTAGTCGACGACGTGCTCACTTCCGGTGCCACAGCAGCAGCATGCGCCCAGGCACTACTTGAAGCCGGGGCAGAAAGCGTTTCAGTGTTGACTATAGCCAGAGCTCTTTTACGCTCCGAGAAAAGTATCAGCCCAGAGCAAAACATAAGCTCGCAGCAAATTTACGAGCACAACCCAGAGAAGGAAAAGAAGGAGTCGAACTATAGCCTAATTACTTAGCCATAAACATCGGGGCAACGCGGCAAGGAGCCACTTCGATTTTGCGCCAGACATCACCGGTGACGTAAGGCTCTACTTTCAGCCACTGGTCTAAGTCTGCTCGATTAGCAAAATCGACCACCATAACCGAACCAATCATCTTCTCATTATCATCGAGAATGGCAGTACCGAATAAAATCTTACCTGACTGCTTCAACTCAACCACACCAGCTAGATGAGCATCACGCACCGCTGTGCGACGAGCCAAAGCGCCATCATCATCGCCGTCTAGGCCAGTTACGATAAATTGCATAAAATCCTCATCTAGTTAAGGTGCTGTTTAGCCTGTTATCTATTTGTCTTTAGCAATGGCAGCTCTCAAGCTCGCTTCAAAAGCAACAAGAGTTTCGTGCACATCAGCTTTAGAGTGAACGGTTGAAATAAAGGCCGATTCAAATTGCGAAGGTGGCCAGTAAATACCGCGCTCAAGAAGACCACGCCAAACTTTGCCAAACAACTCAGTGTCGCAAGTAAGAGCGCTCTCGAAGTCGGTCACTGGTTTATCTGTAAAGAAGAAGCTGACCATACCAGGCACATGAGTTACTTGCAGTGGCACAGCAATGTCTTCTTTGGCAGCAATTTCTTTCAATCCATTTGCCAGTAGTTCAGTGATTTCACCAAGTCTGGCGTATGGTTTATTGGCCTTTAAGAAGCGCAATTGCGCGAGCCCTGCGGCCATTGCCAGCGGGTTACCAGAAAGAGTTCCGGCTTGATAAACAGAACCTTGCGGAGCAATATGTTCCATTACATCTTTGCGGCCACCATAGGCGCCCACAGGGAGACCACCACCAATGACTTTGCCGAAGCAGCTCAAATCTGGTTTAACTTTATGCAGCTCTTGAGCACCGCCAAAGGCTACTCTAAAGCCAGTCATGACTTCGTCGTAAATTAGCAGTGCGCCAGAATCTTTGCAGAGCCCGACCATACATTTGATGAATTCATCAGATGGCGTTATCAATCCAGCATTGCCAACAATTGGCTCAACAATAATGGCTGCAATTTCGTCGCTCTTCTTAGCGAAAGCTTCACGCAGAGCATCAACATCGTTGTAAGGCAATGACAGTGTGAGCTTGGTCAACTCTTCTGGAGCGCCTGGAGAGCTCGAAATTCCCAGGGTAGCCAGACCAGAACCAGCCTTTACCAAGAATGAATCAGCATGACCGTGGTAGCAGCCGTCAAATTTGACTATCAAACTACGCTTGGTGAAAGCACGAGCTAAACGAATAGCTGACATACAAGCTTCAGTGCCAGAGTTGACCATGCGCACCATTTCGAGGGATGGCACTATTTCACAAATAAGTTCTGCCATTTCAACTTCGGCCCGAGATGGGGCACCAAAGCTGGTGCTATTGCGAACGGCAGTTTCAATGGCTTCCATTACCCGTGGATGGCAATGACCAAGAATCATGGCGCCCCACGAGCCGACATAATCTAGGTAGCGATTTTTGTCTTCATCAAACATGTGCGGGCCGTCAGCATGAGCCATGAATATCGGTTCACGACCAACTGATTTACAAGCGCGTACTGGTGAATTTACTCCACCAGGAATACGCTCTAAAGCCCGAGCAAATAGCTTGCTTGAACGCTCGAAAGTAAATGGCTGCAGCGCAGGAGCTTTAGCCTTACCGTGAAGCGAGTGAATATCAACTTTTTCGTGGGTTTCCGTGTTGTCGCCTTGAGACTTTTCTGACTTGTCTTTATCTGCTGACTTATCTGCCGATTTATCAGCTGACTTATCGGCGGTGGCATTAGAACCCATGATCTGCACCTATATTATTGGAGAGTTAGTTTGATTAGACTGTTTGGGTTAAACCGAGCACTCTTTGAACCACTGGTTCTGTCATTTTGATGGCCTTTTCACCAGCCTGGAAATGACGCATTTTGTGATCAGCATCGAAGAGATACAAGGCTGGCACATATTTATTTTCGAAGCGATCAGTGATTGTGTGCCAGTTGTCGACAACACAGGGCTGCCTTACTTCATATTCATCAATAGCTTTTTTCACTTCTGCCACATCAGTGTCTGATTCTTGACGAGGCATGTGAACAGAAATTATCTTCAGACCTTTAGGACCATACTCATCAATCCAGCGATTGAGGTCTGGCAAAGACTCTTTGCAGATTCCACAACTGATTGCCCAGTAGTGAATTAAAACGGGATGACCTTTGAGGTCTTCTTCTGTGATTGGTGGGCTATTAAACCAGTCCGTTCCGCCTTCAAGAGATGGTAGGGGAGCGTCCATTCGCAGTGGCATAAGGTTCTCCTGTTGAATCAGACTAAATCCGTCTAGATAATTCTAACTCTTAAATAGAGCAAAAGAGCCGCCCAAAGGACGGCTCTTTCAATTTTGATATGCAGTTCTTAAACGGAAAGAGGCTTTTGACCTGGTTTCCAATCGGCTGCGCAAAGCCCACCGGTCTTGAGTGCTTCAAGAACGCGAAGAGTTTCGTCAACAGAACGACCAATGTTCAAGCCGTGTACGACTTGATATTGAAGAACGCCGTCTTGGTCAATGATAAACAAACCGCGAAGAGCGATACCTTTATCTTCGATCAATACGCCGTAGTCGCGGCTTACATCTTTGGTGATGTCAGAAGCGAGAACGTATTTAACTGGTCCAAGTCCACCCTGGGCTTCAGGGGTGTTGATCCAAGCTCTGTGGCTGAATACGCTGTCTGTAGAGATAGCGAGAACTTCAGCGCCAGCTTTTTTAACTTCGTCATACTTCTCAGAGAAAGCCTTCAGTTCGGTAGGGCAAACGAAGGTGAAATCGAGAGGATAGAAGAAAAGAACAAGCCACTTGCCTTTGTAATCTGACAATTTGACATTTTCTTTCAAGGTCTTCAGATCCTTGGTAGAAGGCATATCAAAGTCAGGAGCTCTTTTTCCAACTTGCAACATAGAGATTATTTCTCCAAAAAAACTTTGTGTAGGTATCAAGTCATCCAATATTAGGGGGCTGTGCTTAATTCCTTTATATGTTTAATGGAAAGCTCACAATTCAAAAGGGCTGCTTTTAAATTGGATTATTTCGTTTTATTGAGTGCTAGCCAATCGTTCAAGTCTTTTTGCAGGGCATTCTCTGCAACATACTTAATTATGAGAGGACTATTAACCTCCCAGCCAATCGTAAGCAAATGATATAGGTGCTCTTTTGGCGTATTGCTGTATTTACTGCGGCCGAGTTCGGCTTCATTCACTGCATCAGACATGGCTTTCTCCTTAGCAAGTGGCCAGAAATCACTTCTACTTATACAATCTACTAATGAAAGTGTTATCAAATCTTACCGATTCTTGCGAATTAGGGTCTATTTAAGGCAACTTCGTTTGACCACGAAGATAGGGTTTGGTACTATTCGAGTTCGCTTGTCCGCTCTTAGCAACAGGTTTTACGTTTTGCGTAGAGCTGGGGCTTGAGAATGGCCAATATAAGACATGGGCAAATATTAGCCATGGTTCTTTCAAGACATGTCTATATAGACGGGAAATGACTCGCCTGAGTTCAATAGCTGGAGACGAAAATGTTCGCGATTGTTGAAGCCTGCGGAAGGCAATATGAATTACACGCTGGTCGTTATATCGACATCGATATGTCTGGCGAAGAAGAAGGTTCGGTTCACGTCTTTGACCGCGTGCTAATGCTGGTCGACGGAGCAGGCTCCACTATCGGCGCTCCTTATATTCAAGGTGCAAAAGTAACCGGCAAAGTAATTTCCAAATTGGAAGTTAACGATGTGCACGGCCGCATTCAGTCGACAATCAAATCCAACAAAGTGATTGTCTACCACATGAAATCTAAAAAAGGGACTCGTAAGAAACAGGGTCACAGAGTTCAATCGACTCGCGTGATGATTGAGTCAATCGAAGTCGACAACAAAGTTGTAGCTAAAGCTGAAAAAGCTGCCGCCAAAGCTTAAGTAGAAGGAGTTACCTCTCAATGGCACATAAGAAGGGCGCGGGCTCTACAAGAAACGGCAGAGACAGCCAACCGAAGCGCCTCGGCGTCAAAGTCTACGGTGGTGAAGCAGTCACCTCTGGCAATATCCTCGTAAGACAGCGCGGCACTAAAATCCATCCTGGATTCAACGTCATGCGCGGATCTGACGACACTCTCTTTTCAGTTATCCAAGGGATTGTTCGTTACGAAGAATCTAGAGGACGCAAGTTGGTAAGTGTCTACCCAGTTTGATACACCAGCTCCAAAAGCCTTAAATCAACTCTTGTCAGAGCTGCGCCGCGATAGCGGGGCGGCTCTTGCAGCAAGAGAGGTACCCGCTAGCTCTAACGCTGCCTCTTCTGCAAGTTCAGAAGACAGCACAGTCACCGGAGTAGCCTATGACTCCCGCCATGTCGAGCCAGGCAATGCCTTCTTCTCTATCGAAGGCTACACGGTAGACGGCAACAAGTTCATCAACCAAGCCATTGAAAAAGGCGCCAGCGTCATCTTTTCAGAAAAAGAATCCGGCCCTTATAGTGTTCCTCTCATAGTCGTCAAAGATGTACGGGCCGCTATTGCTGCCGTTTCTAGCGATATTTTCGAAGCCCCCAGCAAAAAACTGCGCCTTTTGGGTGTCACTGGGACTAACGGCAAAACCACAACAACTCACTTAATTGAGCAAATACTCAATGCCAACGGACAGCCCACGGGCTTAATTGGCACCCTCGGTGCTCGCATTCCTTCTTTCAAAGATGGAAAGTATTTAGGCGAAAGCGAATACTTAGACGTCAAGCACACCACTCCCCAAGCTTCCGACTTGCAAGCGCTGCTCTACACCATGGCCAATCGCGGTGTAAAACAAATCGCCATGGAAGTATCGAGCCATGCCCTCGCTCTCAAAAGAGTCTACGGTTGTCACTTTGCAGCAGCCTGCCTGAGCAATGTCACCCAAGATCACCTAGATTTTCACAAAACCATGGAGCATTACTGGCAATCTAAGCGCCAGCTCTTTGAGATGCTTGGCAAAAGTGCCGTTAATCCGCGCACTGCAGTTATTAATCTAGATGATGAACTGGCCCCAGAATTCATCAAGGCCACAGCTAAAGACATCAATCTCATTACCTATGGTTACAGCGAAAAAGCCTCTATTCACGTAAAAAAAGGCAACTTCGACTTCTCGGGCATGAAGCTTACACTTGCCACTCCCAGTGGTGTCATATCTTTCACAACAAAATTGACTGGTCGCTTCAACCTTTACAACATCATGGCTGCCATGGCAGTCTGCATGGGCGAAGGCCTGGAAAAAGAAGCAATTGCTGAAGCCTTAACAGACTTCAGTGGTGTTTCGGGTCGCTTTGAAGTCGTGCCACCTCCGCCTCATTTGGCAGCTCAAGACCGTTCGCCTCTATGTATCGTTGACTACGCCCATACTCCTGACGGCTTAGAAAACGTACTCAAAGCCGCTCGAGCGCTAGTTCCTGAAGACGGCAAACTAATAGCCGTATTTGGCTGTGGCGGCGACCGTGACTCATCGAAACGCCCTCAGATGGGCGAGATCGCTGAGAACTTGGCAGACGAAGTGGTGGTGACTTCAGACAATCCACGTTCCGAAGACCCGCAGCAAATCATCGCCGACATCTTGACCGGCATCAAGCGTCTCAAAGGCGTCACTGTAGAAGCCGACCGCGCTAGAGCCATAGAAGCGGCAGTACTGGCCGCCAGCCCGAAAGATGTCATTGTAATAGCGGGCAAAGGCCACGAAACCTATCAGATCCTGAAAGACTCAACCATAGACTTCGATGACCGCAAAGAAGTAGCAAAAGCCCTCGAACAGCGCTTCGAAACCCTCAAGAGCAAGTAGTTTTACAAGCTTTACGGCCTTCCGTGCCATATAATCTATAAGGTTGACGGTCTAGATCTAATGCATTATTGGGAGCGCTCTTGGGCATCAGCTTTCACATAACGTCTGTAAGAGAAGGCACTCTCTTCAATGTGATGCAATTTCTCAGCCTTGAGAGGGTGACTGGTGTTCTCTCGATAAAATTCGGCCGCCAAATTCCGGAAGTTACCATTTACTTTGTTGCCGGAAATATCACCACCGCTGAATTTGGCGCCCTCGTCGGAGATGGCGTTCTCGACATGCTGCTCTGTCAAGAATTTGCCGTCAAAGAAGTTGCCTTTGCCCCCGGGCGCATCAATCAGGTAAACGAACAAGCCATCATTGTGCGCTCGACAAATATTGCCTCTGTGCTTTTGAACGTCTCTAAAGATGTCGACAGATGCGAGTCGAGGCCCTTTATTTATGGGCTTCTTCCTGTTAATACAAACTTTGGACAGACAGCTCCTTCAATTTTGCACATCTTGCATGACTTTGATTTGTGGAAGGTTGAACTATCCCAAGCACCAAAAGGCGATCGCGACAAAAAAGCACCGCTAAAGCAATGTCGCCTAATTCACCGAGCTCTCTCTCAAGGTGTGATTAGCTACCAGCGTCCGCTCGTATCAGTAAAAATGCTCAAGCCACTGCTAACTCTGCTTGACCCATTAACTGAAAAAGAATCAAATAACTTACGCGGCTACCTCCGTAGTCTATTGCCTCATCCGAAAGCCACACATCTATCTATCGAACGTTTCTACGCTTTTGCCAGTGCTATCGAATCTATTGCCCAGAGGCGCTCTAGCGAAGTCGGAGAACGGGCTCGTCGAGCTATCCATGCCTTAATTCAGAATGCCACAAAAATGAGTTCTGGCAATGCTACAGACATTGGTGAAACCACTCATGTCTAGTCTTAGCGATAGTTCTGAAAACAAAAATGATAACGATATAGCCAGCCCAAAGAAGGCAGAGCGTCTAGATTCTGACAAACAAGTGGCTGAGCAATCATATGAATTTCGTAGCGGTAGCCACGACTTTGAAAACCGCATGCATAAGTTCAATATGACCTTCTTAAGAGCGCTGGCTAAGCCAATTTTGCCAGCTGGCTACTGGTCGAAGAACCGCTACACCAGACACGACGAAAAGACACCAATCAATCTCACTTTCGATGACGGCCCAAATCCTGCCACAACTAGAGAACTACTGGTGGTGCTTGAGGATGAAAAAGTAAAAGGCACGTTCTTCTTCATCGGTGAGAATATTAGGCTCTACCCAGAGCTTGTGGAAGCCGTATACAAAGCTGGTCACATTATCGGCAACCACTCCATGACCCACACATTTTTGCCAAACCTAACACGTAAGGCTGTGGAAAAAGAAATTGATCAAACCAATCAATTGATTACCGATATTATTGGCACTGGCCCCACCCTGTTTCGTGCCCCTTACGGCATCATGGACAAACGCTGCGCTGAAGCCTTAAAAGAGCGCCGCATGTCAACAGTTTACTGGGGGGCCATGGCCGATGACTTTCGCCCCATTGGCGAAGATGCCGTAGTCTCGCGCATCATGAAACAAATACCTGGAAACGAGCTGGTAGTCTTACATGAAGGGCGACATCCCAGCCAGTGCATCAAGTCTACAAGAGAAATTATCAGGCTCAGTAAAGACCTTGGTTTTACTTTTGAGCCGATTCAATAATTAAGGGATTATGGTTTTCGAGCGGTTACAATTTTGATCTCGCAAACAGAGGTCAAAATGCTCGATTTTCGCCCCCCGTTAGAAAGCCCTGCCCTGATCTGGTATGTAAATCTGGTTTTGCCACTTTACATGAAGCTGAAGCTGCACGACACCAGAGTGACTATAAAAGAGGGAGCCCTCGAGCGCTTCGCCAAGCTTAAAGGCAAGCACGCCATGATTTGCCCCAATCACTCCAACCGCCACGACCCGCAGGTTGTCGGTATGTTTGCCAGAGCTGCCGGCGAGCATTTTAATTTTGTGGCCGCCCGCGAAGTATTCGACTATGACAATGGTGCCAACGGTTGGTGGCTACAACACCTGGGTGTGTACTCAGTGGTACGCGGAGCTGCCGATCGCGAATCGTTCAAAACCACTCGCCGAATTCTTTCTGAAGGCCGCAAGAAATTAGTGCTCTTCCCTGAAGGCGAACTATCAAGACAGAATGATACTGTCATGCCCCTTGAATCAGGAGCAGCACAAATGGCTTTCTGGGCCATGCAAGATATGGAAAAAGGTGGCGCCAAAATTGGCCCAGGAGAAGACGAGAAGACTGTCTACATTCAGCCAATCGCCATGAAATACACCTACCCTTATGACGTCTCTAGCTCTCTGCGCGAAACTCTAAAAACCCTCGAAAACAAGCTGGGTATCGTATCTCCCGATGACTTTAGTTTCTACAATCGCATGCGTGCTCTTGCCGAAAAAATGCTCGGTACCATAGAGAAAGAATATGGCATTACTACCAATGCACAACCACCACTTGGTATGAACGAAAGATTGAAAGCGCTGCGCAGACACATTTTAAATAACCTCGCTCGCATTCTTGAAATTGAATTACCGAAAGACGCTCGTGATTTAGAGTGTGTGCGCATTCTTCGCAATAAGCTGGATGACTTCATTTTCGAAGACGAAAAGAAAATGACCGAATACGAACGGCATGTACACGAAGAGAAGCAGCGGGTCTACAAAAGCTATTACCGAGATCTCAATCGCGTAGTTACTTTCATTTGTATTTACGATGGTTACGTCACTGAGCACATGACTCAAGAGCGCTACTCAGATGTAATCGAACGCATGGAAATCGAAATCTTTGATGGTGACCCAACTATCAAGGGCCCCCGCGAAATTCTGATCGACGTAGGCGAAGCAATTGATTTAAGTGCCTACTATGCTGATTTCAAAAAAGAGAAAAAGGCAACCATCGCCAAAGTAACTGATTTGATTTTCTCTGAAATCTCAACCATGCTAACTAAGCTAGACGAAGGGCGCACTCACCGATTTATTGACGCCAAAACTCTGGTTTAAAATCTGGTTTAAAACCTGGTTTAAAATCTTAGTCTGAAATTTTCAATTTTTCTAAAATCGCCATAGGGGTACCCGAAAAAAAATAGTTGTATATGCAACTATTTCCGCACCAGACAGCTAGGCTTCCCGTCTTTGAAAATAGTTGTATATACAACTATTTTCAAAATAGGCAGACCTGAAGCCTGAAATTTGAGTTTTGGGCCTATTTGAGTTTAGGTTTTGAATGATGAAAAACAGAAATGATAAGAGCAATTCGGAGAAGCAAATCTGCAATAAAGTCTACAAAGAAATCTTTGAAAATTGCACCTGCATGCACATTCGAAAAACCGCTCGAGCAGTCACGCAATATTATGACGCGACCCTGACTCCCGCAGGAATAACCAGTACCCAGTTGACACTTTTAGTGCAAATTTGCCTCTCTCAGTCAGCGGCCCAAAAGGATATTTGCGACGCCCTAGGAATGAGCCCTTCGTCTCTGACACGTTCTCTAAAGCCATTGTTTGAGCAAGATCTGATCGAAAACGAAACTGGCATCAACAAGAAGACTAAATCGCTAATTCTCACAGATCGTGGCCACCTTACTCTGAAACTAGCAACACCACTATGGCAGCAAGCCCAAGATGATCTACTTGCCAGAGTTGGAGAAGAAGAATGGCAAGATTTGATTGACAAACTCGCAGTTGTTTCTCAGGTGCCAACTGTAATTTTCGACTAGAAACTTTGCAGCCCCTTCGCCACAGCTTTCATATCCCCTACTTTAGATTAAGAAAAACTTCTATAAAGGCCTCGCAATCTTCTCTTAGCAACCCTGCCAAACGATGGTAGGATAATGGTTTGCTTTTAAGCTTAACAATTTGGTGGCAGCACGGTAAATTATGCAGAAACTCGCTCTTATTGGCCTCGGTGCCTCCGGCCTCTTCGCTCTCAAAGAGTTGGCTGGTGCAGACATTGAAGTACACGTCTTTGACGTTGGTCCAACCTACGAGAAGCGCTATGCCTGCCCTATCGACCAGGGTAAGTTGACCGTATGCCCACCCAAAGCTTGCAGTTACTGTGCCCCAGGCCAATCAGCTGGCAGTTGGAACGACTTCAAAGTAATACTTTCAGCCTCACCGGTAATCGGTGGGCGACTTTATGACCTGGTCGGCGAAGCTGAACTGCAAAAGCGCCTAGACATGGTCAGAGCTACAATCTTGCAGCATGCACCTTGCGAAATACCAGTAGTTAAACCCAATAGCGAAGATCTTGACTGGATCAAGAAGAAAGCCACTATGGCTGGCATGGTCTACCACTATCAAGAACTTTTGCACTGCGGCTCAGACAATGCCCCAGCCATCAATACCAGCATTCTCAATGAAATTAAGGCTAAGGGCTCGAACATAGTCTTTCACTTTGACAAGAAAGTGGTTTCAGTGGCCCGTCGCAACGAGAAATTTGCTGTGCGTTCAGACCGCTATCGCAAACCTGAAGAAGAAGTCGAAGATACTTTCGACATGTGCATTGTCTCGGTTGGTCGCGGCGGAGCAGCCTGGCTCACCCAACAAGAGTTTTATAAAGCTCTTGATATTAACCCTGGCCAAGTCGATATTGGTATTCGCGTTGAAACCAGTGCCTTCTTCACAGAAGAAGTCGATAAGCGCTTCTACGAGCCGAAGCTCTACTACAGAAGCCGTCACTCTGGCGATGTGGTGCGCAACTTCTGCTCGAACCCGAAAGGCTTTGTCACTCCAGAAAACCACCGCGACTATGTGCTGGTTAATGGCCACTCGAAGATGTACGAAAAGTCTGAGAACAACAACTTTGCAGTGCTGGTCTCAAAAACATTCACCAGACCATTCAAGAACCCGCAAATGTATTCGCAAACTATTGCTAAAATCGCCAACATGCTTGCTGGCGGAGGCCCACTAGTTCAGCGTTTAGGCGACCTCAAAGCGGGCAGAAGAACAAAGTCTCTCACAAACAATTTGATCAAACCGACACTAGAAGCTGAATGCGGCGATATTTCCCTAGCCTATCCCCACCGCATTTTGGAAAGCATCATCGAGTATCTCGATGCCCTCGATAAGATCTGCCCCGGCGTGGCTGGTGAATCAACTCTGCTCTATGCTCCTGAGTGCAAGAGCTATCCTGACTCAATTTCAGTGAACAAGAATATGGAAACCAATGTTCCCAACCTCTTCATCATTGGTGATTCTAGCTCGTGGACACGCGGTGTAGGCCAAGCAGCAACCAGCGGTATTCTTGCCGGTGAAGGTGTGCGCCAGAAGCTCAAAGTCGGCATGCCCGGGGCTTCTAAGCTAGTTCCAGTCAGCTAAATTTAAGACCCTAATCCCGCCAGAGAATCTCGGTGGTATCGTCGCTGTCGTCGTCATCGAGAATCAGCTTGCGCTGCAGTGCGGCATAGCGCGCTACAAGTTCAGCTACTTCTGGATGCTCTGCACCTAAGGCTTTTTCGCTAACACCAAGGCCCCAACGGTAGAGGCGGTCAGCTTCGCTAAAGTTCTCTTGTTCTTCATAGAGATGAGCCAAGCGGCGCAGAGCCTTAGCTACAGTGGGGTGCTCGTGACCCATATTCTCCTGAATAATCTCAACGGCCCGCCAGTAAAGCGGCTCGGCTTCGGCGTATTTCTCCTGGTCGTGATAAACCTCGGCCAACGAATTAAGCACCTCAGCCACGTGCATGTGCTTGGGGCCCCAGTCTTTGGTGCGAATCTCAAGCAATGACTGATAGAGAGGCTCGGCCTGGTCGTACTTGCACTGTATATGGAATAGCAAAGCTAGATTGCTTAGAGTCTGGGCTGTGCTGGGATGCTGCAAACCAAGTACGGTCTGTCTTATCTTTAGAGCGCGCCAGTGAATCTTCTCTGAGCGGGCGAAATCACCGAGCATGCGGTAAAGCTCAGCTTGATAGTTGAGCACGGTAGCGACACTGGGATGGTCCGGTCCCCAAGTCTCTTCGAACATACGCACAGCTCTGACATAGAGCGGTTCAGCCTGTTCGTACTTACCTTCCGCATGATAGAGCAAAGCTAGATTGTGCAAGTAAGGACCAATAGAGGGATGGTCTGGTCCAAGCACCGACTCACGCTTGGCTAGAGCCCTCTGGAACAGCGGCTCAGCGGCATTGTATTTACCGTGGGCGCGCAAGAAATCAGCCAGATTACCAAGCATAGTGGCCACTTCAAGCGGATCTTGCTGCTCTGAATCTTCACTCTCATAAATAGTCAGAGCCCGGCGCAGAAGTGGCTCCACCGACGAATACTTACCCTGAGCGCGATAAACCGCTCCCATTTCAGTTAGACAATCAGCCACGGGCTTACTCTCTTTACCGTGGGTGCGCTCGAACAAATCGAGGGCCTGCTTGAGAAAGGCCTCCGACTCTTTGAATTTTCCTTGCACCAAATAAAGTTCGCCCATCTTAGCCGATATGCGAGCCACGCCTATTTCAGCCAATTGAGCATTGTCACCCACAAGAACGTGATCGGCTGCTGCCTCAGAACTCTCCAGCGCGGTTGTCGCGGTACTCTCTGAAGCTGCCGAAGAACTTTCCGACGATGCTACTGTACTTTCCGACGATGCAGTCGCTGCAGCAACTTCAGCCGGTTTAGCACCTTCTTGAAGCTCTTTACGAGCTTCCATCAGGGCTTTCTGAAAAAGCTTTTCGGCATCATCATAACGACTAAGGCCAAGAGCCTTACTGCCGGCCGTTAAGTAGGTTTCCCAACCGATCGTTTCCTGCGTCGCATCCATGAGGTGAACCGTAATCTCTGATCTGTAAGTCGCTCCAAGATTTTAGCATCATGCCCAACCACCCGGCGGCCGCTAACACATAACTATCTTCAGTTAAGTTGTTCCATCCAGTTAAGTTGTTCCCTTCAGTTAAGTTGTTCTAGTCAGCTGCCAACACTTTACAAATTGTCTGCCCGGCCGCCCGGTGGGGAACAAGCGAATATAAGATTGGAATGTCCATCAATTCATTTATTCCTTCATTCATCTTTTGTGAGGAAAAACATTGACGCCTCAAACATCAACCGAAGCAAGCAATCAAGATCAAACAGACAAGCAAGTACAAAAGCTGGTACCTGGCCTGGAGCAAGATCAGCTTCCAGTCAGCTCGACCCAGAAGGAAAACACGCAAAAGAAAACCAAGCCCAATAAATTTCACTGGAAAGAAATCATCAAGGCAGTGGTTCAGCTCTATTTCTTATACGTTGCCCTGAGTCTGCTCTTGCTCTACGTCTTTAAAGACGCAGCCGTGTTGCACCCGATGTATGACGTCAGCTGGAAACCACAACTGAGCAAACTTGACCAGCTTTTCAAAACAAAAAGTAGAGAAATTAAAATCCCGCTACCAAACCTAAGCAAAGGCACCGGTCCGGAAAAGCCCAAAACCTTGGCTGCTTTGTTAGTAGAAAAACCAAGCGACAAAGTCATATTGGTGTCTCATGGCAATGCGGGAAATATCGGCCACCGCGTAGGCTTAGCCTCGTTGCTCGTCAACAGTGGCGCCTCTGTCTTTCTCTATGACTATCAAGGCTTTGGCGAAAGTGGTGGCAGTGCCACCTGTGCCAACGCCCTGAGCGATGGTCTAACCGCCTACGACTATGTCGTCAACAACTTGCACTACAAGCCAGAGAACATAATTATCTATGGCGAAT
This sequence comes from Cyanobacteriota bacterium erpe_2018_sw_21hr_WHONDRS-SW48-000092_B_bin.40, assembly GCA_030917395.1. Taxonomy (GTDB): domain Bacteria; phylum Cyanobacteriota; class Vampirovibrionia; order Obscuribacterales; family Obscuribacteraceae. Next base: position 17,078 of record JAUPUU010000483.1, read on the forward strand.
CAGTGGGTTGTGGTGTCACCACTAATATCATGAAGAATCGCAAAGTGGGAAAAGTAATTCTGCAATCAGGTTTCCCTTCTTTAGTGCAAGCCGCACGAGACAAGCTCTTCTTTCTCTGGGTCTTGCCGCCAAATTTAGTGCCCGAGCCAAACTTCGATAACTTGAGCGCCGTGCAAGAAGCTCATCCACCAATATTGTTTATGCATGGAGACAAAGACACAATTTTGCCTTTCAGCTACTGTGAAACGATGTACAGCAAAGCCCTTCCACCCAAACAGATGTATACCTGTCATGGTGAGGGTCACAACGACATCGGCCTAATCAATGCAGCAGGCTACGTCGGTGCAGTGAAGCAATTTGTCAATCAGCCCTAAATCACAGGCTTAGACACAGACTTAGAACAGGTTAGATGACAAATTCAGGCACAATTAGCTCTTCGTAAATGCCAGTGTCATAAGCCTTTTGGAAGAAGAGGCGAACTGCTTCACGCCCGCGTTCACCGCAATCAACAGTCAAGTCATTGACATACATGGTGACAAACTTATCTGCAGTTGCTTCGTCCATATCACGAGCAAACGACATGGCATAATGAAGCGCCTCTGTACGATTTGCCAGGGCATACTGCACCGAACTTTTAAAGATTGTGGCAGCCTCCTGCATCATCTCTTCGCCCAGATCTTTGCGCACAGCATTGCCGCCCAACGGCAGTGGTAGACCAGTTTCAGCCTGCCACCAAACGCCAAGGTCAACCAGCTTGGTCAAACCCTCTTGGGCATAAGTCAATTGGCTTTCATGAATAATCAAACCAGCTCCGACTTTTCCACTCAAAACCTGTTCCACAATTTGATCGAAGGGAACGGCTACTACGTTTAGCTCCGGAATGCCCAAGCTGCGCTGCCAGAGCCGCACTGTAAGGTAAGCTGAAGTCTCTTTACCGGGAATGGCCACGGTCATATTTTTCAAATCATCGATAGTGGTGCCTGGTAATGCCACCACCATTGGTCCATAATTTTCGCCCATACTAGAGCCACAGCACATGAGCTTGTAGATATGACGCACGCTCGGATAAGCAGCAAAAGAGATAGCCGAAACTTCATAGCTGCCCTTGAGAGCTTCCAGGTTGAGAGACTGAATGTCATTCATCACCTGATTGACTTTGAGACCGCCAGTTTCAACTGCCCCCTTGTGCAAGCCATAGAACATGAAAGCATCATCAGTATCGGGGCTATGGGCAATCGTCAACTCTTGAATCTTCGTATCGGTGGCCATCTCAAGTGTTCCCCCCTAATTAATGTGGCGCCATAGTTGCTCTTTCATGGGCTTCCTGCAATATGAATTTTGCACCTTTTATGGACCAAATGGTATGAGCAATTTCAAAGGAAGGCTTGATTAAATACTGTGGTAGTCTCATCAGCCGCCAGAGTAATCATTAAAACTTGATAGGAGATAAGCATGAAAGTCTTAGCATCACTGGCTCTTGCCGTGATATCACTAGCCAGCGCCGCTGCCGTCCAAGCAGCTGACAAAAAAGCTGAATTGTATCCCAAAGTGTACGACGCCAATTACGAATGTGTTTCAGCTGCGGGTAAAACCGAAATGCGCTTGACCTCTGACGGTAAAGGCAAGCTGCGCTCAGAGAGCAAGGGCCCTTCTTTCAAAGTAGTCTCAATCAGCGACTACCCCGGCAAGATCTGCTATTCGATCATGGAAGCTCAAAAAATGATCACAAAAATGCCTCTCAAGCAAAGCTACGAAGGCAATATGGACGCAGAGACCGCCAAAAAGAAGAACGCTAAAGACCTCGGCGTGAAAGACATTGATGGCCGCAGTTGCCATGGCTGGAGCTACAAAGAAAACGGCACCGAATCAGAAGTTTGGGTCGACAACAATGCTCAAATCTTGGTAAAGAGCACGACAAAAACAGCTGGCACAACCACCAGTATGCAATTGACCAAAATCAGCACCGCTGCTCCGGCGGCAGAGCTTTTCGTGATCCCAAGCGGTTACAAGGTAATGTCTATCAACTAGTGGCTTCAATGCCCACAAGTCGAAAGGGAAATACTTGAGTACTCAAGTATTTCCCTTTTTGCTTTAACCCTCGGTGTTCTAAGTTGAGGCCTAATAACTCGTCGCCCATTCCAACGGTTGGGAAAGACTTAGACCAGGAGGGGACGGTGCCGCCTCGTAGACTCGCTTTAATGTATTGATATCACGCACACCAATACCAGCAAACTTTACCGGAGCCTTCTTCTTTGCCCCGGTACCTGAACTAGTAGAAGAGGCACTAGCGGAAGAGACGCTGAGATTTGAGCTGCCGTTCTCAGCGGCATACATCAAATCGGTATTCTTGTCAGACTTACCAAAAAGACCAAGAGCATGCCCCATTTCGCGGGTGAAAACACCGGCTAGAGTTCTTTCTGGCACATCAGCGGCATAAAAGCTCGGACGCAAAAGATAGACCCAGACCTGCATTTGACCATTGACGATATTGAGACGACAAACCCCCAGGGCTTTTGGGGGCAACTGATTAACCCAAAGGACATCTACATTTGAAGGCTCACTGGGTAGGGCAATCTTAACAGGCACGTACTGATCCCAGCGGGCTATAACAGCCTCTAGATTGCGTTGCCATGACTCTGGAGAGCCGAGTGGCAAGCGCACTCTCACGGGAAACTGCCGCCAGTGGGCAAACACTGGGGCACCGTTAGGGCTCGTGCTCAAGCGTCGAATAGCGCCCAGGTAATCACCAGCCTGACCATCATAATTGAGAGAGTTTGCCACAACAGAGGAGTCGATAATGAGCGAACTGGCCACCGGAGCCGGGGGCGAATAGCTAGAGCCGGTATTTTGAGCAATTCTAAGCGGACCATTAGCAGAATTACTAGCCGAATTGGCGTCGCCTGCAGGCCTCGGTGGCTGACTGCGGTTAGCTGCAGCAGGTTTAGCGCCACTAGCCGTAGCAGACTTTCCAGGGCTTGCACCATTAGGAGCCCCGGGTCTCGAAGCAGAACCAGAAACAGAACCAGGACTAGCTCCAGGCACAGGGCTGGGAGCGGGAGCTAAGCCATAGGCCCGCGGAGAGAAATTGGGCTGGGTATTCCAGGCTGGAGGCATTGCCACCTGTCCTGGTGGCAGATGGTTAGCAGGAATTTGCGGTCTCTGAGCCTGTAAATTCTGATTGGCCAAATTCTGGTTAGCTACTGGCGCATTGCCAGCAGCGGCATAGGGAGCGTTATTCGAGTACTGAGTTTGGTTATTGGCATAGGGTGCCACAGCCATGGGCGCTGGATATCCAGAAGAAGGCGCCGGTGGATAAGCAGGCGCCCCATAACTAGAAGTAGGGATATAGTTATTGCCAGACATATTGACCGCAGTCAAATTATTGTTAGCACCATAGCCACCATTAGCCATATTACTGGGCGGAATGGCAGCTTGACCAACAGGCGTGCCGCCAAAGGCGCCACCAAAAGCAGTACCACCTAATAATTTTTGCTCTAAGCGGGCAATGCGCTCAGCTAGCTGGCCGTCATGCTTACCGCCAAGTACTTCTTTCTCTAAGTGTTCAAGGCGATCGTCAACTTCATGCTCTGGATAGGTATTACCAAAGGCCTGCTTTTCAAGGCGAGTGACTCGTTGCTCATCGGCTGGACTGACCATGCTAGGAGCTTGGCTCTGGTCCATCTGTGGGTTCATCATGCCTGGTGCGTTCATGCCTGGAGCGGTCATACCACTACCTGGCGTAGATTGATACTGCTGGCCCCCAGAATTTCCAGGAGGCGAGCCAAGTGGTCGGCCCTGAATAGCACTGTTAAAAGGGTTGCTCTGATTGAACTTTCGACCGGGGTCCACAGTTGCTTCTGGCGGCGGTGGCGCATCCAATTTTGCCGCAGATGGATCAATTGCTTTAAGCACAGGCTGAGTGCCATTTGAAGCAGCCAGTGTCTGCTCGCTGACGGTTAGACCGCTAAGAGCGAAGGAAAGAGCGAAGAGAATGGGTAGAGTTTTTTTCGTCACAGATACCAGAGGTCGCAAGTGTCGCAAGAAAGAGGTCAGCAATTGAGCAAATCCTCTTTCAACTCTCCTCCCAGCCTCAGACTAGACTGTAAGTCGAGCAATGGCTCGGTCAATATTGGAGTAAAAGCACTCTCGGGGTGCTTCACTATTTCAGTCAACATCTTGTGAATGGCAGGGTCTAACTCGCGCAAGAGACGACGGCCCTCAGGAACAGAGAAAGCAGCTACGCTCTCGGCCCAATACTCAAACTTGCTAGCCTTGGCATAGCCAGAGACAAACATGCGGTTAGGCACATACTCAGGTCGAAGAATTTCCGAACCACCTTCATAGCCTGCCGGGGTCGGGCACATCTTCACAGAACGCTTGAGGCGAGCAGCATAAAGTTCGGCCACTCGATCTTGCAGAGCCTGTGAAAGGCAGAACTGAAGCTGGTGTCCGAACTCGTGGGAAACCACTAAGTTAATACGCACTTCCACATATGGTTGCACTCTAGTTGATACTACAGCCAGTGCACCAAAACGCTTGAACAAATCAATATCTCGATCAAACTCTTCTAGGTCAAGATCAACCATTCCAGAGCGAACCCGCGTCACGCCAGCGGCTCCGTGTTTGACATTGCCCAGAGCAGCATTGCCCTCAGACTTTCTTACAACTTGAAGAATGCCACTGGCAGACCAAATATTGAGGCTATCGATCACATACTTTTTCTGAAGAACACTCAATCTATCAAAATCTTGGAAATAGCGAATAATCTCATTTTCGGCGTACGACTTATCTTTGCGAGAAAGCGGCCTACTGTATTCATACTTCCAAGCCGAACCATCCGAGCGAACACCGTCAAAAGTAAGATTGAGAATGGCGGTCTCATCAAGCTCTCGCCGAGCCACTTTGGTGTAACGATCCCGCACAGTGACTAAACCAGTGTCGTGGAACTCACCGACCAATGTATGCTCTTCTGTGGCGATGCGACCATTCAAAACATTATAAGACTGGCCATTGTAGACAAGCTTACCCGTGGGTCCACCGTACTCTGAGCTAGGAATGACAAGCTCAAGCCCGGCCGAGTCAATTCCCCGAAAAATGCAGCCCTCTAGGTCATCTATTAAGCGCCACTGGGAATCTTCACTATCAGGCGAGCTGCCATTTTTAAGCAAACCGTCTTCGTAAAGGAAACCGACTACAGTATCTTCAAGAAATACTTTGCCGAAGTCCACAACCAAGACATTGCCACCAAGCTCCAAAAATCCACTCGGACCAACGAGCCGCTCTTGATCGTCTGATTTGCCGACTGCCGACACCACCTGCACCGATACCGCCTTTCCTGACATTTGCTGGGTGTACCAATGATTCCTGGATTTTGAGCTTAATGACCACTAATCGCCCACAAGACTACTTGATTTCTAGCTCTACTTTACCAAAACCGGGTTTAGTTGATAATTGCCGGTAAAATCTAGCTCAAATGTTTACAGAAACCCAGTATAGCTAATCCACTGATGGAAGATGCAGGCTAATATTGTCACTATAAGGTTGTAAGTAACCGATTTTAGAGATGAACATTTGAGCGATAACGGCAAAAGATTCCAATTACCCTCAGCCCCGCAGATTCTGCTGGCCACGGCTGTAGGCGTTGGCATTGGTCTTGTGGCCATGGGGCAGCTCAAAAATTTCTATAGCCATACCCCCTTAAGCGGCAAATCTAATCTGGCACAGACTCTTCCGGCAGCAGCGCCAAACAGCGCCCCTAACAAAAGTAAGGGCCTTGGCGACTTTAGCCTTTGGCCGAAGCTAGAGAACCGCATGAATGTTCTACTCATGGGTGTCGACAGCAATGGCCGTGACACCGAACGCTTTACAGGCTGCCGCTCGGATACCATGATTATCGCCAGCCTCGACCCCGAGGCTAAGAAAGTTTCATTAGTGTCAATTCCGCGCGACTCGCGGGTGCGTATTGCCGACAATCACGGCGTCGATAAAATCAATTCGGCCCATGCCTTTGGCGGTCCAGAACTGGCGGTGAAGACTGTTGGTGAAGATTTTGCAGTGCCTATTGATCATTACATAGTGATTGATACACAGGGTCTGAAAAAAGTGTTTGAAGCACTGGGCCCAGTAGAAATCTTGATTGAAAAGCCGATGCACTATAGAGATAGGGCCGGCCGGCTTAATATTGCTCTAGAGCCTGGAATTAATAAGCTAGACGCTGCTGGCTTAGAAGAATACGTACGCTATCGTCACGATGCCAAAGGCGACATTGGCCGCATTGAAAGACAGCAATGGTTCTTGCGCCAGGTCAAAAAGAAATTAGAAGAGCCGCAAGTTCTTCTAAAACTGCCAGAGCTCTGTAAATTAGCAGAAGAATACGTGCGCACCGACTTAACTGTCGAAGACATGCTCAAGTTGGCAGCCTTCAGTAAAGAAATTAAGCCGAACAAAATACAAACGGCAATGCTCCCAGGAGAACCCGTCACTATTAGTGGTGGCAGTTATTGGGTACCCTCACCCGAGGCCAGCGCCCTGATGCTTCATCGCATGACCGGTGCGCCACAATCGGTTAGCGTAATAGCTAACAATACTGGGGCCACTATTCACTCAAGAAGAAATCCGCGCAGTGATGAAGCTCTAGCAATGGATGCTAGTAGCGACGTTGCTCTGGCCAGTGATGTTGCTTCAAATGACAGCCTCGCAGCTCAGTGTGCGGCTGCCTACTCAGACAAGCCAGTATCGATTATTTTGCGTTATCCCAAAGGCTGCGAAGAAACCGCTAAGAACCTAGAAGCGCGTTTAAAAGAGAAGGGCTATAACGTCAAATATCAGCAACGCGGAGAGCTGAGCGAGTGTCAACACGAACAAGTAATAGCTAGCAGCTACAGGGCCGACGACGACTTGGTGGCTAAGCTCAAAGACTCAGTAGCTGAGCTAGATAACTATGCCGTGGTAGTTCATTTAGAGGCGCGCGCTTGCTCCGATGTCACTATTGTAATTAGCCCAAACACCATTGTTGCTGCACCACTAGTGGTGACTTCTACAGATGACAAAGGCGATGAAAAAGGCAAAACAGCTGCCACTGAGCCTGTCAAACTGAATACACACAATTAAGCATTTTGAGACAAGTAGTAATAAACCCTTCCCAACATCTAAAAGGTGCGCGACCATTCTATTGTCTGCAGCCAAATTAGGGGCAGATTACCAGATTCTTGCCAAGGGGAAGATCGTGACTAAAGCTGAGACTAAAGCAGAAACAAAGACCAATAATCAAGTCACCTCACAAGCCCCCTGCGGCACAGACTCGTCAAGTGCTCATAAGCGCCCCTTCAACTTCAGCGCTGGCCCAGCGGCACTGCCTGAAGAAGTGTTAGAGATTGCCAAAGAAGAAATGCTCGACTGGCATGGTTCAGGCATGTCAATTATGGAAGTGAGCCACCGCGGCAAAGAATTTGGCCAAATCGTCGAACAAAGTCAGGCCGATTTAAGAGAGCTGCTTAACATTCCGGCAAACTACAAAATTTTGTTCTTGCAAGGCGGCGCCACATCTCAATTTTCTATGGTGCCTTTCAATTTGCTCAGGGGCAAAAACAAAGCCGATTATGTCAATACCGGTTTCTGGTCAGAAAGAGCCATTGCTGAAGCCAACAAATATTGTCAGGTAAACATAGTTGCCTCAGGTGAATCGGGCAAGTTCACAACAATTCCAAGTAGCGATTCCTGGCAGCTAAGTAAAGACGCCGCTTACCTTCACTACACAGCCAATGAAACAATACACGGAGTTGAGTTTCACTCCATTCCGCAATCTCTCGATGCAAGAGAAATTCCGCTAGTGACAGATATGTCTTCAAACATGTTATCTCGACCGTTCGACGTCTCAAAATTTGGCCTGATTTATGCCGGTGCTCAGAAAAATATCGGTCCTGCCGGCCTCACCATAGTTATTGTTAGAGACGATCTAATCGGTCAAGTCGACAGCAAGGCGCCGACTCTATTCGACTATCAAAATCTCGCTAAAAACGATTCAATGGCCAATACCCCGCCGACCTATAGCTGGTATATCGCTGGTCTTGTTTTGCAATGGCTGAAGAAAAATGGCGGACTGTCGTCCATTGCCGAAACCAACAAAAAGAAAGCAGAGCTACTTTATTCAACCATTGATCAATCAGAGTTTTACCAAAACCCTGTGGCTCAAGAGTGTCGCTCCCTCATGAATATTCCTTTTATTCTCAAAGATGCAGCATTAGACAAAGTATTTTTAGACGAAGCAAAGAAGGCTGGCCTACTGGGCTTAGCTGGCCATCGGGCAGTGGGAGGCATGCGCGCCAGCCTTTACAATGCCGTCACGGTTGAAGCCGTTCAAGCTCTGACATCGTTCATGGACGATTTTGCCCGCCGCCACGGCTAAGAGAAATTCTCAAATAAGAGAAGTTATCAAAAAGGGAGCACCCCGTAAGGATATCCAGTAAGGAAAGATATGTTCAAAATATTGAATCTCAACAACATAAAAATCGCCGGATTAGAAAAGTTACCGCGCGAGCGCTATGAGATTTCATCCGAGATGCAAAACCCTGATGCTGTGCTGCTGCGCTCAGCCAGCATGCATGAATGGCCCATCCCTGGAAGTGTCAAAGCCATTGGTCGAGCCGGTGCTGGGGTCAACAACATTCCGGTAGATAAATTCAGCAGCTTGGGCGTTCCTGTATTCAACACACCTGGTGCCAATGCTAATGCTGTCAAAGAACTTGTTATCGCTGGCATGATGATGGCAGCCAGGCAAATCGGGCCAGCCTGGGACTTTAGCCGCAGCCTGAGCGGCACTGATTCTGAAATTGACAAACAAGTTGAATCAGAAAAGAAACGCTTCGTCGGCATTGAACTTGCTGGTAGAACCCTCGGGGTCGTCGGCCTGGGAGCAATCGGAGTCAAGGTAGCCAATGCCGCCTTCTCACTAGGTATGCGAGTGGTGGGCTATGACCCGCACATCACTGTTAGCAATGCCTGGCAATTGCAATCAGAAGTTAAGTCGCTTTCAAGCGTTACTGAAGTGCTAGCTCAATCTGATTTTATTACGCTACACGTGCCGCTTTTGGAAGACACAAAAAACCTGATTGACGCTCGCAGACTTTCGAAGTGTCGCGAAGGTATTACCATTTTGAATTTCTCTCGCTCTGCTATTGTTGATGAAAAAGCAGTTTCAGAAGCAATCAAATCAGGTCGCGTCAGAGCCTATGTCTGCGATTTTCCAAGTAATCAACTAAAAGATCAAGAGAGAGTTATTACTCTGCCACACTTAGGCGCTTCTACTGAAGAAGCCGAAGAAAACTGCGCCGTCATGGTGGCAGAACAGATTCGTGATTTCCTCGAAAAAGGCACCATTCATAACTCGGTCAATTTCCCTGAAATGTCTCTTCCTGGCAAACCAAACAATCGCCTGATCGTGGCCAATGCCAACATTCCCCACATGATCGAGCGCATTTCGGCCTGTGTCGCCAATGCCAATTTAAACATTCTCGATATGTTGAACCGCTCAAGAGGTGACGTCGCTTGCACCTTGATTGATTGCAATGGTGACGTCACCGATGATGTCTTAAAAAGCATCAGCGCTATTGAAGGCGTGCTCAAAGTGCGACTCGTAAAGTCTTAAGCGGCATTCTCTCGTCTAAATTTTATAGCGGTCATAAAAGTTGCGACTGTCTCCTGTGGTGAGCACTCTCGGCACGACGAAACCAGCACTGACGGCTAGTTTAACAAGGCTTTCGCTGCTCGATAGTGAAGTCGGAGTTTCAGATAAAGCTTGGGCCTGACGGGCAAAGGCCCTCTCAAGAGCAGGGCTATTTAGACTTTTGCCAGAATAACCGGCAAGCTCGCTTCTATATAACCTCGGCGCGACAGGAGCAGGAGATTGAGGGGCAACACCAGTCCAGCCGTGGCGCCCTCTGGCAAATCCGGCAAAACCGACTGAATAGTAAACCAGGCCTTCGCCCACATTTTGACCAATGGCTTTTCTTGCTTCAGCGTCCTTGGCGCCGCTCTCCCAAGTAGCGGCCATAGGCGCACCGATACGGCCGCCCCAATCTATTGCCGTAACAGCCACCCCCGCCTTCTCAAGAAAACCAATCCCAAATTTTAAAGCTTGGTCGAAAGTGGAACCTAAGACACCGGGGTTGTTCTTAACGTACGCTATGCCAGCCGCCGCACCGAAAGCCACACCAAATTTCATAGCTAAATCCCCAGGATCATTTAGAGTCTCGACAGCAGCTTGCAGCGCAGCACCGGGCATTTGAGAGAGCAAGCCCACTTCTCTACTGAGCTTTCCTGCCAAACTTTCGTCGTATTGACCAGCATCAGGGTTAACAACATCAGAATTGGAATTATTAGCTTCGTGCTGTGATTCAAGAATTGGCATTGATTCAACCACATTTTTTGTTTTGTGGGGACTATTGGTAAGGGGCCGTTTTCAGTGGGGCAATCCCCACTTGGCATGCTTAAGTTATACCGAGCGAACTAGACATGAACTGGACATGAACCAGGCATAATCTAGGCATGAGCTAGAGAGAATCGTACTCAC
>JAUPUU010000484.1 GCA_030917395.1 Cyanobacteriota bacterium erpe_2018_sw_21hr_WHONDRS-SW48-000092_B_bin.40
AACAAGCGCAAAAGTGCCACGTGCAGTCGCTGTAGTCAAAAAGCTAGTAGAAAGTATTCACTTACAGCTAGCCGACGATAAAGCTGGCAGCAGGTGGGAAACAAGAATTGAAGACGTAATAAAAGACATTGGCCCGACTGGTATTGTCTTCAACAGCGTGCGCATCATTTTTGCTAGCCTAGATGCCTACAAAGATGTGCGCAAGCGGTTTATGGCCAGTTCAGAGCCAACCCTGCATAGTCACAAGATAACTATTAAGTACTTGTCTCTGTCCGACCTGGATCTTCTTGACACAGATGGTAAGAGCCTTTTTGCCGACAGCTAATGCAATAATTTGCTCACCGAGGGAATTAATTCGCTGAACAGGCTACTGCGTGGATTGTGACCGGTGGCATCACAAACCAGCACGAAGTTCTTATCAATCAACTGCATACCAGGAATCATGTCGTAGCTATGCTGATTAATGTACCTTTGGTCGCCGACCAAGAGCACCTCATTACTGCGACGGCCAAAGTCAAAGTGTTTGGCCCAGGCTTGGGCCTCAGCCAGCGTGGGCACACCCATGTTAGGCCCGTACAACAGTAGCTGCACATGAACCACACGTGTATCAGCTGGAGAAACTCCTGCAGCAGCCAAGTAAGACTCTAAGGAGGAAGTACCACCCTGGGGTGTGACACCATTAATGCCACCCTTTTTCTCGCCGCCGACAAAAGCCTGACAAGCCGGGCAAGACATACCAATTGGCTCGAGCAAGATTACCCTTCCCGCATAAGAAGAGAGCTTTACTTTTTTACCTGTCAGATCGCACAGTTCTATCTCTGGGTAAGTGCGACCGACAACTGGCGGCCAAAAGGTAGAGAAAGCCCGAACTAGCGCCTTTGTTTGGACCGGCGCCTGCGACTTAGCTTGCGACTTAGCTTGAGCCAAGGCAGCCTGAGAGAGCAATCCCGAAAGTGACAGCAGGCAAAGAACGACGACAATTGCTGCTTTCTTTGACCTACCAACTATTAGAAACATCACCATAACAATGCTCGCTGCAATAATTGAGTCGAGAGTGGGCACGGTTGTGAGCTGCACAAGCCCTAAGCCAAGTGACTCACGAGGAGTGGCAACAAAACCCACCGCCGCCCCACAAATCCAAGCAAGCAGCGGTGGTATACGCCAGTTGGGCACTTGCTCTAGCTCGACCTCTTGTACTGGTTCTTTGCGACAGCATGCATTTATAACAAAGATACCCGAAATAGGAGCAATCAAAATACCAAGCAAAGTCAAAAACGACACCATATGATCCACCACATGTAGTTCTGCTAAAACAATTCCAACGATACCAGCTGCAATGGCAAGATGAGAGCGCTGCCACTTCGGTAAAATAGCTGCCAAACTAAGAGATGAAGAATAAAGATTGCAATCATTGGCTGCCCATGTAGCGAACATCATCATGACAAAAATCAGCCAAGTTAACCCCGGCGGCACTAAGTGGATCATAATATCGTTGCTACGAAAATGAATAGCAATTGCTCCACAGGCTACCAATAAAGCAGGATAAACCAAAGCATAATCAATGATGGAATATGCCAGAGCATGCTTTGTGGTGCGAGCAAATCTACTGTAGTCAGGGTTCATAGAAGCACCAACAACAAAGCCTCCAGTAACCATGGCTGCCGCCGCACCGAACCCCAAAGTTGTACCGAGCGCTGGACGGTACTGCAATAGGTCCGACAACTGCGCAGGCGCGGCGAGCGATGTTAAAGCATAAACTAAGCCGCCAGTCAGCAGCGGCACGGCTAAATAACTCAATCGCCCGATGGCACGAATACCCAGGGCCGCAGTGGTGATCATGGCAACACCACCTACTGCAATTAGAACCTCACGATTGAGGTTAACATTGAAAACTTGTTGTGCGAGATGCAATACGGCATTGGCGAACATCTCAGTCTGTACGCCCCACCATCCCGTCATTCCCATTGTCAAAACGAAAGCGATGCAAGAAGCGCCCTTACTGCCAAAAGTAATTCTGGCTATTAAGGCCGTGGTGCAGCGAAGAACAGCACCAAGCCTGGCTGTTAGTGCCCCGATTACACCAAGTATTGCCGCCCCAGAAAAAGTCGAAAGAACCAAATCTTGAAAGCTAAGACCAAGGCCCAACTGTCCGCCAAAAACAAAAATAGGGATACTAATCATCACCCCTATCTCAATCACCAAAAGATACCACCAGGGGCGGAGATTGCCACTACTTACAGGTGTTCTAGAAAAGTCGTCGTGTATAGATGTTGACATTTTATCCAAAATTGCAAATAGGACACTAAGCCAGGCTAATTGTACTCGCCTAAATCAAATCAGACAAAGGAATGAAAAGCACACAGCTTGTACGGTGAAGAGTATCAACGACTAGAGCGGCAATATTGGCACCAGTTTTAGTGCAGGCAAGAACCGAGTCAGCGTGTCTAATGGCCGGAATGAGAGCATACTTCGCCGGCGGCACAACTGGAGCTGGATGAGCGAGAAGCAAATCGCTGAGCTTTCCTGTCAGGGGAACACCCTTTTCTTCTTGGCTTAAGGTGTGCACCAACGGCAGCTTCTTTTGATCGGCCTCTCTATAAATGTGCTGCGCGGTATAGCACAGCTCACCAAGCGTGTACTGCGCGTCAAACTCACGCATCACAACAGCAGCAATATTCTCGAATGTCAGCATAGTGGGAACTGCAGGAATGCGGGCCGTTACTTTGGTATCACTAGAAATTAATGGAATTGATGAACCATAGGCTGGTGCATAAGGTTCTTCTCCGCTCCGATCTTCACTAATAATGATTGAACCCTGGCGCCGCCACTTCTCATGCGGTGACTCTGGGCTTGGTGCCACTTTGGCAAAGTCTGTGTCTCTGGTCCAGTCATCCAAGTGATATGGAGTGTGATCAATACCTACTTTGAGTTGGCCACCTTGAAAAAACAGTTCAAGCTCACCATAGGCAATACTCAACTCTTCTCGACTACCCATACGCGGCGACCATAGCTTGAAGCTGATTTCACCAGTGTCTAAACGACTGTGACCAATCTCCCAAGCGGATGCATCAATATTGTAAGCGATCACATAGTTATGCTTACCCCACTTTCCATC
>JAUPUU010000063.1 GCA_030917395.1 Cyanobacteriota bacterium erpe_2018_sw_21hr_WHONDRS-SW48-000092_B_bin.40
GCAGCCCACGATGGGCCGGTTCATCAAATGCATATACTGCATAAATGCTCTCTCGTCCAGCCCAGGCAATCAATTTTCGCAGTGGGTCATCGCTAATTGCACCAAACTTGCCGTCCGGATATAAAATCTCCGACGCAACCAAAAGCTTAATGCCGTGTCGCTTCATAGCATTGATGGCGTTATCGTCTTTCTTATATTGTGGAAAGAAATCAGTCTCAAAACCAAGTGATTTTGGTTCAGGGGCTTCCTGATATTGAGTGAAGGGCAGAAAAACCTTGATGCCACCAGCCTGTAGCTCAGCAAAAATCTCGTCATAGTTTCGTCGCGCAGCAATTGGCTTAGGTACACCCGCCGCCAGAACTACAATGGGAAGGTTTTTGTTATTTGACTGAGCAGACCGAGAAGGCAAACCGGGCTGTGCAGTCAGAGCAGTCTCGGCACGAAGAGCAGTCTGATTAGAGGAACCAGGTCGACAATAGGCCGCTGAATGAAGCGACACAGCGGCCGCAAGAATTGCAGTCACTATCGTTGCGGCCCTGTGGGCGTTCAGGCTCATACTTAAAACCTAAGATTGTCATACTGCTACAATATCCTCCTTATTCCCACTTCCCCCGGTAGCATTTGCAATTACCAGGTCAGGCTTAGGAGCTGAGGCATGAAAATTATCCAAAAGATGGCAATCGCAATCTCACTGGTAGCGGCAACTATTGTTCCGACTATTGCGCCATCGATGGCAGAAGTTCCCACCTTGCCCAACAGCGGCACTTATTTCATAGTCAATTTAGCGAACGAACAGGCTCTCGAAGCCGGCCAAGCTAGCGCAGGTCAATACGTTGGCACCCGTGAATTTACCAAAGCGGGTCTACAAAAATGGGCCATAAATCGCAAGATTGACATCAAGACAAAGAAGCCCACAAACCGCTACACAATCAGGCTAGCGGGAGAGACTACAAACTTAAACTTCCAACCACATCCCGTGTCAAGTATGCAATCTATCATTAGTTTTGATCCCTCAGTAGTTGTCCTGGCCCCTGCTGAATCAGGTTTTCTAGTTAAGAGTGTGCCAAGAAATGGTGATGCCTTGTGCATCCTCGAAAGCCCACCTTCTTACACCGAAACTAGATTCGGACCAAGCGACGGCTCCGATAAGTTCCTCTGGAAATTTATCCCAGCTGAAGAATAAACAAATAGTTGAATGAATAAATAAGTGATATGGCATTTGGAACACGGCGCAATTTAGCCACTAGAACGGTCGTATACGGCACACTCTGCGCGATTGCCTGCTGCATCAGCGGGCAGTCGCCATTTGTGCAGGCGGCGCTTGCACAATCAACAGATGGAACCACGCCAACTCAACTAACAAGCAATCAGATAGACGGCGAAGCTGAAGCCTCCGGTCAAAGCTACTACTACACTTTTACTGGCGGTCCGGGCGATCTGACCATAAAGCTAGATGGCGAAACTGACTTTTACTCAACCAATGCCCATGTCGTTCTTCATGATGAGCGCGGGGTAGAGCTAGGAAAAGTTGCGCTAAATGCCACCGGCAATAGTGCCAGCAAATCAGCAACGATACACCTGACGAAATCGCAGGTGATTAAAATGCAGATTATGCTTGGTGTCAATGTGGGCATCCATCTCAAATACAAAGTCAGTCTGGCTGGGCCGCTAAATCTTCAAGCTTACCCAACAAGACTTGCTAGTAGAGAATCGAACTTGCAACTGGCCTCAGTGAATGTAGAGCCGGCTCAATCTATCTCAGCGTCCGACTCGGCATCCGGCTCTCGATATGGCTCTGGATATGGCGCTGCGTCTGGATCTGAATCAAAGTCTAATTTCAACACTGACTCCATTTCTATTTCTAACTCTAACCGTGACTCAGACTCAAGCTCTAACTCTGCAGCAATTAACGCGCCAATTGAAGACAAGTGGGCCTTTGTCGTCGGCGTTAGCAAATTCGCCAAGCCATCTATCAATCTCAAATATCCAGCAAAAGACGCCAAAGATCTCTCAAACTATCTGATCAATGAGGCCAACTTTGCTCCTGACCACGTCAAACTCTTGGTTGATGAGCAAGCAACAAAAGAACGGGTGCTAGCAGAGCTGGGTGATAAATGGTTACCCCGACTGGCTCACCCAAACGACCTGGTACTAATTTTCATTTCTACCCACGGCAGCCCATCGCAGGCCGATCTTGAGGGCCTCAACTACCTGGTCATGCACAATACCGATCCAGATAGCCTCTATGCCACTGGCCTACCATTGTCTGATCTAGCAGCGGCAATCAAGCAACGCGTGCACTCAAATCGCGTGGTGCTAATTATCGATGCTTGTCATAGCGGTGCAGCCGATACCGCCAAAGGGCTAACACGAGTAGGCAATATCGATAGCGCTGCGCTGTCGCAAGGAACAGGACAGCTAATTATTTGTAGCAGCATGCCCAACCAGGTCTCTTGGGAGTCAAAGCGCTACCAGAACGGCGTATTCACGCACCAATTGATAGAAGCACTTAGAGCAGGCAAGCCCACGCTGAGCCAGGCCTTCGAGCGCTTGAAAGAATCAGTGCAAACAGAAGTCTTGCAAGACCGCTCAGAGCTACAGACAGCAGTGCTCAAGAGTAAATGGAAAGGCAACGACCTTATCATTTCAGCACCACCAACAAAGCCGCGACAACTGCCAGCCGAATTCAAATTGCAGTGACAGCTTAGAAGTACTTACTTAGCTACTCAAGTTTGATGATTGTAGTCGGATTGTACTTCGGTTTAGACTTTTCAATAATCAAGCCAAAATGCACCAGTTTCTCTTTGCCATCAGTATCATGCCAGCGCTTGACGAATTCATCAGTTGGAATATAAGTGTAATTGCACAGAGTAGAAGGGTCCATAAAAAAGATGTTGCCTCTATCATGACCAATGGCTAATACATAATGGCCATCTTCCCAATCATTGGAATAATCGATAACCTTTTCAGCCCAAGCCTGAATCAAACAAATCACAGGCTTACCACTATCAATGAGCTTCTTCAATTCTGGGACAGTCATGTTCTTCACGACTTTGACAGAATAGCCTTTGGCCCTAGCCAGGCGCATCATCTCTTGATAGTGAGTGCCAGTTTTAGGAACAGCTTTGAGTTCTTTTGCCAACTGATCTTCGCGGTAATCATCACCAAAGTAAGCGAAGACTGATTGAAGAGCGGAAACTCCACAAGTGAAATCGGTAGACTGACGCAGCATAGGAACTTTAATGAGATTGCTCGGAGCCTTTGGCGCAAGTTCATGAGGTCCACCTTCTGCACTTACCGCTGCAGTCGCAGAGGCAAAGGCCAGACCAACAAAACATAAGGATATGCCACCAGATACGGTCTTACGGCCAAGCGAAGAGAGCAGACTGTTCCTGACAAATAATCGCATATTATTCATCCGATTCACGGTCATACCACTTAGAAAATATCAGATCGCGTTTAGCTAAGTCATTTTTACCAAGCTTCTGATATGCCAGCGAGCGCCAATGATAGGCATCGCCAATGGTGGGGTCTAACTTAATTCTACGAGTGGCATAGTCAACGGCATCTTCAGGTTTACCTAATTGCTGGCTGGCTTCAGCCATAGGCACAAACAAATACTCACTATATTGTGCGCTTGTCTTCAAACCTTTCTGACATTCATCGAGCGCTTGCTTGTAACGCTTTAGGTGATTTAAACAGCCAGCATGGTGCCCAATAAAATGATTGTCGTTAGGTTCCAATGCCATCGCCTTAGCAAAATCGCTCATGGCTAGGTCATACTTTTTAAGGGTTTCCAGAAGTAGTGCACGATCGTGATAAGCATCGGCGCTCTTAGGCGATTTTGCAACAAGAGCATTAAACCTTGAAATTTGCCGCGCTCTTAACTCAAGGGCTTTTTTATTATCTCCAAATTTCTCGCAAAGCAAAGCCATATAGCCAAGATTGTCAGGTTCTTTGCTCGGGCACTCCTTACACTCCTCCTCGTACAGAGCCAAAGCTTTACGCCTATCTTCAGCTGCCTTTTTCGGCTGACCTAACTTTTCAAAACAATCAGCACGCTGCTCAAACTGCATAATAGATTTGGAATCAGTCTCATCTATCTCAGTGGTTGAAAGTTTTACAAGCTCCTGGTAATCAAGCCGGGCTTCTTCTTGCAAACCCATTGCTTCAGCCAATTTTGCACTGCATTTAAAGGCACTTGAACTCGGTGGTGTCTCATCTTTCCATTCAGCGACCTCTTTCTGCACCTGGTCAAACTTTCCCTGATTCATTAAGATAGCAATGCGCTCTTCATGAGCATCTGATGTCCAATATTCATCAGAGTTAGCTATTACTTTGTTCAATACCTCAAGAGCTTCGTTCTCTTGCCCACGTTTCGCTAACGCTTTAGCAAGATAAATGGAATACAAGCGAGCAGGTTTTTCAAGTTTAGCCGCCTTCAAAGTATCTTTGAAGGCCTCTTCAGGCTTGCCGAGATCCTCATAAATAGTGGCTCTATTAGAATAGAACATCGGTTCATGGCCATCAAGCTGAATCGCTTTGTTGATATCTTTGAGAGCTTCTTCATGCTTCTCTAATTGGCCCAAAACAGAAGATCTTTCTGAATACCAGTTGGCATTCCAAGCAAAGAGCGAAAGCGCCTTATTATAGTCAGCAAGGGCCAGCTCATAGTGGTTGGGCAGCTCACTGTAATAGTAGGCTCTGCCACGATTTCTAAAAATAGAGGCATTATTTGGATTAGCCAAAACCTTTTTGTTCAGGCGCTCGAAATCTTCGCTTTGCGGCTGATAGATATCAACGTCACCTTTCAATTCATCATTATCAATCGAATTCCAAATACGCAAGTAACTCTTGATCGTTGAAATCGGATCTGGATCGTCGGACTCGGAACACGACGAAAGAAACAAAGGTGTTGAACACAGAATCAAAAAAGCGAAAAAACTACTTTTCCCCAATCGAAACATAGATACACCATTTATCTGAAACTACTAACAAAATAGACAGCGGTCAATTCTAAGAGGTACCAATTCTGACATACCTCTTGACATCCATTCTGCTATTTAACATTTTCTCCAATATTAGGCCGTGAGACTTAAATAGGGAGAATAGCGAAACTACAAGGTGACAGCAAAAAGTGACGGCAAGAAGCCTACTGCTTACTGCTGATTACTTGCGCCCTGCCGCCGCTGCAACAGATTCCTAAAAACCTGCTTTTCCTCTTGGTCCACAACTCCATCGTGATTACGATCGAGCATACGCATAAATCTTCCACTTCGACCTAGACCTGTCTGGCCTGTTCCTGTCTGGCTCGCCCCTGACTGCCCGGAACCACTCTGACCAGCGCTAGCCTGACCGGCCCCTCTCATGCGCGGCAGACCACCTTGCCTTTGCCCAGAAAGTGCCCGTATCTTATCGGATGCGGCAGCGGGGTCGGCGTGCCCGAGGGTGAGTATCTGCCAAAAGGCCACATCAGAAAATCTGGTATTGCCAGCTCCTGGCATTAGCTCCGATTTCACATCAGCTTGGCGCACCACAACTAGGTTCATAGAGGGCACCACATACAGCCTCTGCTTGCCAGCTCCCGCCGCCATCACTAAATCGTTAGGCACACCTGGCGCACCATAGCGCAGGTCCGAAGCCATAGTCAGCGTTCTTATGCCGTTTCTCAGTTGAGCATCCATAGGGCGGTTCAACCACCAAGACAATCCATACATTGGGTTAGCAGGAGAACCAATAAAGAGCGTTTTAATATTCTCAGACTGAATGATCTGCTTGCCACCA
>JAUPUU010000064.1 GCA_030917395.1 Cyanobacteriota bacterium erpe_2018_sw_21hr_WHONDRS-SW48-000092_B_bin.40
TGAGCAATGGTTCCTGGAACAGAAAGACACGCTACCACTAGCAGCGACGTGCCAAAGGCAGACTTTGCACTCATGCCATAAACCGCAAGAAGAATAGGGATGAGGATGAATCCGCCGCCGACGCCAAAGAAGCCCGCTAATAGACCAGTCAACAAGCCCACGGGAAAGACTTTAAGCCAGCTCAGTTTTTTAGAAATCGCGCCAGCCTGTACTAAACCAGATTGAACTAAATCAGATTGAACTAAATCAGCTTGAACAACCTGATTAAGTTCAAGTTCAGCCTTCGTCGCAGCTTGCTGCTTCAATTTGTTGCTAAAGCCAGAAAGCAAGTCAACGGCAGCAAGGGTAATTAGTGCGGCAAAGAGCAGCATGAGAGTGCGCCCCTGCACCTGCAAGGTCAAGGCAGCACCAATCAGAGTGCCAATAATGGCTGGTAAAACCAACAGTTTGACCATATTTAGGTCAACTAGTTTTTCTTTGACATAGTTGACTGCTCCAGCCACTGATGTCGGCACAATTAGCGCCAATGTTGTGCCAATAGCCATATGAGCATCAAGGTGCATAATCAGACGCAACATCGGCGTACAAACAATGCCACCACCGACTCCAAAGGTACCGGACAAAAGACCGGTAAGGAGGCCAATCGCAAGCGCTTGAAAAACTTCTAGCAGTGAAAATGGGAAATTCAAGGCTAACTAGACTTACATGTAATTGGAAAGCAGCTTGCCAAGATCCGGATTCTCAACCACCATCTGGTTGAAGTTAGGATTCTTGGTCAGGCGTTTGGCAATACTGCGATCGTGCTTAATAGCTCTATAAATTCCCTCAGGGTCAAGAGTGACCACCCGTAAGGCTTGTGGATTCTTGGTTAAGACAGCAGCAGCAGAGCCCCACTTAGTGATGCGCCTGCAGGTATAGTGGTCGGCTTCAGCAATTTTATCTAAATGTGGATGAGCCGCCAGTACGCGAGCAGATGCGGCATGGCTGCAAATAGCAGCAACAAGGCCCGGGTCTGCCGTAACCATCTTATCTAACCAGCGCATGCGAGCCATTTTCACGGCCGTCGCTGTATCTGAACGAATGGCTTTAGTGCGAGCAGTATTGTTGAGAGCAGGCCTTAATTCTGGCGTTGCACCCGAAGTAGCGCTAGTAGTAATAGCAGTAGTCTGAGCAAAGGCTGCAGAAGTCACAATACTCGCCACAGATAAGGCATAGGCCAAATAAGCAGAAAGAGTTTTTCTGTTTTTCAGCATCTTGGTCAGTTTATTAGCCTGAATAAATGGCATCTGCTAGTCTCATTTGTGTGGCGTTTTTAAACATGGATTTTAACACTGATAGACTATCTTAGACTTGAAGCAGGGGAATAAATGTCCAACAGCGGTCAATATCAAGACGATAGCCCCCGAGACAAGGGCAGTGAGCGACCAGGCAAAGAAGATGCCGCCGCTCAGGCTAAAAACAGGCTAGAACTCGACGTTACCCAGTCATTAGAAGCTGACACAGAAGCCACTCTGGTAAAAGAAACCGCTCGACGTAACTATCTGCTCAAAGGGCAAGAGCAGGAGCCCAAAATGACCCGTCATATTGACCCAGCGGGCCATAGCGAGCAAAGAAGCAAAGAATTTACAGTCATGAGCCAGGTAGAAAAGGCACAGATAGGCAGCCTTCCTATTTTCTTACGGCCAGAACAGTTACCACGCAAATCGGGATTCAGCTCGCCCCCGGTCGAAGATAAAACCTTTGAAAGGTTTAAGCCTCGAATTGAC
Organism: Cyanobacteriota bacterium erpe_2018_sw_21hr_WHONDRS-SW48-000092_B_bin.40; assembly: GCA_030917395.1. GTDB lineage: Bacteria > Cyanobacteriota > Vampirovibrionia > Obscuribacterales > Obscuribacteraceae. The sequence continues at coordinate 1,767 of JAUPUU010000064.1, forward strand.
GAATTACTAGAATTAACAGCGCCAAACAGCGAACGCAATTACGGTGCAAGCCTGTCTAGGGCGGAGTCTAAGGGCCTGAGCGAAACCAGAGAACGGTTGCTCAATTGTGACAATCTCGGCGACGCTCTCTCAAATACACTTCATCTAGCCCGTCTCTATCAACATTTACGATATATTGAAGAGGCAAAAAGAGCGACTTTATTTGCTCTCGGTATCGATCCCGATAACCCCACCGGCAAGCAGCTTTTTAAGGAACTAGAACGCGTGCAAATTACTGAACTGGGTCTGAAGACATCTGTTGAACCTTCCCCTTTTTCGAAATCAGCTCTGCGCAATCGCATTATCAATTTAAGCGGCGGCAAAGTAGTTGTGGTGGGCGACTTGCTCATAGACGAATTAGTTGAAGGCCGGCCCGAGAGAATTTCGCGCGAAGCTCCAGTGCTTGTACTTGAGCATGTCGACACTGAGCTTATACCTGGTGGTGCAGCCAACACTGCCCATAACATCACCGCTCTTGGTGGCAAGTGCCATGCCATTGGTGTTTGCGGAAAAGATGACTATGCTCCTAAGCTGGCAAAAGTCTTAGAGCGCTACGGCATCACTTACGATCTGATCGAAGACGAAAGTCGTCCAACAACAGTTAAAAGCCGAGTAATTTCAAAATCGCACTCACTCTTGCAGCAGCTTCTGCGTATCGATCGCATATCTCACGCTAAAATCGATAGCCAAATTGAGTCGCGCCTGATTGAGAAAATCAACACGGCCAATCAATCATTCAATGCCATCATTGTCTCTGACTACAAAGCCGGTGTCATCACTGATGGTGTCATTGCTGCTGTCAGAGCCTTGGCAGAAAATCGCGACACGATGGTAATTGTCGACGCCCAAAACAGCTTTGAGCGCTTTGGCAATTGCACGCTGATGACACCGAATCAACCCGATGCCGAAGCGGCTTCAGGCATCAAAATCACTTCAAGAGAATCTCTTAAACAGTTAGGCGAAGTACTTTTGAATAAATCAGGAGTAAAAGCACTATTAGTCACCCGTGGTGGAGACGGCATGGTGCTGTTCGAGCGCGGCAAGCCAATGGTTGAGCTACCTGCCTTCAACCGCTCAGAAGTCTTCGACGTCACTGGAGCAGGTGACACTGTGGTAGCGACAATGGCGCTGGCCCTCACTTCTGGTGCAAGCATGCCAGAAGCTATGGCCCTCGGCAATCTAGCAGCATCCATAGTGGTGCGCAAACCTGGAACTGAAGTAACCAGCCAAAAAGAAATGCTACAACATCTTGAGCAGCTCAATCTGCCGGAATAGCACTCTCGCCTGAACTAGAAGCTAAACTACCAGGCTTTGGCTGCTTTATCGACAGTAACGCTGCGGGCGACTTCATTATCGATAAGAAGGATTCGCCAGGGCTGTGAATATAGAGCAAATTCCATATCAAATGTGCTGGCGGTTGGTAAAGTAGGGAAACCTGGCCGTCCCCTCAAAATACCACCACCTGAAATTTGCACCTCTAGTTCATTGGGACCTCTGACCTTTTTCAGGGTCACCCTGGTTGTGCCCAAAACTTCCTGATTCTTCGGCAGCGGCCCATCATCAGTCGAGGCCTTAATTACAGGGCAGAAAAATGTATTGCCCACGAGGGAATTCATCAGGGCCGGATCACTATTGCCGTTAATAGATACTGGACTGCTACCAACATCTAAAGTGGGATTGCCCATGCCACTCCAGTTCGAGATCCAAGTGGCATTTTGCTTAGGCTTGTTGGGGTCTAACTGTAAAATGCCAGTGGCCGCAGCCTTATGAGAAATGCCGATTGGTAAAATTTGATTGGGCGAAATTGTTCGCAGACCACAGTAGGCAGCACCCACAGCACTGGCACTGACAGGAATACTAGGAAAACCAACGAATCTGGCAAAGATAGTAGGCATCTGCCTAGTAATTGTCACTTCGCAAGTGTGGGGGAACTTGTGCGGTCTGGAATTAATATCGACATCGACGGCAACAGTTTGGCCGTCAGCAATCAAGGGCTGATTGTCAGAGGAATTGCGTCCGACCATATCAGCAGCCCAACCCATCGCTTTGTTCTGCTGAAACGGAGTAACCGTCGGAGCCGTTAGCAGATAGGCACCAGCTAAAGCACCAGAATCGGCAGCCACCTGAAGCTGCTTTCTTACATGAAAGCCGTGAACAAAATCTACTGCAATTGAGCCAAGAACTAACAAGCCAAAAATCAAAGCCAACAAGAAGACTGAACTGAGAGCACCTTTCTTACTGCGGCCAGCCCTGTTTCTTCTAGAGAGTTTGATGGCAATAGCCTTTCTGGTACTCATTTTTTCTTGCCTTCTTAATAGCATTCACTCACTTGACCAAGGTTTCCATCACCATCATGCATATTTACTTGGGCCTTTTGGTGGCTTCTCCAGCACTTTCTCTCTAAGTTTTTTACTCTAGGCGACATGTTGATTCAGCCACAATTTCAAAGCCTTTACCTAAGCCGAGAATATCGGGCTCAGGAAAATGCCTACAACCATACTCATCAGAAAAGAAGTGCACTTTCACTGTCACCGTTGGCGGGTTGGACTTTTCATTGAAACCCGCTCCAGCAAGCTCAAACTGCTTGTAGCTATTAACAACGCCGGGATAATCAATTGAAGAAACAATTTCGCACCAGCGCGAGACCGTATATTTGGGATCCATTCCGTAGGACATAGCTAATTTTCGCGCGGCAGTGCTAGCCGCTTGCTTCAAGGTGCAATGAATGACATAGGCTTCGCTCGCCTCGATCATCACATAAATGGAGATTACTATTAAAGGCACAATCATGATTAGCGACGCCGTAAATTCAGGCATCATCTGAGCTAACTGAGAACGATTACGGCGGCGTTGTCTCAAAATCTATACCTATATATAAGGATTCTCAGTAAATGAAGGCGGTGGCTGACGAACTAATGTTTACCTGAGAGCGCAAATTTAGCGGGTCAGGATTCGGAAACTTTGGCAGAGGCGGATCGCCCTCCTCTGGAATGTAAGTACAGATCACAGTGACCGACTCAGGAGTACTAAAAATGGCTTTCTTAATCTGCCAACCGCCTTCTGGAATAGTGAATTGGGCATTGCTCGCCACCATATTGTCAATACGAATGCGCGACAGCACTTTATTTTGCTTGGCTAAATCACGCGCAACAGATGGGTCACGAAAATACTCGGCGGCCAGTGCGCGAGAGGCAAGATTAGCGGCCTCAGTCATGTTCATACCAATGATGTAAGCGTATGAAATCTCAAGCCAGGCCCAGATTGTCAAAATTATGATGGGCAGCAAAATGCAGGTTGAGACAACAGCTTCAACGAGCACAGCCCCGGAAGAACGACGAAGTCTCTTTTGCTGTTTGCTGTTTCTGGCACCACAAGAGTATCTCAATAAGCACTCCCCCATAACCAGTAAAGATGCCTAGAAGACCATTAGACTCTGTAGGCCTTTGACCCACAACTTACCTTGAATATGCCCACAAAATCGAAAAAAGAACCGAAAGAGACTAAAATAGCTCTCTATGAATAATGGAAATCAGGCCAAGCCCCACTTAATTCTCCCGGCGGGTACCCAGATAGTCACTCTAGTTGAGTGCCGCGGATTGGCTGGCGAAGCTCTTCGACGCAAGGGTACGGTCGGCAAAATAATTAAAAGCCCTAGCGATAGTACCCATGCCTACTTGATTCAATTTCCTGATGGCGGTCAAATCGGCCTACACCGCCAAGAAATAGCCATTCGCAAACAGGTGCAGAGCCTCAATTTTGATCGCCCTCAGAGTTTAGAAGATGACGCTGACTTGAGCCAGTATGTCATTTATCGCTGCGTGGTTGGCTCAAGGGCATATGGTCTTGATGTCGAAGGTTCAGATACCGATAGGCGCGGAATTTACTTACCGCCAGCCGATCTCCACTGGTCACTCTATGGGCTGCCAGAGCAAATCGAGAATGATGAAAATCAAGAGTGTTTCTGGGAACTACAGAAATTTTTGATCTTAGCGCTCAAAGCCAACCCCAACGTACTTGAATGCCTCTACACTCCTCTGGTTGAGGAAGCCTCACCAATAGCCCAAGAGCTGCTGCATGAGCGTTCGCGCTTGCTTTCCAAACTTGTTTATCAAACTTACAACGGCTATATTCTCTCGCAATTTAAGAAGTTAGAAACTGACTTGCGAGCCCATGGTGAACTTAAATGGAAGCACGTAATGCATCTTGTCCGCTTGCTTTCATCCGGCATTACCATTTTGAAGGAAGGCTTTGTCCCAGTAAAAATTGACAGCCATCGCGAGCGCCTACTGGCTATCCGCAATGGCCAGACCTCATGGGAAGAAGTGAATAGTTGGCGTCTAGAACTACATTCACAATTTGCTCAGGCTTTTGATCAAACTAAATTGCCAGAGCGACCCGATTATGAGTGGACAAACGATTTTCTTATCCGAGCTCGCCGGGAAATGGCAAAGGGTTAGATGGAACAATGCAGTATCCAGCGGAACTATCAGCTGCCGTCAAAAACCATCCTTACAA
>JAUPUU010000485.1 GCA_030917395.1 Cyanobacteriota bacterium erpe_2018_sw_21hr_WHONDRS-SW48-000092_B_bin.40
ACCATTGCCAGCGGCTGATGTTGCCAGGGCAATCGGCAGTTTGCATCGAAGCGGAGCTGTCGATAAGCATGACAATGGCATATTCAGAGAGAATTTGAGCATCACTCTTGTTTTCGTTTACTTTGCCTGCGAGTCCAATTGGCAGTTGTTGCTTTGTTTCTAGTAGGCAGCCATAACGCTTACCTCCGCGCTCAATGGTCAAAAGAGCCTGCGGGAGCTGCACTTTTGTAGCTAGCACTTTGTCGCCGGCAGTAAGGCCGCTGCGCCAAGCCGCCGTGTAAGGCTTGACATAACCGATTTGTACTGTTGGTGCGCTGCCTTTGGCGTCTTTGGACACTACTTCGGTATAACCAAAAATGTTTACCGGTATGCCGTCGGGACCCTCATCGTGACCAATCGAACCTTTCAGCATGCGGCGCTCCGGCAGCTTGTCTAAGGTTGGTACAAGTCTGAGAAGTTCAATGTTTTTGGCTTCAATATTTTTGGCTTCGATATTCTTGGCGCATAGTGGAAGAGTCGACCCCGTGCCAATTTGAACCGCCAGTAGTAGTGCCAGGCATAAAATATTAGGTGCGGATTTTGGGGTCTTCATCGATTAACAGAACCGTTTAGCTTCGTCGGATTTGCTCTTCTGTGTTGGATATACCCGTATGAGCTTGGTGGAAAAACATGATCTGGTCAAAGTGAAAAGCTAAGGAATTGCGCTCAGTGGAATCACCTTGAGCTCGACACGGCCGCTGCTGCGGCATGTCACAACAATGGAACCGCTGTTTACTCTTAGGTTGGCATTGTTGCTGCTACCAAATTTCGCCAAAGGCCAGTAGAGAGCGATTTGCTCACTAATTGGTTCGACTTTGGCGATCATTATGGCCGGGTATTTCTGGTCTCGAATGAGGTATTTTCTGATGGTTTTTCCTTTTACGGTTAGCTCTTCTAGAACCACTGGGCTGTAGTTGCCTGGATTTTTAAAGCGCCAACTTTTTGCATGGATTTTGCCGTCGCAGAGCAAAAAGGTTAGCGAAGATAAGACGAGGCTGACACAAAGCGCTTCAAGCTGTTCTTTGCGATTTGAATGAAGAAAGAAGGCCAGGCTGATCAAGGTCAGGCCGAATATTTGAAAGAAGTCAAAGACAATGTTGACTCGAACGTCTGAAAATAGCACTTGGGTCTGTAGCCAAATTACTATGACTTGAGCCACCACAATGAACAATACACATATTGCGATTCTTCTATCGTCGGGGCTTTTGGGTGATAGCTTTGAGAAAACGCGCATGCTTCATTGTAGCTCACCTTCCGGCATTCATTGTTATAAGGCTTTTTTCGCTTCTTCTCTCTTGGTCTTTATCGCCTCTATATCGTGAAAACAATCGGCAGGTGTTGGATTCAATTCGATTGCTGAGTCATAGTCCTTAATGGCTTTTGTGTAATTTTTCTGCAGGAGCCAGGCATCACCTCTGGTGGCAAAAGGATCGGCGTCTTCTGGGTTTAACTCGATTGCGCGGGTGGCATCGCTAATTGCTTTGTCTAGTTCGCCTTTGCGTAGATAAGCCTCGCCTCGGTTGCCGAAGAGATAGGCTGCATCTGGCTCAAGCTTAAGAGCAAAGTCGAAGTCAGCTATTGCTTGGTCTATCTTATTCAGTTTCAGTAGGGTGAAGCCGCGATTATTGTATCCGTGAGGCTCTTCTGGAGTTAAGGCTATCGCCTTTGCGTAGTCCGATAAGCTGTGTTCAAGCATTTCGCTGTTGTTTGGGCCTAGTTTGCCGTAGGAGAAACCGCGGCTGATATAGGCATCCGCTAGAGTTGGGTCGGCCGCTATGGCTTTGTCGAGATGAGGGATTGCTTCTTTGAATTTTCCTGCTGAATTCAGCTGGTGACCGGCGACATATTCTTTATACGCCAAATTATTAGTAGCGTCTGCTGAACTGGGCGCTGTGCAGCTTGAGCATACTGTGGCTAGCAGCGAAAACAGAGCGAGGTGAATAGAGTTATGGGCTGAAGGTTTCACAAGCGTCTCCAAAGGTGTGACATTGTCGCATACGCAATTTTATTTTGGGTGGGGCCTTTCCCCGCTGTGCTTAGTTTGTAACGCGCCTGATTAGGTGAGCGACCTGGCTGTTAATTGGTTTTCCAAAAGTGTCAGTTTTTCTTCAAAAAATCTGACACTTCTGGCGTGCTCAAAGTGGCTACCCATCTGCTTGCAAGAGTGCTCAATAAAACTAACCCATGCGATGATTTTAAATCGGAATATCAGCCCTTGGTAGCACACCCATTCGCGCACGCGTTTTTTCAATTGCATCTGAAACGTCGGTGACGTTGTCTGTTTCAAGCACTTCGTTGCGGTAGGGTTTAGCTTTGGCCACGGCATCTAAGTCAAAGAACCAGTAGAGCGAGGTTAGAGCGGAAATCCACACTGGTGTTACCTGTGTTTTGGCGTTGAAGCGACAGTTGCCGAATTTCCCTTTGAGCGATTCAACTATTGAGCTAGCAATGACGCTGTTTTGCGAAGCTGGGAGATGGTTGTGAGCATTGTCTACTGCTTCAATAAATTGTCGTCCGATGGTAGAATTTTTAGTTAGAGCTGTAACACCAAAGAAAGCATCACTGGCTGTCAGTTCAGAGATGCGTAGCAAGGCGTCGGCATGGCGAACCTTGCTTTCTGCGCCCTCTGTGCCAAAGGCAGTGAAGGCGTATATCTTGGTGCATTTTGTTACTGTAGATGCGGCGATGATTGAGATGGCATCCATCGATGGAGTGGCCAAATCAAACTCGTTGCCTTTGAACAGTCCATCTATTCCGCCATCTAAAACAACAATTGCATCAAGGTTTAGAGTGGTTTGTAGGTGTTGAAAAATCTGCGACAGTGGCCGCACCCCTATGCGGCTGTAACACCAAATGGCCTTCTTTTCAGCAAACGTTCTTTCCCACCAACGGCTTAGTTGCAGCTCCGGAAAGTAGTCGCCTTTTGCCAGTGTTGAATCACCTGTGATGCCATACAAATTCTCTTTCTCGGTAAGTGCCCCGCGAACGGCTTCTAGGTTGGTAAAGCTGTAATTGCCGAGATGTACTTCGTGTCCATTTTCTTTTAATTGAAGCGCTACCGGTAAAGCACAGAAAACGTCAAAGCCCCCACCGGCTCCGGTTACAAGTACTCTTGAGTTGGCGGGAAGAGAAAATGGCAGTTCCATGAAGCACCTGTGGGGGTGAAGTTAATTATTCGGGTTGAGGTTTGAGGCGCAGTTGAAAGAATTCCCCATGATGCCATCGACTAGTTTATAGGATGCAACCTTTTTGTGGTGCGCTGTTTCTTTTCTGCTTGGCCAAATTTGTCCGATTTTCGGCCGAAAATCGGACAAATTTAGACTCGGCTATCGAGATTGCTGCTGTTGTTTTTGAGTGGTTTTCTTTTATACTACACCAAGTCGTACCAGGCTCACCAAAAAAATGCATTGAGAACAATGCAAAAAAAGAAAAAGGAGACCACCTGATGTTTTTACACACCAGGTGGCTCCCCGAGACTAGTTGGCTGTTAGCTCAGCGCTTCTTTAGCTCAACGTCGCTTCAGCTCAGCGCTTCTTTAGCTCAACGTCGCTTCAGCTCAGCGCCGCTTGCCGAAAATCGCTTCGAGGAAGCGCAGCAAGTAGAGCAGGAAGTTGATGAAGTTGAGGTAGCTCTGCATCGTCACGAAGATGGCGCTTTCCCACGTGTTCGGCGCATCCTTGGCACGGAAGAAGTCGAACAGGAAGAAGCCCGCAAACACCGCCATGCCGATCAAGGAGTAAACGATGTTCACGCCCTGGCTGAAGGGCACGAAGATGCCGACGATGCCGACGACGATCAGGCCGAGCAAGGCGAACATCAACCAGCGGCCGAGGCTGCTGAAGTTGAAGCCGCTGAAAATGCCGATGGCGCCGCAAGTTGCCATGACGCCGCCGGTGCCGAGATAGGCCAAGAAGACCGTTTCCCAGCCGAGAACGTGGGCGTAGTGGTTGATGGTCGGGCCGATGAAGAGGCCGGAAATGAACGTCCAGACGGCCAGGGCGCTGACACCAGCGGTGGTGGAAGCCTTCGCTGCAAACGGCACTGCGAAAGCGCCGATGAGGAAGAGAATGCCCAGGCCGATCATGGCGCCCAGAGAGGTGATGCCCGCGCCGGCGTAGGTGCCGAAAGCGGAGATGATGAAGCTCAGAGAGAGCAGAAGCGAGACCTTGGAGAAGAGTCCCGACTTGCTCATGTCAACGGTTGTGGTGCTCATATGTGTTACTTACCTCGAAGAGATTTTGAGATTTTGGTCGAATGCAGAGGCTTGCAAGTCTCTGCTTAACTGGCCTGAGCGCGGTTAAGAGCTCAGGCCGAAAGACCGCCTGGCGCTAGGCGCAGGGCGGATTGCACTCGCAGGTGCCGTAGTCGGCATGGCCCAGCGGAAACTCGCTGCCGTCGTCTTCGACGATGAAGGCTTCCGCCTTGCCGCAAGTCTTGGGGTGCTCGATGTTGATGTCGTTCGGTCCCGGCTGCAGGGTCTGGTCGAAGACTTCCTTGCCGTTGTAGCGAACGCGAATCCGCATGGGCTCTTTGGGGTCGATTTCAATGCGCATTTTGTGGCGCCTTTCTCAGTTGCTGTTTCTAGGCCCGTGAAGAAATGCTTATAGAAGCGGTTACTTCTTCGGCGGGGACTTCATCTTCATCGGCAGCCAGGTGCGACCCTTGGTCGGCACTTCACCGGTGATGGTGGCAGCGGCGAACGCTATTGCGAAGACGGTAAAGCCCGCAAGCAGCGCACTGTTGACGGTAAGGCTGGCGGCAAAAAGAAGGCCGCCGATGATGCCGATGATCTTGAGCGAGAGCGCAGCCGACAGCCAGAAGGCCGTGTACTGCAGAAGCCGTCCGACCTGCATCAGGCCGAACAGGGCACGCATGCCGATGGTCAGACCCACGCCGCCAATCAGCGCTCCTGCCGAGACAAGAACCGCTGCCAGAGCCGTGGGGAGTACGTCGCCGGCGCTGACACCCAGTCCGAAGACGGTGGTGACGGCAGCGGCGGCGAGGAAGTAGAAGAACATCTTCCAGAGATGTTGCATCTGCATGAGGAACATCTGGAACATTTGGTTCATGATGGTTTTCCTTAGGTTACTTGGTCCGAGCGCCGCGCTTGGTCTTGCACGGGGCGCATTCGGCAGCCGCAGGAAGGGAACGAATCGCCTGGTCGCGCTGGCGGATCAGGCGATTGATGGCGCGCTGTTCGGCTTCCCGCCAGTTGTTCACGTTGAAGTGCGTGAACCCGGTGTTCTCGGGAAACTTGTCAGTGGCCTTGGGCAGCGAGGCTTCCAGGGGCAGGTAGATCAGGTTCGTCTTCTTCAGGCAGATGCCGTCCGAGCGAACCGAATTGCCGATGAAAGCGGAGTACTGCGGGTCGATGTTGAGGTCGTGCATGGCCTCTTCCACCAGTTCGTCCTTCGCTTCCTGCAGCGTGATGATGCGGTAGTCGAAGAGCTTGTCGAGGCCGGCCTGGCGGATCTTGTATTCCTGCACTTCGTAGTCACCGACGGTGACGGCGATGAGCATGAAGCGATCGTGGGCGCGGTTGAGCACTTCCATGCAGTGGGGGAAGAGCTTGGGCTTGCGGAAGTAAGGCGCACTGCCGATGCCCTTGAGAATCGAACGAACGTTCTCGATGTCTTCCGGCGGAACAGTGACGGCGTGATTGCCGGCCAGCAGTTCGTAGGTTTCCATCAGGGCTTCGGGGAAGCGTTCGCGCTCGAATCCACGATGCGGCATGCTGCCACTGTAGACCTTGCGCAGGGTTTCACGAGCGACGTCCTTGGTGACACCGATGAAGCTCATGAAAGTGGCGAATTCTTCGACGGCTTCGTCGAAGTAGGGCTGACAGACGACGGTGGTGCCGTCCATGTCGATCAGAAGTGCAGCGATCTTGCCGTTCGGAGTGCACAGGTTGCGCTCACCGATGATGCAGTTGGAGCTTGAGTTAGCGGTCATAAAGATACCTCCTAGGTTGTTCAGCGGAAGTCATCAGGAGCTTCTGCGCTGGTTTTCGGTTAAATGTGATTTCGCTATGAAGCTGGGTGGAAAGCAGCACTTCCTGAGCTGGCTTGTGGCCGGCTTTGTGACGAGGAAGTGATGATTTGCTTTGAGTCTTCGAGCGGCTTGTTGGTGTTGTTTATAAGAAAGGGAATTGGTAGTTACACTTCTTCTTAATGGATTAGTAATAGGCAAAGAAAGTAGTTCTTGAGTCAGAGAGCTATATGTGAGAGGTCTTTTAGGTTGTCAACACAGAACTTTGTCTCTGCCATAGCTTGCGAACCCCTTGGCAACCGGATTTCTTTCAACTGTTTTCTAATTTCGGTAATCTTGTAAATGAGATTTGTTTGATATTGGCTGGCTTTGTTATATAATTGCCGGCTGAAAGTCGCAGCTATACAGGGTTCCAATGCTCTTCAGCAGTTCAAGCGAAAAACCGGTTAGCAAAGCTATGACAGGCTCTGTGGCTTTTGCGCTGTTTTGTCAGCTGTTTTTCGCCAGCAGTGTTTCTGCTGACACCGTCTATTCGCAACACTCTCCTGATTTCGATCCATTCGCCGAGCATGCTGCTGTTGTGGCTGGTTCAACCCAGACTGCTAGTTCTACTGTCAGTGCACCTGTAGCGCACGCTATTGGATCTTATGGGCAGAGCACCTCAGTAAATGTGGCTCCGCCTGCCGGTGCCATTACCATGCGGCCAACTAATTTACCGCTTTCTAGTTTGCACACTGTTGCCTCGAATGGCACCATTGTTCCGATGAAAGGTTCGGTTAATCGCTACCAGCCTAAGAATAAGCGACCGCAATGCCACGGTGATGCTGTTCTTCCGATGATGGTGCATATGGCTATGCGGCCAGAATTGATTGAAGCAAAGTATCTGCGCACGATTCTCGGTGCTCCCGATAATAAGGGTTCGTCTGGTTTTGGTATGAGTAGTTTGAATTGGCGGGCTAAACAACTTGGTGGGCCGAGTTTTGTTTTGCAAAATGGTAGTGCCAGTTTTGCCAATAAACAGACCATTCCAGTAGCTCACCCACTAGCTACCTCCAAGACATTTGTCGCACTTTTCCCTCATTCGGGTATGCAGCTTAAGCATGTTAAAAAACAGCTAGGTGAGCCAGTTCGTCAGTATTTTGATAATAATGCCCAACCGGTTGAATGCTATCAATTGTCACCTAATGCCTTGCTCACATTCACTGAGCCAGTTAATTGTTTTGATGTTACGCAAATGGCTGTTGTCTATGATGGCCCGCCACTGCCTGCTCCATCAACTCAAGACTATGCTGTCGCTAATCAATGTCGCCTTACTGTTGCTCGGCAACACCTAGCTTCTGGTGACACAGTTCGTTGCGCTGAGTTGCTTAACGAACATCTGAAAGACAATCCACTCGATGCTGGAGCTCACTTGATTTTGGCCAAGACAATGAAGCACTACGGCGACATTAACGGAGCGATTGATGAGTACAAAAATGCTCTGACTCTTGCTCGTACTTACGGTGTGCCTAGCGTAGAAAATGAGGCCTACAGCGCTTTGACTTATTTCGGAGTGGTAGCGCCAGCGCCAGTTTATGGTAATACCAATAATAATTTGAATGCACCGGCAGCGGTGGCGGGTAAGAAATTGGCTGGGCGATCAACTCATCGTAGTTAATCTTAGCTGTCCTATCTAGCTTAGGGTGGCGCTATCGCTGGCAAGGTCAACTCAGCTTGTGTTTCCTTCTACTAACTATATCAATTAATAGAGAAAGGCAAAAAATATAGCGAGATGTAGGTTTACCGGTTATGGGTGCCATTAACTGTTGCTGAGTGCCTGGGCAAATCGGAAAACAGCTGACGCTAGAGAAGACTTGAAGTCTAATCCAGTGCCAGCTGTTTTCTACTATTTGCCACTGTTGGCTTACTTGCCGTTCAGCTCGCGGGCCTTGAGAAACATCCAGACGCCCAAAATGAAGAGGGCGGTGATGACAATGTAGTAGCCCGTGCCGATGCGACCGAAAGCATTGAGTTCAGCAACGAAGCCGCAGCTGCTGAAAAGCATGAAGCCGACGCCGCTCCAGTTGAGTGAACGCGCGAGGGCGGGTTTGCCCTGGGTGCGAACGCGGCTGTGGTGAAAGAGCGCAACGCAGAAAGAGCCGAAAGCGGCGACTAGCAGGGTCAGGGTGGCGTAGACCGCGACCGCAGAAGCTGTGATATCCATGATGGTTTCCTTTGAGATTTACTGGCATTGAATGCCTGCGAAAAGATTTCCCCTCAAATTCAATTGGCCGGTCTCATTTCGCACTCATATATGAGCTGCGAGGGTTTAGGGGTTTAGGCCTGGGTCGAGACTTGGGGTTTTTGAGTTCTATATAAGGAGGAAGTGGGGATGATTCACCTTAGCAAAACCCTAATGGCCGTTCCTAGGGCTTTGTCCATTTTTCTGTTGCGGATAGATAAAAAATGCTTGACAATCGCTTTTGCCGTGGTCTAATTAGAGAGTCCACTTAGTAGTAGTGTCCTCATGGCCCCACGCCTTCGAGTGCAGGTTTCACAATTATGTCACTAGATAAACCACAACAAAGACACGATAACGGCGACCAAGGCGCTAACTCCCCACAGGAGCAGCGAGAAGGTGGTCTGTTTTCTCATGTCATGGAAGATATTAGTAAGACCGTTAACTATGATCTTGCTTTGAACGGCTGGAACAATACAGTCGGCGCAGACAAGGCTCATAAAGCAGAGAAAAATGAGGGCCAAGAAGTTAGCAATGCTGCCGACATCTGGACAACGCTTAAGGCGACGCAAAAGAATGGTTCTATGATGGGCCAAGCTGATGCGGCCACGAGCGACAGAGAAAAGGCAATAGACGGTGCTCAATATAACACCGATGGTCTTTATGTTAGTGCCAGTGCTGCAGCTAAGGCTGATCAATGGTTTGATGATCGGGTAAATAACAAGAAAGCCGCTTAATCACTGCCAAATTTAAGACTCAGAACGACCCTCAAAGATTTTTGAGGGTCGTTTTTAAATGGTCGCACTGGTAAGTACGGCAAATGCTGGGCCTGTCGCCATAAACATTGCATTCAAAAGCGTCAGAGAGAAAGCGACAGGGGTAAACCTCTGGTTTGTCGGTTTGGACTCGCAGGGCTGGATAGAATTCTTTGGTTTGCCAGGCCGTTTTATCGGGAAATAGTTTGCGACCTTCTTTGTAGTCGATGAAAACTTCAGCATGGCTGTAGGTGCGACCATCTCTTGCGCTTAGTCGTTTGAGAAAGTCTTTGGGATCGGTGATCGGACCAATGATGAAGTCGCGGCTGGCAATGGTACAGCAGCCTGCGGCGTTGCCTTTTTGGCCGCTGCAATTGCGGGTGCAGGTGTAATGGGTAACTAAGGCGGTAATTTCGTCTTCAGAAGGCGAGTGGGCGTCTGGAGCTTTTACTTCTGAGACTTTTTGTTCCGGCTCGTCCATAGTCACCGCATTTTCAGTTAGAGATTATTTGGATAGCTCAGCCTTGGGCTCGGTCGACTGTATCTGCTCTGAAATAAGCTTCTCCACGTACTTAGAAAGAACTTGGGCTGCCACTTTGTGGCCACCTGAGGCGAAGTGTACCTGATAAAACAGCTGTTCATTGCCTTTGTAGTCGCGGAATGGTTGACTTAGCTCTAGTACGTCAAAGCCCTCGCTTTGTCCTTGTTTGGCTAAAGCTGGTAATTGTGCTGTGAACACGGGGTCAATGTTGCCCATGTCAGGGAAGGTGAGCAGAAGGAAGCGCGAACCATTGGCTTTGGCCGTGTTTTGAATCTCACTCATTAGGGCTTGAGTGACCTTAAAGCTATCCTGTTTTGGATAGTGAGGCTTTTCCGCTTCTTCGGCTGGGCTAAGCTTATTGGTTCCAGATAATTTCTCAGTTATCTGTGTGTAAATGCGCCGCAGTTTCACATAGAACTTGTCAGTCAAATTTAGCTGGAAGTTGGTTTGATCGAAGACACCGTAGATGCGGCTGTGAGCCCGCAAAAATTCCAGTACGGGATTGCTTTGCAGCTTTTGTTTATTGGCAATTAAGACTGTGCGATCAAGTTTGAGTTGATTGTTTTGATCAAGGTAAAAGTAAGGCCGAGGCTCAGCTGTGGCATATTTCGCTGGGTCGACTGAGCTTTCGTCTGAATCTCCTCGTGAATAGAGCACGACTATTAGGTCTGGCTTGTATTTAACAACTTCTTTTTGCAGTAGCAAAAGCTCTTGCGATGTAGAGTAGCCTGAGACTCCGAAATTGATCACTTCTACGTGCGGTGGGTTTTTGGTTGGTTGTTTATCTTTGATAGCGGCCAAATCTAGATTGATTTGTTTTTCTGCAATCGTTGCCCAGACTTGCTCTAGCGGTACTTGTAGGCTTTCTGTGGCGGAGTCGCCAATCAGCGCAACGCGATAAGTGTTGGCAGGTTTTTCCACAGTGCGTTCAACATCGCGCCAGCCCGCCTTTGAAAATGATTCGCGAGAGTAGCCTTCAAGCCGCCAAGTAACTAGCTTTCCGGGGATATGAATCGAGCCTAGCTCTAGATCTGGCTTCATGAAATTTTGTTCGCCGACACCAGCTATGGTAAAGAAGCCTTCGAGTATGAGCACCGCGAGTGGTGTCAAGGCAAGAAGTTCTAAGGCGGTAATGGGAGCAGAGTGGCCACGCTGAATCTTCGCTGCTGCTGGCAGTGCAGCAGCGCTATTGTCGACATCTTCAGTTTTTGTGATTGGGGCTTCTGGCATTTAACTGGTCCTAACAAATCAGTGAAGATTGCGATTGTTTTAAAATTGGAAATAGAAGAAGGGTATTAACTGTGAAGGGGCACAACCAGCGATGATCCAGGCGGTAGCGACACATGTCACTAGGCGTAGAGCAATTGATCTGTTCCAATAGCTTTGTATCGCCACCACTGGTTTCGATAGAGCGGCGCTTGGGTTCTTGCTTAGCTTTATGCTCTTGTGTCTTATGAAGCTGTATAGACTGTACAGCGGAAGGGTGACGAACAGAGTAGAGGTGAGATAGGCGGCGGTTACCGCCCCTGGTTGGCTAAGGGTAGAGAAGTTAAATAGGCGCTGATAAAACAACCCAGCCTCAGCTACGCTGGTTGATCTAAAGACAACGTGGCTAAGTGAAACAAATAAGATTGTGTAGATAATGCCGCTCCAGTGCCAAACTGCGCTCGGGCGCCAAAGCGTCAAGGTGGCGCTGTTCTGACAAAAAGCTGCCCATTTTCTGGCAACTATCAGACCAATGCCGTGTATGCCACCCCAGACCATGAAGTGCCAGCCAGCGCCATGCCAGAGGCCTCCTAGGGCCATAGTAATGAATAAGTTGCGACAGAGCAACCACTCACCGCCGCGTGATCCGCCTAGCGGAATGAAGAGATAATCACGCAGCCATGTTGAGAGCGATATGTGCCAGCGTCGCCAAAATTCAGTGGGGCTGACTGAGAGGTAAGGTAGGTTGAAGTTCTCTGGAACTTTGTAGCCCAGTAACATTGCCGAGCCTCGACCAATGTCAGTGTAACCAGAGAAATCAAAGAAGACTTGGAAGTAAAAAGCGCTCATGGAGATCCAGGCGTCTGAAACACTGAGCGCGCCAACCTGGCTGTAGCCTAGATTGCAGAGCATGCCGAGATGATCACCGAGCACAACTTTTTTGAATAGGCCTTGAAGAATGAGAAAAATACCTTCTCTAAACTCGGCGTGCTGAAATTTTGGCGTGTCAAACATTTGTTTGTAGAAGTCTTGAAAACGCTTGATGGG
>JAUPUU010000486.1 GCA_030917395.1 Cyanobacteriota bacterium erpe_2018_sw_21hr_WHONDRS-SW48-000092_B_bin.40
AATGATCCACTCTGGCGTAGTCGCCTTGCCTAGAACCGTTGCGCTGTTTGAGAGCCAGAGGCTCAGAAGCAAAACTAAAATAGGAAGTTTTGCCTTAGAAAAAATCACTTAGTCTTGGCTCCACTTTTTAGATTCCTAGCATCGGTCTTAAAGCCAATGGCATCGAAAATTTCGTTAAACTCGCCTTTCTTTTCGCTCGAATATGACACCTGAGAAATTTCTCTGAGCTGTTTGAAGCCCGTTGGAACCATGAATTCACTGGCGTTAAAAGCGATCTTCTTCCAGCCTTTAGTCTCTAATTTTTTGACCAAGCCAGTTCTTAGATCAGTGTTGGCGGCAATTTTAATGATGCCTACTTTCGCTTCTTCAATTTTTCGATCTGGCCTATTGTCTACACAGCGGTACAGGGGAATGCCCTCAGCCTTGGGCGTATAGTAGAGCCGGGCGAGGAACTCTTCTAGCGGCGGTGCTACCGCCAGGTCTTTAGTTGTATAGAGCTGGTCGTTGGCCGAGATTGGAGTTTTAAACTTAGTATATTTAAGGCCGTTTATCGCACCGTGGCCGACCTCTGTTAGCTTTGCTTGTCGCGGTGGTCTTAAGCGGGCAAAAGGATTGGACATAGTCTCGCCGTTGAATTTTTGTATTTCATTGCTCCATTCAATACGATCATCTTTTCTAAAGCAGTGCACCTTCCAGTCTGGTGCCTTGGTTATCAATTCGCACTTGAGCTTTTTGCATACCACTTTGGCGCCGTCATGATAAACAAAAACGACGCAGTCACCGAGGCTGTCAGAGTATTGTTCTAGTTGATAAACAACTGGGGTCTGGTTCTTGGATGCTCCGTCAGCGCCCGTGGCTAATAATGAGCCGAAAACCACTAGTGGAACGGCCACCAATAATTTCAACTGAATAGTTAGGGCGAGTTTGAGTTTCCGGTCGCAAATAATCATTTACCTAGTGTAAGTGATCTCAGAGCCAGAATCACCTCATTATCGGTCCAGCTGCCCCACATGGTGGGTGTGCGGTCGGTCATTTTCATGTAGTCCTTGACCGCGTCAGAAAGTTGCCAATCTTCCATTCTAGTAGAGAAGCTATTGCCGTCCATTTGCAGTGGGTTCTGTGGTCGTGTGACTGAGTGCTTAATCAAGGGAATGTGGCGGTCATTGAGAAACTCTCTAATTTCGGCCAAATTAGATTGCTGTACATCATGGGACACTAGCTCGCCGTTTCTGTAGCTCATGCCATAGCGCGGAACCGCACCACCCTGGTCAATTAACAATGGATTTTTCCCTTTGCTAAAAAGAGCTACTTGGTCTTTTCTTGGCCCACTGAAGCCCCACATGTCTTCTTCTATAAAGCCATTGGCGCGAATTTTACTGACCACCGAGACCACATGTTTATCGGTTACTCCGGTGGTTTCTCCAATTGGCTGGATGTAGTAGCGAACGCCGTTTTCAAGTTTGCCATGGTCAAGCACTGGCGCATCAAATAGTTTATGGGCAATTGGCCGAGGTAGGCTATCTACACCCAGTTTGAGGGCACTATTAGACTCAGTTGCAAGCACGAACTCATGGGCGCCAGTGCCAAGCATTCGAGTGATTTTGACACTAGAAAGGCGGTCACTTTTGGCTACGCTCTCCATGATTGTGGGTAGATGGTCAATTACCTCACCAGCCTGCTGACCGCGGCCGGCCAATACTTCGTTGATGCGCGGTAAAGCATCGGTCAAGGCCAAAGGCTTTTTGAATATATGCTGCAGGGCTTCATCCACCAAGGCCTTAGATGCCAAAGCCGCTTCTGGCGCGCCTTGTTTTATAGCCATAAGGCCTAATTCTGCGACTGCTTTTGCTTCAGTTATCTTGCTCATAAAGCTATGGCTTAATACGCGATGGGGGCCTTCATATTAGGCGTCCCCAGCCGGCGGAGCAATGGTAAAAGTACGCTATTAAATCGTGCCTTTCTCTCGGCTATTGACTGTGGCGCTGTGGAAAACCAAGGGCTTTGGCTTCTTCCATATCAGCTTCGGCCTTAGCCTTGTCGTTTAATTTTAGGTAGCAAACGCTGCGCAAAACCAGGCTGCCAGCTTTCGCTTTGCCTTCTAAACCTTTCATGGCAAGGGATAAGTCAGCCACGGCCTCACTGTATTTAGCGCCGAAGAAATATGAACTGCCACGAACTTTGTAAGCATCTACTGCCGCATCTTCAGGAATTTGAGCAACTAGGGCGATCACATCGCTAGTGTCTTTAATGGCCGGTTCAAACTGCTTGATGGCAAAGTAGCAGCGCGCCCGCATCAATTTTTCTTGCCATTGCCGCTCTTTGTCTTTTTCTAGTGATAGAGCCTTAGTTAGATCCGCAATAGCCTCAGCCTTTTTCCCTAGCTGTTCTTCTGCGCCACCACGGCTGCGATAAACGTCTGCTGAGTTTTCTCCAAGAGATATGGCCGTATTGAAATCGCTCAATGCCGCTTCATAATTCTCGCCGATGCAATTAGCAGTGCCCCGTTGCATGTATGCTTTCGCCGATTTTGGTTGCAGGGCAATTGCCTG
>JAUPUU010000487.1 GCA_030917395.1 Cyanobacteriota bacterium erpe_2018_sw_21hr_WHONDRS-SW48-000092_B_bin.40
CACTATGGTTGATGGCAGCACTGCCTATCTTCATCAATTTCCTGATGGCAGCTACGCCATTGAGAACGGCTTTGCCGATGGCACAGTAATGGTGCCAACCAGCCCGACTAATTACATAATTAAATACCCTAATGGTGTCAGTGGAACTGTGGTGCGGCAGAATGATCAGATCACCGTATATCGCCCCGATCACACCATCACTACTGTGAAAAAAGAGCCCTCTGGTAACTACCGAATCTCTAACAGTAAATTTGGTTATATGGGTGAGGCTCGTCCCGATGATACCGGCAACCAATATGGCATAGGCGCCTGGAATTATCAGTAACTATAAGTATCTACCAGTAAGCAGGGGGAACTTTGTCATCTAAACTGGCAGGCTTAACTAAAGGCTCTTCTAAGCCTTTTTTAGGGTTAGCCTCGAAACCATACTCGAAGCACTATTACGCTTTGCTCGTCAACGTAATGGTGCTGGCCTTTGTGGCGCCTCTGATTGACCATAGTGTTCTCTCTCATATTGCCATAGCGGTCATTCTTCTTGGTGCCCTTGTCGTTTCTACATTGTCAGTGCGCCGAGAAGAGAAGTTCGATTGGAAGTCTATCGCCCTTGCTGTGACTGCGGCTGCATCCTGGGCCCTGGCCTTCTGTAGTAATTTGGCACCATTCAACACTGCCAATTTTCAGATGCTTGCCCTGATCACTATTCTTGTGTTTTTCATCTACATTGTGCGCATTATGGTGGTGGATATTCTCACAGGCGAGGTCAACTCTAATCGCATCTGTGGCGGTGCGTGTGTCTACATTCTTATTGGCTTTTGTTTTGCCTTAATTCATATGATGATTGCTATTAATAATCCCTATGCGTACAAAGACAATATAAAAGCCGACGAGACTTCAATCGAGCATCAAGAGAGATACCCACTGCTAATTTATTTCAGCTTCTGCACCCTCTCGACACTTGGCTATGGCGATGTGGTTCCTCTGAGCCGCTCTGCTCGGGCTTGCTCGTGTCTAGAAGCCCTCTGTGGCCAGCTATATCTAGCAATTTTGGTAGCGCGCTTAGTTGGCATGCACACTGCAGTTAAAGCGGAGCCCAAGCGCCTAGAAGCTGAGCGCCAAATTGAAATTGAGAGTGCCCAATAGTTATTTCGCTAGGCTATCTAGTTAGTTTATTTAGTTAAGCCGGGTGTTAGCTGGCTTTCGCTCTTTGTGGCTGGTTGCACCGATAAAGAAGCTTGAGTGTATTCTTTGAAAGCATCAAGAATCTTGGTGTGGAAAGTTTCAGTAGCTGAAATTTGCCGGCGAATATTGCTGGCTTCTGGTGTGCCTGGCTGAATTGATGTAGCGCTGGCGTAGAGCGTTTTCAACTCTTGCTCAATAATGTCATCAACAATATCGCAAGCCTTAGAAATAACATGCTCTGATGATCTTGCCGCACCGCCAGTTGCCGCATCAGCTGCCGCTTCAGGGGCTTTCGGGCTATCGCCTGGTTGCTGGTAACCCACCGCTACGTTTTCACCAAGAGTAGGACCCTTGTCATTGCTGAAGAGCTCAGCTTCGGTCATGACACCGCTTGAAACTCTGATTAAGTCACCAAATAGTTCTTTAGCTAGAGGAGGGATGGAGGTAAGGTTTGTTGCTTCTCCACCAATTGTCCAGGCCACTGACCCGCCACTAGCAGCGGTGCGCTCAATTTCCATAAAGTGAGGAATCTCATCTTCACCGACTGAATCGCTATCAAAAGCCATAACCATCGATGATGGCACCACGAAGACAGCGATTTTGCTATCGTGGCCGCGCACGATTAAGGCCCAATCTCTAGTGGTCAGCCGACACTTGTAGGTCTTATCTACAGGCTTGTACCAGATATCTTCGTCGCGCTTTTCGAATAATTTTGGCTTCTCATAAGAGACGTAAAGATTAGTACCGACCGCCTTTTTGTTAAATTCGTAGGCCAGTTCAATAAACTGTTCGCACAAAAGGTCAATCCACTTGTTTACATCGTCAAAGGCCGTGGCAGAAGCTGCTTGTACTTCTACCGGTTTCTCAACATTGGCAGGAACTAAGCCATTGAGCCAGCGACCGGTCTCTTGGCCGCGCTTTGCTCTCAGGGCGTTAAAAATCTCATTTGAACCCGGGTCAATAGCCATATCTGGGGCCAACTCTTGAGCGCGCGCTCTAGCTTCTTGCATGCGCGACTCATCTGCCTCTTGGTTTCTTTTGAGGGCGAACTTACCGGATGCCCAGAGATCATTAAAACGACCCATGTCTTTACCGCCTGTTTGTTGAAAAAGCTGACTTATAATACACTTATCTGTCTATATAAGAAATAAGGTTGAACCATGGAAGATGACAGCACTAAAAAAGTCAGTATCGAAAAGAAATACTGTCCGCAGTGCTTCCAGCAGTATGAAGGGTTCATAGAAAATTGCCCGCAAGACCAGACAGTCTTGCGAGGGCCGAAAAACGACCCCTGGATTGGTAAGACCTTTGCCGACCGTTACATTATCGAGTCTGTTCTTGGCCTCGGTGGCATGAGTGTTGTCTACAAGGCAAAACACAAGCTGATGGATAGAACAGTCGCCATCAAAATGATGCACAATGTTTTGAAGCAAGATGTCACTGCTCTCGAACGCTTCAAACTTGAGGCTCAGGCCGCTAGTTCGCTTAGTCACCAAAACGTAATTACTGTTTATGACTTCGGGGTGACTCCTGATGGCGAACCGTTTTTTGTCATGGATTGCCTCGAGGGCGAAAGCCTAAAAGACCTAATTGAGCGCAAGGGCCGTATCGCTTACGACCGTGCCTTGTCTATATTCAAGCAAATTTGTGAAGGACTGGAAGCTGCCCACAAGCGTGGCATTGTTCACCGTGATTTGAAGCCCGCCAATGTCATCGTTACTAAACAAGATGATGGCTCCGAGCATGTTCGATTGGTTGATTTCGGTATTGCCAAGATGCTCAAGCAAGATGGGCGGCAGCAACAGCAGTTGACCAAGACAGGTGAGGTTTTTGGTAGCCCAATCTACATGAGCCCAGAGCAGTGTCTTGGCAAAGATATTGATGCCCGTTCCGATATTTATGCCCTGGGTTGTTTGATGTATGAAACCCTTTCGGGAGAGCCTCCTTTTCTTGGCAATGGTTTCCTTGAGACCATGAACATGCATGTTGGCGACAAAGCCAAACCTCTAACTGAAGTTGTGCCTGACGCCAATCTGCCGACTGAGTTGGTTGAAGTAATTAACCGCTGCATGGAAAAAGATCCAGCCGCTCGCTATCAAAATGTTGGTGAAGTGCGCGATACTCTGGTTTATATAACCACTGCACTTTTGGGTTCCAGTCGTACTCATATATCCAGTATCAGTGCCGCTCATCCGCCTGTGGCAGCGCCCGCGAAGAAGGTCCCTGTTGCTACTATTGTTGCAACTGTGTTCGGCTTAGTCTTCGTCGGCGTGATATCGTTTGCGACGCTTTGGCCCGGCCCAGAAGATGACCGTGGTACTTTGCTAAACAAAATTACCTGGCAGATGGCTTTATCAGATGCCGATGGTTCTTTTAAGAACAAAGACTACCCTGGTACTGAAAGTAAGCTCATTTTTGCTGAGTCCAAAGCCCGCACTTTTGGTGATAATAGAGCGCGTTTGATGGCTACGCTAAAGGCAAAGAGTGATCTCTACGACACCTGGGAAGGCCATGCTGAGGCTCTAGAGAAGACCAATCTTGAAATTACCAGCATTGAGCTGTCACGGGTCAGTGCCGATGCCAAAATGCTCGGTGAGATGCTTGATGAAGTTGGTGCTACCGCTGCTTCTTCTGTGCTAGAAAGCCAATCACAACTACGATTCGAAGCGCAAATTCCAAGAATTCTTTCTACAGCAGTTAAGTTAGCTGGCAGAAGCATGTCTCTAGAAGAAGACGCTCTGCTCACCAAAGCACTTGCTGTGTCTAAGAAAAAACTTGGCAAAGACTCAGTGCAAACAGCCAGAATCTCATTGCTTTTATCTGATTGCTATTCAGATCAAAGAAGATTTGATCGAATGCGTCCCTTGCTAGTTGCTGCGGTGGAAGTTTATAAAAATAAGTCGGATGTTTATCCAGCCGAGTATGCAAAGTCGCTAGCTAAGCTCGGGCAGTTCGATGTTGATCGCACTGATATGGCCAAGGCTAGTCCAGAGTTAGAAGAAGCTCTGAAAGTTGCTCGCACACTTAAGGGCAGCCCTGAAGTACTAATTCTATGTTTGCGAAGCAATGCTGATTTCCTCAACCAGACAGGTAAGAAAGCAGAGAGCGAAGCTCTGCGCAAAGAAGCTGAGGCTTTAGAGAAGCAAGTGAGAAAGTAATTGATGTATTTGCCAATTATTTAAACGGCTTGATGTCATCATCCATGTGATTTAAATATGATTCTTCTGCCCGCGCTTCTTTTGCTCGCTTGCTAGTTTTGTACAGGTCAAGAAGAGCTTGATGTACTTCTCTATTGTCAGGCATTACTTTTAGTGCAAATTTTAGATCTTGCTCGGCTTTGTCATATTGTTTTAGCTTGAGATAGGCGATCCCTCGTTCAAGAAAATGCGTTTTGTAAGAGAAACTATTCTTGTTGTCTATCTTCATCAAGAAGCTCATATCTTCGACTATTGGCTGCCAGCAATTGAGCTTCTTGTTGACAGGAACTCGTCGCATCCGCGCTCTGAAGTCGCTCTTGTTTTCTTCTACGAGTTTGTCAAAAGCCGCTTTCGCCTCTTGAAACTTACCCATGGCAATCAGCACCATGGCTCTGGTTGTTCGGGTGATACTATCTGGCTTCAATCTTACTGCCATGTCTGCTGCTTCTAGTGCTTGCTTGTTCTGCTTTAGGGTAAGCAGAATATTAGCCTTGCACTCATAGAAATAGGCTTGAGTCGGCACTAGTTCGACAGCTCTATTTATGTCGTTCAACGCCATTTCGTCTTCTTCCATTCGCTTGTAAATTTCGGCTCTTATGTAGTAGTTGTTGCCGCTCTTTTGGTCTAGTTTTATTGCTTGATTGATGTGAGTGAGAGCCTGGTGAAGGGTATTTCTTTCTTGAAACTCGCGATTAGCCATGTCCGCGAGTTTGGCTGCCAACGCATTGTCTTGAGCATTGACTGGCGTGGTTGCTAACAAGAGCAAGCTAACGATCAAGATTGTGCGGATAGACAACTGGAGCATGGAGAAACTTCAGAGAGTTGGTAAATCTTCCATTCTAGACTATTTGCCGGCTGTACCATGTTGGTCCGGAGAGCCTTGACGGTTGCTTGAAGGGAGTCAACTCGAGCTGCGAACATTGCGTTGTGAGCGTATCTGAAGCGTGGTATAAGACATAGATGCATTTATGACACTTAAGGCTCGAAATAAGGAGCACTGTATGGCCATAGCCCGTTTGATTGCTCTTTGTCTCAGCTTATTGATTGTCACAACCGTGTGCCTGCTGCCTGAGGTTTTGGCTCACTCACCCTTGCATTCACTTGATGCAGCTTATGTGCCCTGGGGTGTCGACGAAGACGAACTTATTGGTTTGAGCAAGGCTGATATAGCGACTAAGTACAAAGATATATTGGGCTTCGATCAAGTAGAATCCAGAGTCTTTTTCACAGACTTTAATCGTCCCGGATTCGGCCGCCCCGGCTTTACCGTCACCTTTGCAGATGGCAAGATCATCGCTATCAAACGTCTTTTCATTGACGGTGGTGGTTGCCACATAGTCGGTCCGACCTTTAAAACAAAGAAAGAAGCTTTGAACTTCGTAATTGAGGGTTTGTCAAAGCAGACTAATCGCAACGCAAAAGACGACGCAAGATTGAAGGAAGCTCGCAAAAGACTGGCTGCCTTAGATAGCCCAGCGAAGAATTGATCCCTATATCTAGCTATTAGTGCAATAACTCCTTTTGTTAGCCTTTATCTAAGTCTGCTGGCAAAGCGGGCTCATTCTCCCAGAGCCGACGTCGTTAGACTCTGTTAGTTAGGGAGAACGGGATGAACAATATTGGAAAGCTACTGGTAGCGGGTTTCACGTGCATAAATGTCTTACCAGCAATTGCTATCGACCATCCTAACTATGTACACGAAAGCAAAGTAATCTCTGCCCCACTTAGACTAGTTTGGGAAGCGGTGAAAGCGCAGAAAGTAAACGATCCCGAGCATCGACGAGTAATCTCAACAAAGGGTCCAGTCAGTGTGGTTGAAGAACAGTTCAGTCACATTCCAGTTCTAGGAACAGCCACTTGTCAATATTCGCAGCAGGAGCTAAGCGGCAATAGGCTTGAATACAAGATGATTAGTTCAGACAAGTTTGTTGCTTTTGAAGGTCAGTGGGAATTGAAGCCGATGGCTGATGGTCAAACATCGGTGACGCTTAGTTCGTTCGTAGATAGCGGTCTAAGACTGCCATTTGCAGATAAGATCACTCGTGCTAATACAAAGCGATCGGTTAGTGCGCGTCTTGTTGAAGTTGAGCAATGGGTCAATAGCGATAAGAAGTCGCGTATTGCCGCTAAATAGCCGCAATTTCTGATTCAAATTCTGTTTGTCTTTGGTACCAGACTTTGATTGTTGCGCTGGTAGCTTCCTGATTTGACCTGGCGTTCTGCTAGAATCGACCTCATGGACCTTTTGTATTGGAAAAGCTACCTACATGCTCGGCTAGACGAAATTGAGCCGCTGATGACTACCCCATGGGGTTTCATTTGCGCCTGCATACTGATTGAGCTTCTTGCCCGGATGGTCAATGGTATTGGCAGGGGCAAGCTCACCCGCCAGCAATACGAAGCCTTTGTCGTCGAATGGATGGACGACTATGGTCCCCAGGCTGAGCATCCGTTTAAGTACAATTCAACGGTGGTTCGGCTGACAAATTCTTCTGAGCCGCCTGAAGCAGAAGAGAAATCGTTAGCCACGCAGATGTATTGCATCATGCGTTCATCAATGGTGCATAACCTTTCTCTGGTGGCAGGTGATAGCGAATTGCGCAGCGGTGGAGTTGACTATTCGATTCATCTAACTGATCGAAAGACGGCTTTAGCCAAGGGTCTGAGGCACTTGCAAAATTACGATAATGACACAGCTGTTTTTGTGGGCGAAGACTTCCTTGCCGATATTGGCAAAGTCATTGATAAAGTGTTCGCCGCTGCTGAAGCCGATGACACTCTAAAAGAAAACATGGCAAAGCATTTGAGTAGCAGAACTCCAGTGAGCTGGAAGAGCTGATTTGCTTGCTAATTCTTGCTGCGATTTTTGATCTATTGGCCAGTTAACGTCTCGTTAGCAACTTAGCAGTAGTCTCTGTGCAACTGCAGCCCAGAACCTGCTTAATCTTACTAACACTCGCTAATGCACCAAGGTGGAGCTGAATATGTCTCATGATAGAAATCATCACAAGGGTGACAGCAAAGATCATCAACGTCACACTGATTCTGATGATGATGCAAAACAGCTCAGTCAGCGCCTGCAGCATAGTATGAAACATAAGGGCTCTCATCACGATAGCCATCATCTTCACAGTAGTTTCAACAAGCACCTGCCTGATTTGAAAATTACAGGTACAGGAGGTTCTGCCGCTGCGGAAGCCAAAATGGCACCAGATGACACAAGCGATGTCATCAACATAACCGATAAGTCCAAATCCGAAGAGACAAGGCTTGAGTCTTTAAGTAAAAAATTTGGTGTCAAACTGAAAGTGAACGATGGCAAGTTGGAATGCACGACTAATACTAGCGGCACCGATGTATCACTGGGCACTTACGAGAATTCGCCTGAGGGTTTGAATAGTCTCGACGGCGACCTTACTAAAAAAGTTGACGAGAAGAAACAAGCTTTGGTCAAGGAATTCAATCTCAAATTTGATACCCAAGAGACCAGCCCTGAATACGGAGACCGGGCACGGGAACCTCGGCTTGATGAACTAGACGCTCTAGATTCGGCTTTGAGAAAATCACGATCCAGTCTCGGCGCCAACGTAGAGCAACGCATATTATTTTTAAGTGATTGGCGCGAGGGCGATCCCGCCATGCAAACACAGCCTGCCTGGAACAACCGCATAGTAGTCTATGGCATGCCTGAGAATGGTGCTGCCGTGACCTCAGATCAACGTTCTGCCGAGGAGAAACGTTTGGGCATTCTCAATTCTGTTGAGGATAATTTTCTGCATGAATTTGGCCACGTTGGTGATCACACATCTGGCCAGGTCGACCGTACTAAGTACGGTTGGCAGCAAATGGAGAACGGCACCTGGGCCAAGAAGACGACGGATAACAAGCTCTATATCTGGAATGAGAGAAAGGATGAAAATGGCAAGCAGCCTGAAGGTTGGGTTGAGGTGAATACCAAAGGAGAATTTGTTCATCCAGATTCTTTAGA
>JAUPUU010000488.1 GCA_030917395.1 Cyanobacteriota bacterium erpe_2018_sw_21hr_WHONDRS-SW48-000092_B_bin.40
GAGCTTGGTGATTATGCTGGCACTATCGGTGCTGCCCTTCTTACTAAATAAGCTCAGCGACTTACTTCGTTTGTTTTTCGCAGTTCTGCTTTAGCTTGGCTGCGGCCGCAACTTCGAAGGCCATGACATCGGAATTTTTTTGCTCTAAAAACCTCTGAAAATTCTCGGTTGCTCTTTTCTTATCGCCAGCGAGATAACGATTAACTCCGATCCAGAATTCAGCGCTGCCGCGTGAGTGCCGCTGGAATTCACTCTCCGGCGTTTCGCCCAGCAGATATTTGCCAATTGTAATTGGCTCGCTATCTACGTAGCTGCGCTCAAGAGTGCTTGTGTCTAGTTTTGCTGGCTTACCGACGATTTTATTATTGAGCCACTGGTAGATTGGAAAGAGCTTTCTGTATGCATCGCAATTCAAGTGTGAACCGCGATAGGGGCCATTTGTGGTTGATTCGAGATTGGTAAAGTATGAATCAAAGTCGGGCTGGCCCAGGGCTAAACCGAGTCTGTAAGTCTGAATCATGGCCCACTGCTCGCGGTATTCTTCTTTGGCAGCAATAGGTTTTTTTGTGGAGCCATCAACCAGGTCTCTCATTTTACTAAGCACAGCAAGTGATTCGGCGATCACTTGCTGTGCTGCTTTTTCATTACCCTGACGCAGGTAGTCAGAGATTGTTTCTGATGCCAGTCTGTCGTTGAATTGATAAGTGCTGCCAAGCCGGTCGGGGCGGTAGAGATCCGCGGCACCAAGAGGAGACGACTTGTCGGGGTGGGCAGAGGAGAAGACAATAATTCCTTCTCCTTGGCCTCGGGGAAACCAACTCACTTCGTGCACTTGATCTAGGCCGCCATCGCCTACTGAACAGGTTTCCAGTGTGACATAGACATAGTCTTTGGTTGGTTCAATCTCCAGCTTGTTTGGAGACCAGCCGCAGTAGACGTCACCGTAAACATCGTCATAAGAGCGTGCCTGGAGATAACCGGGCTCTGCAAGTTTGACATAACCGCTAATCTCGTTGCCACTTTGAGTTAAGCTGTTTTTGTCTAGTTTCTTTGTGCGCTGATAATCTACTTTATTGCTGTTATTGGTAGCGTAGAGGTTCCAGCCGCCAGTGGGGCCAAGTGGATGCATGGCGACGCGCTTGATGCTCGCTGAGTCTCTGAGGCTGCACTTACTGCCCACGAGGCGGTCATTAGAAATGGCAGGAAATCTGCGCTTGTCTGCTTCTATGTCGGCACTACAGGCGGTGACTAATGTCGTAGCCAATATAACCATGGCCGAGCCAATAGTATTTTTAGCTAAAGGCCACCGAACTTGTCTTGCTAATGGTTTGATCATGTGTAAGAACTCTGGCCGTTGAGTCTGAAATTGACATGTTGATGGTTCCAGGTTTCCTTAGGCTTTGACAGCTAGCTCCGCGTAGCGAGAACCTTGTTTGGTACCGCGGCGCTCTAGCTCAGCTTCGATTTTTTGCATAATTCGGTCTTTCTCAAAACACCATTCCGGTGCAATGATTTCATCCCGTGAGCCTTCAGCTACCAGTCGCATGATCACAGTTTCTTCTGGAATTAGTTCTAAGGCGTCAGCCACCAAGCGCACATATTGATCTTCCTCTAAGAGAGGCAGTCTTCCTGCTAGGTAGTCTGCTTCCATCGGCGTGCCTTTATAGATGCAGAGCTGGTGAATCTTAAGTGCTTCCAATTTTAGGGGCGCGATCGCTCTTACCGTTTCCATCATGTCGGCTTCTGATTCGCCAGGCAATCCAAAAATCAGGTGCGTTGCCAGGCGGAAGTTGCGTTTCTTTGCCCTTTCCACGGCGTCAAAGAATTCTTCGGCCGTGTGACCGCGATTGATGGCTTCAAGGGTGCGGTTGTGAATTGTTTGCACGCCAACTTCTAGGAATAAGAAAGTGCGCTCGTGATAGACCGATAACAAGTCGAGAATATTCTCATCGAGACAGTCTGGTCTTGTGCCGATGCAAAGTCCAACCACGTCGGGGTGGTCAAGTCCTACATCGTAAAGTTCTTTGAGGATGCCTTCCGGGGCGTAGGTGTTAGTGAAAGCCTGAAAATAGGCGAGGAATTTATGCGCCTTAAAACGATGCCGAATGCGCGCTATACCTGTTTCTAGCTGGTTCTTAATAGAGAGAGCTGTCTTGATTGTGGGGGCGCCAGAGCCGCGCTCATCGCAGAAGGTACAGCCACCGAAGACCTTCGTGCCGTCGCGGTTAGGGCAGGTAAAGCCGGCGTCGAGGGGGACGCGGTAGACGCGCTCGCCAAATATTTCGCGTAGGTAGCTGTTGAAGGTTCGGTAATAACTCATGTTACGTTTGCTTGCTGAAGGCGAGATGCCGCTCACTGTGCCCGCCTGAATGTTTTCAGGAGCCTCCAATAGTACTACGACTGCTTACAATCTTCAGTTCTCTCTTCATTGTTGTTGACACTATTGTTTCGGGTTTGTTATTCTACGACCTGCTTGCGGGAAGCCGCACCTCTGATGCCCCCATCGTCTAGAGGCCTAGGACACCTCCCTTTCACGGAGGCGACGGGGATTCGAATTCCCCTGGGGGTAAATTTTCTTCTTAAACTAGCCATTTTGGCTTAAAATGTCCTTTAGTCTTTGCCCTCGGGCAATTAACTAAAGGATTTTTTTTGCGATAACGCACTCAAAGTAATTACAGTGGCATTCCCGTGGCATTAGTAGATAACAAGAGGACTAAGTGAAACCAGGCACCAAATCTCCTAACTCGCATCGTTTAGGCGAGCTATTGATGGAAGCAGGAGTTCTCAGCGCCGAAGAGCTGAAACACGCTATGGAGCTTAATGGCGAAACCGGACTACCGCTGGGTCGGGTGCTGGTAATGTGTGGTTATATTGATGAAAAGGAGCTTGAGTCGGCTGTTTGGGCTCAATCTTTAGTTAAAGACGGCGCCATCACCTTAGATAAGGCACGCGAAGCGCTCAATTTATACAAGCGCAGCAGCAACGATTTTGAAGCTTGCTTAGCCCATGTTGGCTTTGTTAAAGAGTCCCGCACTCCCACGGCCCGGCTGGGTGAGCTGTTAGTTGAGGCTGACATTATTGGCAAGCCTCAATTGCAAGATGCTTTGAAGACAAGTCA
Source organism: Cyanobacteriota bacterium erpe_2018_sw_21hr_WHONDRS-SW48-000092_B_bin.40 (assembly GCA_030917395.1). Taxonomy (GTDB): domain Bacteria; phylum Cyanobacteriota; class Vampirovibrionia; order Obscuribacterales; family Obscuribacteraceae. The sequence continues at coordinate 3,119 of JAUPUU010000488.1, forward strand.
AGAAACCGGATTGCCCCTGGGGCGTATTCTTGTGCTCACCGGTGCGATTTCTGAAGAGATGCTTTCGGCAGCCCTTACGGCCCAAGTACTTGTTCGTGATGCAAAAATTTCGCGCTCGCAAGCGCTGCAGGCCCTCAAATCTAGTCGCTTTAGACAGGTGAACATCGAAGTTTCTTTGATGGATCTTGGCTTCTACAGGCCACCGCCCCGTCAGCGCGTTAAGTTGGGCGAACTTTTGGTCTTGTCAGGCATGGTCAATGAGCCTGATTTGATGAATGCTCTTGAGATGGGATTGATTCGAGAAGTGCCTGTGGGCCAGATGTTGGTTGAGGGCGGCTTTATCAGTAAGCGTATTCTTGATACAGCCTTGAAGTTACAAGAGATTGTCGCCAGTCATTCCCTTAGCGCTTTGAAGGCCGCTGAAGCGCTGCGACAGGTAGCAGAGCGCGATATTTCTTTGGCTAGAGCCATTTCTGAGCTTGACCTATCTGGAACAGAGGTAAAAGAGCGCATTCGGCTTGGCGAAATGCTCAAGGCCGCTGGCATCGTTAACGACAATGATATTCGCAAGGCTTTGCGAGATGCTCGGCGCAACTCCGCTTTGCTCGGCAAAATATTGCTGGTTACTGGGGCAATTGATGAGCCGACATTGCATGCTACCTTGCGTTCGCTAGTACTGGTGCGCGATGAGAAGATCACCATGGAGCAAGCAATTATTGCTATCAACCATGCTCGCAAGCATCAACTTACTTTTGATGAAGCTTTGTCTGAGTTGAAGTGGACATCAGCGGTTGTTATCGATAGAGAAGTCTAACTAATAGAGAAGTCTAA
>JAUPUU010000489.1 GCA_030917395.1 Cyanobacteriota bacterium erpe_2018_sw_21hr_WHONDRS-SW48-000092_B_bin.40
GACTTTTAGGATCCAAGCTAGACCAATATCGTTCTGACTTTTAGGATCCGAGCTAGACCAATATCGTTCTGACTTTTAGGATCCAAGCTAAACCAATATCGCTCTAATTAAAGAACCGACTAGCCTTCTTTCGCCTTCCGCAATTTACTGTGCTTGTAGCCATACAAGAAATAAATAACAAGACCCACTGGCAAAGTAACGGAATAGACTTTTAAGACTTCTGGCTCTAGATTGAACGCCAGAATGGTGCAGCCAACTCCGCCAGCAATGGCAATAAGTGGATTGACCAGCTTAAGCTTCAAGGCTCCAATACAGACGAAGATAAATGCCACAAGAGTTCCAAGCACCATCATGTCAGCAATCTTTCCGAATGGCACAAATCCAGCAATCGATGCCACCACAATGCCATTAAGGATGATACCAACTGTCGGGTTACCGTTATTCATCTTTTTAAAGATTGGAGGTAGCAAGCCATCCTCTGCCATATTCAAGAAAATGCGAGGTCCGCCCATACAGAAAACCAAAAGAACGTTAAAGATACCGAGTACTGCACCGAAGGAAATAAACTTTGCAGTCCAGCCCTCGCCTGCGGCTGTAAGCAATTTAGCTAACGGTGCTGCCGCCTCAGAGCCAACGAATAGCTCATTGGGATGGCCATCAATAGAGCATGGCGCTAAGCCGGTTGCCACGGCCATAACAGTAACGTACAAGAAAGCAACAATGCCAACGCACCAATAGGTCGCCCAGCGAGTGTCTTTGAGAGACTTAGATTCACGAGCAAAGGTGTAAAGGGCATCAAAGCCGACGAATGGAAAAACCGCAGTAGCGGCCCCTTTTAAGACGCCCTCAAAACCATGGGGCATAAAGGGAAACCAGTTAGCCGGATTGATATGAGGAATACCAACAGCGAGGAAAGTGACTAAAAGTGTCAACTTCAGCACAACAAGAGCAAAATTGAGCTTAGCCGATTTCTTCACTCCACCAAAGATCAAAACAGTGCTTACCACAGCGATCACCGCGATGGCAATTACGTTAATACCAAAATGAAAAACACCTTGGTCATCTATAGTTGGGCCACTCAAGAATACTGGCATCGAAAATCCAATAGCATTCTTGAGATATTCACCCCACGCTATCGAAACGGCAGAAGCGCCAAAGCTATACTCAAGAAACAGACCAAAAGCCACAACCCAAGCTACAAGCTCACCAATTGAGTGATAAACATAGCTATAAGCTGAAACGCCATGCGGTACGCGAATGGAAAATTTCTCGTAGCAAAAAGCGATCAACATGATCACTAATCCGGTTAGCATAAAAGAAAGGATACCGGCTGGTCCCGCCTTACCTGCGATGATGCCAGGCATGGCGAAAATGCCAGCACCAATGGTGGCACCAATTCCCAGAGCGGCAAGCATGACCCAGCCCAAATGCTTTGGGGTCTCGGCTATCGTAGCCTCATCCACCGAACAAGAGGTCTTCCGCATCAATGTTGTCAACATAGACCTTGGCATCCTTATATGATTTCTTAAACCCTTGACGGATTTCTGGTGCGACCTAAAGATGCTAGCATAGCCCCAACCAGTGTTTTTATAATAATGAGGGCTTTGTATGAGAGTGCAGAGAGCAGCAGTAATCGGTGCAGGGGCAATGGGCAGTGGAATTGCCTGTGTTTTGAGCCAGTGTGGAATCGAAGTTCTTTTAAAAGATGTAGAACAAGCGGCCGTCGAACGAGGGCTTGGAAACATCAAAAGAATGTATGATTCGCGCGTTAAAAAAGGCACCCTGACTCAAGCGGAAGCCGATGGCTTATTTGCCGCAGTCAAAGGCACAACCTCATACGAAGATTTCAAGACCGTCGATTTAGTAATCGAAGCTGCTTTCGAAGAAATCTCAGTCAAACTAGAAATATTCAAAACTCTTGATCAAATTTGTCCACCACGGGCAATTCTGGCCACGAACACTTCGGCCCTGTCCATTTCAGAAATTGCCGAAGCGACCACTAGACAAGACAAAGTGGTCGGCATGCACTTCTTCAACCCGGCCCAATTTATGAAACTTGTAGAAGTAACCGCTGGTGTAAAAACCTCAGAAGAAACGATGAAATCTGCTCTTGAACTCTGTCATCAAATGCAGAAGACCCCAGTCAAGGTTGAAGAGTGCCCTGGCTTCCTCGTTAATCGCGTGCTCTTCACTTATATGAATGAAGCCCTTTACGCCTTACAAGAAGGCTTGGCAACAGTCGAAGAAATTGACGCTAAAGTGGTGGAATTCGGCCTACCTATGGGTCCATTCGCACTGTTTGACATGACTGGTCTTGACGTCTGCGCCCATGTCAACAAATTCCTCTATAGCCAATATGGTCCACGTTTCTCCCCCCCTCCTCTATTGGAGAAAATGGTTAAGGCTGGCGCGCTCGGACAAAAATCTGGGGCCGGATTCTACATTCACGAGAAGACACCAGTTAAGGGTGAAGCAAAGAAAATCAATCCAGCGTTGAAAGATTTGATCGCTGAAGCCAACAAAGAAGTCGCTCTGGCAAAATCCCCCCGAGCCTTCCACGCTCATCGCGTTATTCTGCCAATGCTCAACGAAGCTATCTACTGCATTCAAGAGAAAGTAGTCGAGGCCAGTGACATCGACATAGCCATGCAAAACGGATGTGGCTTCAAAGTTGGCCTCATGGCCATCGCCAAAGAGAAAGGTTTAGCCTGGTGCCTGAGTGAAATCAGTGCCTACCACAATGAGCAAGGTGAGCGTTTCCGTCCATCTTGGCTGCTCGGCAAACTAGTTGGCGCCAACGTGCATGACTTCAGCGCGCTGGCTCAAGATCAAAGTAAGAAACCTGTTGCTGTAAGCTAGCAAAGAAGAATCAAAATGTTCAAGTTAACCGGTGTATTACTTCTACTCTGGTTTCTCTATTTTATTAGAGAGGTTTTCCCACCATTTATTGTGGGCGGCATAATTGCCTATTTGCTTTTGCCTGTGGTCAATTCTTTTAGCACCACTTTCAAATGTCGACCGGGTCTTGCCGTAGCAGTTATCTACGTCTCTATCCTTGGCCTAATAATTGGCACCAGTGGATGGTTTGGTCAATCGATTATCGAGCAGTTCACCGCTCTAGCGGCTCAGCGTAACGAAATCGTCGTCAGCCTTGTGCAACAACTGTCCGATTCTTTTCACTGGCAAATTGACGTAGAGAAAACAGCGCAAGAACTTACCTCTAGCCTAGAGCAGAACGTTGGCACACCGGAAGAAATTCTGCATATAGGCGGGCTACTTTCCAAAAGCTTGCTGGCCGTCCTCGTCTGCGTAGTGTCTTCTATTTACTTGATTATTGACAGCCGCCGCGTCGGCCTATTCTGCCTGCGCTTCATACCGAAGAAAAACCATGAGATGGTGATTAAGCTCTCCTCTCAGATGAATATCATGCTCAGTAAGTATGTGAGAGGGCAACTACTTCTCATCGCTTTGATGTCTTGTGTTGCCTACGGTATTTTGCATTTCTGGTTACACATCAAATATGCGCTGCTAATCGCCATCTTAAGCGGATTCTTGGAAATTATTCCCGTTCTTGGTCCGTTTTTCGCCATCAGTATTGCCACTATTGTTGGTGTGGCCCAATTAGGCGTCGGGGTAGCTATCAAGATAATTTTGGGCTACTGGGTGGCACGCTTGATTGAAGATTATGTTATCGTGCCGCGCTTTATTGGCCATGCCGTTGAACTTCATCCACTGGCTATCATTTTTGCCGTACTTTGCGGCGAGGTAATGGCTGGCGCCCTGGGAATGCTCATAGCAATTCCAGTAGCAGCTTCTATCAAAGAGATCCTAGACTTCCTCTATCCAGCAGACGGCTCGCAACCTGGCAGCAAGAGCAATCTCCCTTCTCACGATTCTGAACTGGCCAGAGCCACCACCACCAAGCTTGACGCAGTAAAGCCGGAGTCAGTAAAACCGGAATCACTAAAGAACGAATCCGAATCAATAACGGTGGCATCAGAAAACCCTGAGCCTGGAAAATAACAGCTTCTAGGAGCTGATTTTCGATCACATCAACTTACTAGCTTGTAGCTCAAGCTACAAACTAGCCCTAATGTAACCGCGGTGGCATCACCGGGGCTATATAAATGATGGTTGCAATAGTTGCAGCGTAAGCGATTGCACCTAAGACCAGGTGCTGAGGCTTTAGGCGGCTAAATGTAAGCAATGCCAAATAGATGCTAGCAAAAAGCACAGCTACGCAGCCAGAGAGCAGTGTGCCGTGATCTAGATGCCAGCTTGTAAAAGCAACACCAAAGGCTACGGGGAAACAACTCTGAAAGACAAGGGCACCGGTGACATTGCCAATAGCAAGAGTGTCTTTGTTGCCACGCAACCACAAAACACTATTTATTTTCTCTGGCAGCTCCGTGGCGATTGGAGTAACAATTAGCGACAGCACTAAAGGTGAAATATTGAAGTCATCTGATAGATTCTGAATACAACCGACAAAGAGATAGGCACCACCGACAATACCAGCTAAAGACAGAATGATCTGCGGGATGATGAGACGGAAGCGCTGAGAGCCAACTTTAAATAAGCGATCGAGATATAGAGTCTCTGGGCACTCTCCCACTTCACCCTCGTGACGGAAGCATACATATAGGTAATAGGGATACAAAAGGACCAAAACACCAGCTAAGAGATACCGAATCACCGGATTTGGCGGAAGAAGCGTGCCAAGCAAAGCTAAGCTATAGGCAACTATGAAAAACTTCAAATCTCTTTTAATTACAGCCTTTTTTATCTCTAATCCAGGTTTCCTTCGTTTGCTTGCCGCATATGCAAGGCAAGCAATGCCGCAGATGCCAAGAGTGAGAGTACTAAGCATGAATGGCGCCCCAGCAATGGCACCAATACCAACCTCAACACCGTGCTGTTTACTGAAAAAGATTAAAGCCACTACAGGTATCAAGGTCTCAGGAAGGGCTGTTCCTACGGCAGCCAAGACACTGCCGACCACCCCCTCACTGAGCTGGAGACGCTGACCTAACCATTCAATACCATTTGTAAAGAGCTCAGCACTGGCGACAATGAAGACCAAAGTCAAAACTAAACTAACTATCTCTATAACGAACCCAAAGTTCACTGTTCACACCTATCGCTCTTTCTGCGAGAATACCAGAAGATTGATTAAGTTGCCTAACATAGAAACTTGCGCTGCAAACTAATATAGTAAGTAGATGATTACTGTCGAAGACGTCCAACATGTTGCGAAATTGGCCAGGCTTAGCCTGACCGATGACGAAATTCAGCGCTTTACCGAGCAGCTGGACCGCATTATTGGCTACTTCGACGAGCTCAATCAGGTCGACACCACCGGGGTCGAACCGATGTCACATCCAATCCCTGTCTTCAATGTAATGAGGGAAGATGTTGTCATAAGCTCTCTCGGCCGAGAAGTGCTCATGGAAAACGCGCCTCTAAAAGAGGGCGCTTTCTTCAAAGTTCCCAGGATTGGGGAATAGCTAGCAATGAAAAACAGAGCACGCAGATTGGAGGAGGGGCCGAGAGACGGTTTAACTCCCCCTCCTAAACCTATGGCAAACACCCGTGTGGCAAAAAGAGATACATTTAGATTAGAAAGCAAGGAGGCTATATGAACACCCGATTCGTGTTTGTCACTGGTGGGGTGGTTTCTTCCCTAGGGAAAGGCATCGTAGCCGCTTCATTAGGTCGCCTACTGCGCGCACGCCAGCTTTCTACCAGCATAGTCAAGCTTGACCCGTATCTCAACGTAGACCCGGGCACAATGAGCCCATACCAGCACGGCGAGGTTTTCGTCACCGAAGATGGAGCAGAGACTGACCTTGACCTTGGTCACTACGAACGCTTTATAAATATAAATTTGAGCCGAATGAACAATATTACGGCTGGGGCAATTTATAAAAATGTACTAGAGAAAGAACGCCGGGGTGATTACCTGGGCGGCACAGTGCAGATGATTCCCCATGTAACAAACGAAATCAAAACATTTTTACGCAAAGGTGCCACTGAATCTAAAGCCCATGTGGTGATAGTGGAAGTCGGCGGTACAGTTGGTGACATTGAGAGCCTAATTTTCTTAGAAGCAATTAGACAAATGCGCAAAGACATCGGCCGCGACAATGTCTGCTACATCCACGTCACCATTATTCCGAACCTGCGCACTACCAACGAACTAAAAACGAAACCAACACAACACAGTGTCGACACCCTGAGAAGCCGCGGTATTCAACCCGATATTTTGGTCTGTCGTACGGAGAAAAATCTTCCTTCTTCGGTGCGGGAGAAATTGTCTCTGTTCACAGACGTAGATGCAGACTGCGTCATTCAATGCCAAGACGTTCAACATCTTTATGAAGTACCACTATTCATGGAACAAGAAGGTCTGGCTGGTCGAGTACTGGAGCGCCTGCACCTGCCCAATACAGAGCCTGACCTGCATGCCTGGAAAGAGCTAGTTGAGCGCGTTAAACGACCTTCGAGACAGGTAACTGTCGCCATTGTCGGCAAATACGTAATGCTCTCGGATGCTTATATTTCTGTGGTTGAATCACTAAAACATGCAGGGGCTCGGCATAGCTGCCAGGTCAATATCAAATGGGTGCTCTCGGAAGACGTTGAGAAGCATGGCGCCAAAGAATATCTCACTGATGTCGACGGCATTCTTGTTCCCGGTGGCTTCGGCGATCGAGGCATTGAAGGCAAAATCATGGCTGCCGAATTTGCTCGCACTCAAAAGATTCCATACTTAGGTCTCTGCCTTGGTATGCAAATTGCTGTTATCGAATTTGCTCGCAACGTGGCCAATATGGCCAAAGCTCACTCAACTGAGTTTGACGCCAAATCACCTTTCCCTGTAATCGACCTCATGCCCGATCAGCACAACGTCACTCACAAAGGCGGCACAATGCGCCTCGGCCGCTATCCCTGCGTCCTGACAGAAGGCAGTTTGGCGGCAAAAGTATACGGCAGCACTGAAATTTCAGAGCGCCACAGACACCGCTACGAAGTAAATAATGATCTAAGAGAAGCTCTGAGCAAGCATGGTTTGCTCTTCTCCGGTCTCTCGCCCGATCAAAGACTGGTAGAAATGATTGAACTTCCAGATCATCCCTTCTTTGTTGCTTGTCAATTCCATCCAGAACTGAAGAGCCGTCCAGATAACGCCCACCCGCTATTCGTTGGTTTTGTCGAAGCCATGATCACCGAATCTGAGCGTCGCGCCATAGCCACCGGAAAAGAAAATCCCAAGCCAGAAATTGCCTCAAATAGCGGCGCAATCTCAGGCAAAAGCAGCGCAAAGAACAGTCCTAAAACATCTATAGCCAAGGCTTCTAACAACTAGCCTCATTGTCTCTAGTCTTTAGACTTAGACTAGAGCACACTATTACTTAGCGAGCTGATCGGCTGCGGCTGCATCTTCTTTGACAAGCTCCTTAACCAGGTTGTCCTTTGATGAGAACCTTTCTGAACGGAAGAGCAAAAGCAGCATTAGTGTTGAAGCGATCGCCATCAGGGCCAAGGCAAAGAAGTAGCCGTAGGTCCAGCTCAATTCAGGCATGTTGTAGGGTGAATCTGTATGGAAATTCATGCCGTAAATTCCAGCTATTAATGTTGGTGGTGCACAGATTGTCGTAATAACGGTCAGCACTTTCATCACCTCATTGAGGCGATTAGAAATACTAGATAGATAGACATCCATAAGATCAGAGCAAAGTTCGCGATAAGTCTCAATCAAGTCAGTAATCTGAATGACATGGTCATAACAATCGCGCAAGTGTAGGAGAGTTTCAGCAGTAAAATTGGCCGGACTTGTGCGCAATATAGAGCCAAGAGCCTCGCGCAGAGGGAAGAGTGCGCGACGCAATCCCAACAACTCACGTTTGGCGATATGAACCTGCGAGACTATACGCTTGCTCGGGTCCTCGAGAATGCGGTCCTCAATCACTTCCAAGCGTTCACCAAAAACTTCCAGAACCGGGTAGTAAGCATCGATGATACTGTCAATGATGGCATAGGTTAGATAGTCGCTACCACGACTGCGCAGGAGACCGCGGCCTTTACGCAAACGATCCAGCACGGGCTTAGTGGCATCAACTGGCCCTTCCTGGAAGGTCACCACAAAATTGCTACCGACATACATGCTAATTTGCTCGGTTGCCACAATTTCCTGAGAAGCCAGATGATTAGGATCGCTCGCTTTGCCTTCGATCATATGGGCGACCAAGAAAAAATTCTCGTCGTATTGCTCAAACTTAGCCCTTTGATGCAAGTGAATAATATCTTCCATGGCTAAAGGGTGGATATTGAAGATCTCGCCCAGTCGCTTAATAATCTCAGGGCTGCCTAGCCCCTCGACATTTACCCAGAGCACAGGCCACTTACCAAGATTAGCTTCAATGGCCACCAAATCAGTTACAGCCTCTTCCTGAAGCTTGTCGACGTCATAGGCGACATAACTAACTTGAGACTGGGGCGCCTCCGGATCAAAAATTACATTTTCAGGACCAGAACCCACAGAAGATTCATGCAATGTACGTCGGCGGCGTTTTCTCGAAGCATTGCGCTTACTCATGGTTACGCATCACTTTCGGGTGTTGCCGCTTTTCCACTACTTTGACCACCCTTGGTCGAGCGATGATCTAACGACTTCCAAGTCTCAATTGCCCAGAGTTGCTCGGCTTCAGTTTCAAAGCATATTGTGATTTGAGCAAAAGTTCCATGGGCTGCCGATACTCCACGAAGCATCCAGAAAGCACTATCTTCTTCAGCCACTCTCTCGAAAAATGCTCTACCATGAACAGGTCCGTGTTCATACTTGAGTGGGTCATCGATCACTTTGATCTTCTGCAAAATATCCAGCGCATCTAAGCTATTACCGCTACTATCGCTAGCCGACATGCAGGTGACACGTACGTTTCTTGTTTCATCAAAGGCCAGAAAAGTTTGACCTTCCTCAAGCTCTTCAACAAAATTACCAGGAACAGCAACAGACCAGCCGCCACCAAGATTCTTACGCACACCCTGGCGACGATAACCGACAAGTTTGGCAGCCATAGCCTTCTGCGCCATGGTTTCAATTTGATCCTCTAACTCGTAGTCACAGCCAAGAAACTCAATTACTTGAGCCCATTCTTTCCAGGGATATTTCAAATCAGGATCAAGGCTATAGGCACTATCAAGGTGTTCCATGATACGCTCCAGAAGCTCAGCTTCCTTCTCCGTTAGAGGCTCGCGCCAGCGCACAGTGTTCCACATATAGCAGAGCGCACGGCCAAGATGATACTCAGCCCCGTGGCCATCTTCCCACCATGGAAAGATATCCCGGCCACTCATAGGTTCAGCAGAAACAGACTCAAGCCAATCCATAGAACGGGGCCCTAGCTGCGTCAAGATTGGCTCTGGTACATCAAACTGATGACCATCAAATGGCATGGCTAGGTGAAACTTGGCACCATCTTTAGATAGCTCTTTCACTCTTTTTGTGAGAGCACCAATCCAAGATTCAAACTCGCTGTAGAGCCTAACTTTATCTCCGGTCTCAAAATAGCCAGTCTCGTCGAAATACTCTATTTCGTCGTCGGCCACCCATTCGATACCATGTACCTGTGAAAGTTTGCGTACCAGGTCACAAACAAAAATGTGATAGCCAGGTCCGGCTGAAGAAGTTGCCGCCGCCACTAACAGAGAGCCATCTTCACAGGGCGAGAGCATTATCGGCTCCGCACCAGGGTGGAGCAATACCATTAAACATGGATTGCCTTCATCGTCTTCGGTCCACTGACTCCACTCTAATTCATCAAAAGCGACATTAGTAAGCCATGTCTCAAGCTCTTCTAGCTTCTTGCGATCAAAAGCTGGCGCTTCAACAGGGTGTCGCCCTGGCGCATACTGACCTTTTAAGTACAAACCGAGACTCATGGCTTCCTCCGCAACAATCTGATTCTACACCGCGGCCAAGGCTTACTCAAATCGTTGCCAAGCGGGAAATTCAGAAGAACCTGAAAAATCAGTTTAACTAGCAAAGGTACTACTGAGTCTCACAAATCATCCAGACCTTATTAAAACGGCGGGCAATTAGATCTTCCTCGCGGATGGCGAAATAGAGCCTGCCGTTGTCTACCCACATCATTTGTGTCAGAGCATCACTATCTAACTGTAATAAAAGTTGCCACTGCTCCGAAGCAAGAGCCAATTTCTCACCCTCAGTGCTGCAAAAATCGAAATCATCACCAAGGTCTAGATCTCTACTGGCTATCTCACAATCGAGACGAAAATCACCGGCAATATCTTGAGCATAACCGAACATTCTGTGCACAACTGGACTACCGTATATTTCTTCAGCGGCCTGTAAATAGCCTTCGTAAGCGCCATAGCCTCCTTCGCTAACAGCAGCCATTTCAACCGTAACGGCGTTATAAGAAAGCTCTTCTTTAAATGACACCGCACACGGTGCAAAAACAGAGCTAGGCGGTAAATCAGAGGGACAATCAGTATGCTTAAGCACTGCCACATCTTCAAAATATTCCACGCGCCAGCCGAAGTGATCATCAGAGCGATTACCCCAAGGACCATCGAAGGCATCGTAGAAGAACGACAAAAGGCCACGCTCTGGCAAGTTAGCATAAGCTTTAAAATTGCTGGCAGCTAAATCAATCTGGCCAAGGAAGGCTAGCGGAATCTTTGCCCTCGAGCGGGGCCACTCATAGCCAACGGGCAAAAGTGGCCGACCGCCTAAGCGAGAAAGACTTTTCTCCGCTTTATCCGCACTTAAGGTAAGACGCAGAGAAGGAAGCGCCTGGTCGAAGAGGCCATTGAACTCTGCCAAATCGTGTTTTTCTAGAATCTCTTCGATTGTCGCACTAGCCACTCTGTTGTTGCCTCCAGTTTGATTTATCAATCTTGCGATAATCACTAATATCCTTAATGCTCTCTAAATAGGCTGCGAGATCAAGTAACTCGCAATCTGCCAAATCACCTAAAAATTGGCGTACACAAATAGCATTGGCATACTGATATGACACCTTGCGCAATTCATCATCGACCATCAATACCTGGCCAAGATCAACACCTTTTGCTTGTACTTTGCGTAGGTCTTTAATGTAATACTCATTGCTCTTGTGAAAGTCATAGCGCACAGTACAATGGCTTCTATCCCAAACGAAGAGGGGGTCAGGCAGGCCTTTCCAAACAGCTCTGGCAATAGGAGCGATGTAAGCGATTGTGGCAGACGACCAAATTGCCAGGGTATAGTTTTCGTTGCACTGAGCAAGAAATTCACGAACATGGGGTCTGAAATAGACGAAATAGTGAGCCAGCTCCATATCTGGTGCTCGGTCAAGTGCTTTCGTGGCGCCGCGAATCAAAGTTTCATCAAGATCAAGAATCAACAGCGGTCGATTTAACGCCTTACTCATGACCTTCACCACCATTCATACTATGGCGCCCCAGTTTCAGGAAACAGACCGACCCATTCATGCTCCAATTCGGTATCAAAGAAAAGCAACCAGGAATTCTCAGAGAGCTTCTCGCCCTGTGCAATCTTGCGCAGCACACTGATTGAATCATCGATCTTCTCTAGGGCCAAATCGACAAATAAATAGCTTGCCTCAGACTGAGAAAGACCACTTTCGCTCGCACTCTGACTAAGACCTGGAGAACGTCCATCAAATTTAGGACTTGTCCCCCAACCGAAGACGCAACCGCACTCTTCTGCTCTCAAGCTATCATCTATTTTTTGCCGCAAAGCAGCGAACTCTTCAAATGAACTGATTTGATCAGTCTCAGCGATCTTCAAATAGCAAAATTTTTCACCGTGCTTGGTAAAACGTTCTGAGTAGAAAATGCCATTGAGCACAATCGATTCAATAATATTGCGCTTGGCTGAAACGAACGAGCGCCGCAGGGGCTGCAGTTCTTCATCTTTAAAAGAAACGAGAGTTGGAGTGACCAGGTTTTGCAAGCGCAGCGGCTCATCATCAATTTGTACTTTAATCTCCAGAACAACCCTATCTACAGCCTGGGCAAATTCAGACAGTGACTTAGTGTGCGAAATATCAAGTTGCTTGTCGCGACCAAACAGATTGACGATACGACTAGCGCTGGTGTTTATAACTTCAGTTGAGATATTACCTATCCATTTATTGAGAGTATCTTCACCCAATAAATATTCACAAAGGCAATAAGCAGTTTCAATGTCGTCGCGATCATTGGCACCGCTAAACGAGTCTGAAAAGAATGTGACATCAACGACGTTTCGATTTGAGCGCTGACAAGAGACCTTTGTCTCCGGAATGCTCAGGCCCGTTCGCGACTCAAAGATGCTTTCAAGCACATCAACACTCAAAGCTGGCCGCACCGGAAGAAATGACCAGCCGTCTAACTCTGGCGCCATCTCAATAATTGTTTTGACAAGAGGCCTCTTAAAATGATCTAGTTCGGGTGTGATGATGAACAAACAAACATCGTTTTCACCAGGCCATAACTCCCATAGAAGATTCTCATTGATCTTGGTCAGGCCATCATCAACCCACCTTGCCAATTCTTCAATCGGCAAGGGCCGCCGACCTTTTATGTGTGATTCAAATTCTTTTGAACGCTTTGAAAAAAGCTGCCACCAGATCTCGATTTGATCAAGCACACGCCTTCGATAAAGCAATTCTGTCTCTGATTGATTATCGATGTATCGCCAGCGCATCAGATTTTTCGAGGACTTCCAAAATGGGTAGCAGAAGCGCTTGACATGCACCTTCCATCAATAGCTTACTGGAATCAGGAGAACTCTGCGTGAAATTCAGAGCTCCTGTACACTTATTAAAATAAGCGGCCGTTCATTTAGCTCCAACGAACTAGCGAACTTACCGGCGGCATCTAGCTTTGAGCGATTTTCGCGCTGGCACGAGATCTCACAGCCTTGGCCTCTTCGGCACGACTGGTAGCCTGCAAGAGTTCAGCGTAATTATCAAGCACGTTGGCAAACTGCTGATTTGAGACACCGCTGCTACCATCATAAATTGCAATTGCCCGTTTATAGAGAGGCTCAGCATCGGCAAATCTTCCTTGAGCCCGATAAAGGATAGCCAGATTATTACAAGCTGTTGCCACAGAAAGACTATCCTTGCCCACAGCCTTTTCATATATCGCCAAGGAGCGCAAGTAGAGCGGTTCGGCCTCAGCATTTCTCTTTTGCGAACGCATAAGCTCAGCTAAATTATTGCAAGCGTTGGCAACATCGATACTTTCTTTTCCCGATGTGCGCTCAAATACAGAGATAGACCACTTAAATATCGGCTCGGCTTCTTGATACTTCCCCTGGGAATAATACAAACTAGCCAGGTTATTTCTCACATTGGCGGCCTCAGCACTCTCTGCCCCTTTGGCCTTTTCGTAAGTGCCAATTGCCACTTTATACAGAGCTTCAGCTTGAGGAAAGTGAGCAGTCTGGAAATAGAGTTGAGCTAAACTGTTTTCACTTTCAGCGATGGGCAGAGCACCGGCGGGCAAATTATCCTCGCGAATAGCAAGAGCCTGCTGTAAGACTTGCTCGGCAGCCACAAATTTACCTTGCCCCATTAGCGACATCCCTTTGCCGTTGAGACTAGTGGTGAGGGCAACCAATTGCGGGGCCATTGCCTTCTGCTGAATATCACTGGCGCGATCGAAAAGAGTAGCTGCTTCCGCATACTTTCCTCGCCTGATATAAAGATCACCGAGAGCAGATAGAGTAGGAGCTAACTGCAGATCGTTCGAGCCATTAGATTGCTCCTGGTCAGCAGCAGTCTTCTTCAAGATTCTTTCGGCTTCCACTAAATTATTGCTCTTGATCTGCTCAGCAGCCTTGGCGCGCAAATCGCTTGGGCTGTTCATTGAACAACTAGCCAAAATCAGAGACGTGATCGAGGTGAGAGCAATTGAACTAAATAGTGGTACCGATCTAGCCTTAATTGGCAAAGCTACTTTTAACATCACAAATCTCCAGAAAATTATTGTTGTCGCTGCTTTGAATATGCACTGCCGAATCAAGCTATCTCAAGTTCTTAAACAGGCCAACTCCCAGACCTACAGCTGCACCAACCCCAGCCCCCTGCCAGGCTCGCTTGCCTCGGCGGCTAGAAGCAGCTCCGAGACCAAGTCCAGCAATGGTACCGGTAGCAGTATCACGAATAATTGGATGCCTTTTCAAAGTCGTACTGCTTCGCACCAGACCAACACCGGCACCACTACCAGCGCCGATGGCAGCGCCACGCACCACACCGGCGCCTGAGACTAATCCAGTAAGGGCACCTGCGCCAGCGCCCACGCCAGCTCCGATAGTGACAGCCTTCACCTTGGGATGCCGTTGGAAATAGGTGCGGTTATCGCGCACATACACTTCTCTATATACAGGTCTCTGCACTACTACTGTTTTTGTCTGTACTGCCCCAGACTGATAAGGCGAGCGTTGTGTATTGACAATCGTAACCGGCGTTTGCACTTGCCCCCGATCTAGTTGAGGCACCTGCCGGACTAACTGCGGCATGGCATCAGAATGTACTTTTCCGCTCAAAACAGTAGTCTGCGCTTGGGCTGCACCTATTGTTTGAGAAAGAGCTATAACGGCTATACAACTAAGACCTGTAAGACCAGATGAGACTCTTTGAGATCGACTTAACATAATACTCTCCCGCCTTGACCAGCGTACAGTTAGGGAATTCTGCCAGTGCTACTACCAAGATCGGTCTAGATCTAGACGGTAGTGACTTTTACGCAGCAGGTAGGGTGACGCTGCTAACCGGGCAAAGTTCCGAATATGTTTCAATTCGGCTAAAAAACATTTACAAGTGGAACCAGAAGCATTAACGGCTTGTCATGTAAACTGTGCAGCGGTCGACCTCAAAGCCGCTGTTCTTTTAAGTTTCAAACGGAGTAATCATGGCCACTTTAAATCGCAAAAAAATTCAGATTCTATCTTTGGTATCGATGCTGGCAGTTCTACCGCTAGTCAATTCTTCTGCTGCGGGGGCCAAAAGCAACGAGCAACCTCTGCTAATCGCTGCAAAAACTGAGCAGTTCAAAATGAAGCAAGGCTTCGAGCGCAAGCCCAAAGACATCATCAACACCCTCAGTGACAATGAAGTGACCGCCTTCCATATTTTCTTAGACGGACTAGATCAAGCTTTTTCACTAGACAATACTTTGAAAAACAAAGGCCCATTTACAGTCTTTGCCCCCAGTGACAAAGCCTTCAAAACCATTCCGGATGATGATAGAAAGAGCCTTTGGGCCAACAAAAAGAAATTACAGCAAGTCTTGCAATATCATATTGTGCCCGGTTCATTTGATGCAAAAGCACTAGGCATGATGACTTCAGTTAAAACCTTAGAAGGTCACGAACTAAAGTTGAGCAAGAAAGGCGACGACCTATACGTCGATGCCATTCTAGTCAGAACCACTGACGTTCCCTGCTCAAACGGTGTTATCCACGTCTTAGATGGCGTAGTTATGCCGCAACTGAGCAAATAGAACTACCAACAAATTTCGGCAAGCTTAGCTGAGTGACTCTTGCTCAGCTAATCTTGCCGCCATGATTGGTCGAGCCTGCAGCCTGAGGGTAGGCAGTGAGCCATAGAACCAAGCAGCCAGCATCAAGCAACTCAGTCCACTAACAAAAATTGTAATTGGCACACCGATAGCAGTGGCCGATGCACCAGCAATCAAACTGCCAATAGGCATCATTCCCATAAAACACATGGTGTAGATACTCATTACCCTTCCGCGTTTATCCTCTTCCACCAGAGTCTGCAAAAGAGTGTTGGTAGCAGACATTTGGAACATCACACCAAAGCCAATCAGTGAGAGAAGAAAGAGAGCGGCATAGAAATTAGAAGTGAAGGCAAAGACCATTAGACTACTTGAAAAAAGTACCATGGCACCACAGAGCCAATGGCCAATGCCTTTCATGCTTGTACGCGAAGCCAGTAGTATGGTACCGGCCAACGAACCAATGGCTGAAGCCGACATCAACCAACCTAAAACATCGGCACCACCATGAAAAGTCTGCTGCACCAGAGCTGGCATTAAAGTACTGAGTGGCATACCAGCCAAGCTGGTAATAGCCGAAATAATCAACAGCGTCTTAATCGGTCCTGATTGAAAGGCATAAACAAATCCTTCTTTCATGTGAGAAAAAACCGTCGCCTTTTTCTTTATCACCGGCGCCTTAGCGGCAAAACGCATACAGAGCAAGGCCGCAATTACGGCAATATAACTGAGACCGTTAGCAAGGAAACAAACTCCTTCACCAAGAGTAGAGATAACACCGCCAGCAATGGCAGGTCCGATTAGACGAGTTAGATTCATCAAAGACGAATTGAGAGCAATGGCATTGGGCAAATCTTTCTTATCGAGCACCATATCGGTAACAAAAGCCTGACGGGTAGGCATATCCACAGCATTGACGAGACCTGTGAGGATACCCAAAACAAGAATCTGCCAGAGTTGAATGTGACCAAATAAAGTCAGTGCAGCCAGTGTAAAGGCCAAAAGCATTGCTGCTATCTGCGTACCAATTATCAGTTTATGTCGATTAACACGGTCAGACAGAACCCCGGCAAAGGGGCCAAGAAAAAAGCTTGGTGCCGTACTGGCAAAAGCCACGGCTCCAAGTAAAAGAGGAGATGACGTCAAACGATAGGTGAGCCAGCTCAAAGCCAGCTGCTGCATCCAAGTACCAATCAGTGAAACCAACTGCCCAGAAAAATATAATTGATAATTTCGACTAGAAAGAGAACGGGCAATATGCCCAAAAGGTAATTTTGAAGCGTCCATTTAAATAATCCGTCAGGCTGGCTTTTTAGTTGACTGGTCTTTAACCAACAACTTATTAGTAGACGGTCGGTCGACTAGAAAGTTTCAACGAACGCTTAGATCTAGCAAAGATACTCCGTAAATTAAGCTTCGTTGGCCGAGCGCCTGGCTTCAAGGTCTTCCCAACGGGCGAATACCTTGGCAACAGCCGCTTCAGCCTTGTGGAAATCTTCCATCATCTCGGCCAGCTTGACGTGATTAGCTGCAACCTTCGGATCTTCCATTTGCTTGCGCACTGCCTGCAAGGCACTCTCGGCCTCTTCAACTTTGCTACCAATTGAGTCTAGTTCTTTGCGCTCATTATTAGAGAGGGGCTTAAGATTTTTCTTGCTACCGTTATTACTAGAGACACCACTGGTAGAGCTACCAATTTTACTGCCAGACTTTTCAATTTTTTCAGCCTTATCAGATTTACCAGCGTTGCTCTTATTCTTCGAGCCACTCTTAGAAAATCGATTTGATTCCCACTGCGAATAATCGGCAAAAAATTCCACGCCGCCATCGCCGTCTAAAGCCAGTATGTTGGTAGAGATTGTATCGATCATGTAGCGATCGTGGGTAACCAGAACCACAGCACCAGGGAAGTCTTGCAAGCTCTCTTCCAGCACTTCTAGAGAAGCAATATCGAGGTCATTGGTAGGTTCGTCTAATATCAAAATGTCTGCTTCTTGCAGCATCAGGCGAGCAATTAAAATTCGCGCTTGCTCACCACCAGACAAATAACTGACCGGCATAGGCAACTGGTCTGGTCTGAAAAGAAACCGCTTCGACCAGCTCATGACGTGAATTTGACGGTCACGATAGACCACCGAGTCTCCGCTAGGGCACAGGGCCTCTTTCAGAGTAATTTCTTTATTGAGCTGATCGCGATTTTGATCGAACCAAACAACTTTTAGCTGATCGGCGCGCTTTACGGTGCCGCGATCGGGCTCTATCTGCCCAGCAAGAATACGCAGCAATGTCGTTTTACCACTGCCGTTTGTGCCGACCAAACCGAGTTTCTGCTTGGGTGTTAATACCAGATCAAGACCGGCAAACAACTCACGACCACCCATCGACTTAACAACGTCTTTAGCAACAAGCAACTCTTTGGTACGGCGCCCAGATGAGCTGAAGTCAATATTGACTGAATTATTCATATTGTTGCGAGCTTTCACTTCAGCGAACTCGTCGAACAATTTACCAGCCTCACGGATACGTCCCTGTGACTTGGTTTGTCTAGCTCTAGCTCCACGCTGCAACCAGGCAACTTCTCGGCGCATCTTACTAGCTAGAGCTTGCTGCTCATTTGATTGAGCAGAGAGATACTCGGCCCGAGCGACGAGATACTCGCTGTAAGGACCCTTACAGCTCAAGTATCCATCTTTATACGCGGCGTTCAATTCAACAGTACGATTGGTGACATTCTCAAGAAAATTACGATCGTGGCTGACCAAAATAAAGGCAAAAGGTGCTGACTTCAGCAAGTCTTCTAACCAAAGTACGCCTTCAAGATCTAGGTGGTTGGTTGGTTCATCTAACAGCAGGAAATCTGGTTCTTTCACCAACTGTGCAGCCAGAGCCAAGCGCTTACGCCAGCCACCAGAAAGGGAAGAAACGGTAGCACCAAGATCTTCAAAGCCAACGGTGCTAAGAGTGTATTCCGCACGATTGATGCGCTCGGCCTCGTCTATTGACTGGCCATCTAAAGAGGCAGCGACGACATCACGCAAAATTGCATCAGGTGGATAAGGATTGTCTTGAGCCAAATAGGCAATATTGAGAAACTTGCGAGTGGTTATAACACCATCATCAGGCGAATAAAGACCAGCCATAATCTTGAGCAAGGTTGACTTACCAGAGCCATTGGGGCCGATCAAGCCTACTCGTTCGCGATCATCGATGGTTATCGAAATATCGCGAAATAGTGGTCGGGCACTAAATGATTTGGTTACAGACTGGCAACTTATAGCAACTGGCATAGTTTCTCATTATACTGGCTAGGCCGCTGTCAACCCAGCTTCATGGCTATTTGTGACGCTGTTGACAGTGTGATTGGCGTCAATTGGGATGATATTGTATTCACATGGATGCTGAAGCATGAAAATTTGGGTCGACGCCGATGCCTGCCCTGTGCCGGTTAAAGACATCGTCATCAAGGCTGGTCACAAGCTAGCTATTAGTAGTATTTTCGTAGCCAACAAAGTAATTGCCCTCCCCCTCTCACCCCACCTCATCTTTGTACAGGTGGCAAAAGGAGCAGACGTAGCAGATCAATACATTGTTGACCAAGCAACAAAAGACGATTTAGTAATCACTCAAGATATTCTTCTGGCAGCCCAACTAGTTCCCAAGGAAATAGTGGTAATCGACCCTCGCGGTCATGCCTTTACCGAAGAAAACATTGGCGAACGTGTCTCTGTCCGAGCGCTGATGACAGACCTGAGAGACAGTGGCGACATAACAGGAGGGCCCAAACAATACACTGACAAAGACAAACAACGCTTTGCCAGTGCCTTTGATCGGGCCATCACCAAGCTCAATAACAGAGCCGGCAACAAATAGAACCAATTATTATGGTTCTGATTCTTTGCTGCCAATCAAAATGATGTTGGTACCAACCTGGTAAGCGGAACCATTCTTAGGATTTTTGATTTTACCGTTGGCGTAGAAGCCTACTGAACCGGTCTTAAATTCTTTACCGTCAGCCTTGATGGTGCCCCATATTTCGCCCGAAGTGGTTTTGAACTCAATGATCAAAGCGGGTGGCGCATCGGTATCTACTTTTTTGGCCATCGTGATTCCTCCTAATGAGATTATTCAGATCAATTATCCAAATAGACAATATCCAATCTGACAAATCAAGTTTACAGGATGAAGCGGCCACTGCAATCAGCTTGCCAAGGGAAGAGACAGGCTTAACCATGATATTTTTCAGCGTACAGCGCCCTAAAATATATGCCATACTCCCCCTTAAGGCGGTACGAACATAACGCCTGCTGCACCAAATAGTGTTGGTGCAGACATCCCTGGAGATTAGATGAAGAATAAGCTATTTGTAGGCAATCTTTCCTACAACCTGACTGAGACCACCCTTGAAGAACTTTTTGCCGAGTCTGGCAAGGTTGTTTCAGTAGCAATACCTACAGATCGTGAAACTGGTAGAAAGCGCGGATTCGCTTTCGTCGAAATGAGCAGCCAGGCTGAAGCCGAAGCCGCAATTGAGAGCTTGAACGGCAAAGACATCGACGGCAGACAAATCGTTGTCAATGCCTCCAAACCAAAAGAGAAAGCCTACTAAGCTTTCCCTGCTATTATTTTTGGGATTTTTAGGACACCCCACACCTCTTTTACGGTCTGGGGTGTTTTATTTAGAGAAACAGCTGAGGGAATAATGTCAAAACCAATCAAATTAATTTGCGGCAGTCTGTTATTGCTTTTGAGCGGCTGCACCTCAACAGCTGATAAAGAAAAAGAAGACCTCAAGCGTGACCTCTTAGAAGTGCGCTCAGAAACATCAGTCTTAAAGGGCGAGCTTAATAGCCTTAAGAACATGGCACCGCCAGTCAAATCGGCAGAAAAGAAAGACGATACGGCAACTACTGATAGTGGCACACCTATCGAGACAAAGCCGGGCTCCACAGAACCTAAAAGCAGTAACTAAATTACGCTTAGTGGCCGACTGCGCCTAAGTATTCACCCTTCGCCGGAATAAAGAAGACCCCGACCACACCCAGCAAATAGACAGCAGATACTGTCGATGCCGCCATGGCATAAGAGCCACCAAAGGTCTGAATCAAGACGCCGCTACCAAGCGCGGCTACAACCGCAGCATAGCGACCGGCATTGTAAATAAAACCAAATGCGGTGCTGCGCACTTTGGCCTCGTACAACTCAGGCAAATAGGTCCACATGATGACAAATGGCAAGTGAGCAAAGAAGCCCAAGGCCACGAGCCAGCAAAGCAGAGCTGGGCCAAAAGAATGCACTGTATTGAACATTCCGTATGAAAGAGCAAAAGCAAGAAGGAATGAAGTACCAAGCGCAAGACGATAACCAAGTTTCTTGATCAATATGCCACCAAGCAAACCAGAAAGAATCATGCCAATATCTTTAGTGAACATAGCATGACTGCGCTGCTCGACAGCCAGATCGCCAGTAAGCTGATTAATCCAGGCCGGTATCCAAGCAATAACCGCCCACCAACAGACGATAGCAACACTGGCCACAGCAGCAACTGAAATAGTTTTCTTGCAATTAGCCTTAGTGAATAGCTCTCTAAAACAGGCACTAGCATTGGCAGTAATTGTCGTCAAAACAGAGGCACCGGTGCGAGCACTCTCTCTGTCACGAGCCTCTTGCAAGCGCACGAACTCTTCTGGTTCGCGCAGCTTGAAGCGCATATAGACAGTAAGAAAAGCAGGAACGATGCCGGCCATGAACAAATAACGCCAACCGAAATGACCGAGCGAAAGATTGAGCGCCGCAGTCAGCAAGTAACCGGTTCCCAAAGATGTTGCCAGAGCACTAACAGCAAAGACCCGCGACTTGGCGGGCCAACACTCAGAAAGCAATACGGCTCCGATACCCATCTCACCGCCGATACCAGCTCCGACCAAAAAGCGATAAATACCAAGCTCCCACCAGTTGCTGGCAACAGCACAAAGCCCAGTACATATGGCATACAACAAGATTGTTATGCTCAGGGTCTTAGCCCTACCAATGTGGTCGGCCATAGCACCGAAAATCATGGCACCAAGCGCCCAACCCAACATAAACAAAGCAATTATGTATGAACCATATTGGCCCACCACTGAATGCGACTGGGTGTGCAGTAATTCCGATAGTGCCGGAAAGAGAACCATGGCAAAAATGGAAGAATCCATGCCATCAAAGACACCACCCAACCAGGTAGCAATCAAGACATGCCAGCGCGACGGTCCACTCATCTCAGTAGCTACATGCGGCAGAGGCTGAGCTGATGAGGCCAAATCAATATTCTCAAGGTCGGAAGAAGGGTCAACAGGAACATGAGCAAGGGATTCCGGTGCCGGGGGGCGACTGACCGTTTGCATGGCATCTCCAGATACTTAAGGACCGCTAATAATACTGGAAGCGGCACACCCTAAGATCTGTCTGAACATTTATTAAGGTCACTTAGAAACCTTGGCAGAACCAGCAGCCAACTCACTGCGGGCTTGAGCGATAGCCTGTGGCTCGACATACAAGCCCTGTCTCTCGTAGGTCTTCCAAACTTCAGACCAGCGCATAACAATGAAGCACTTCTGCGAATATTTTTTGACCAGACGCGTGATTTTGGCATTGCCACTAGGAAGAATCTCCAAGCCCTCAAGCCCTGCGCACTTACTACAGAACGCTCGTTGCTCTTCTAGCCCCTGCTCGAGCTTGACGATCTCGCCTTTCTCAAGCTTGCGATCACAGCCGTGGCAGCGCGAAACTCGATAAAGGGCATAAACAAGCTGTTCAACTTTTGGCGCTTTAGCTGGTTTCTCAGCTTTAGCTGGTTTCTCAGCTTTAGCCGGCTTCTCCGGTTTCTCTGGTTTCTCGACCAGAGTGGTGTCGTCGGGCTTAACTAGGCTCTCCTCGGTCACAAACCTCTCCTCTCTTTCCAAGTCTAACCAGCTGACGCTTGAATACGGAACAATTTGTAGTTTACACCCAAGGGTAGTAGTCGTGACTAGCGTCACTGACAACCCTTGAACCCTCGCATAACTTTGGCGATAATAAGCCCAACAAAAGAATCAGAACTAGAATCAAAATAATAATCAATGGCACCTGACTAATTAATGCTCAAAATCGGCGCTTCATCTGAAAGGTATAGTCATGAATTTCCCAGCATCAGTTAAAAATGCCACACAGACACACAGTTATCCACTGGTATTTGCCACCGTCTGCGGTGCCCATCTTACCGGCCTCGATTCGCCAACTTCGCCCTATGAAATTCGAGGAGCCCACATACTGCCAGTAAGAAAAGTTCTTGGGCTTGAAATAGACGAAGAAACCGTTGAACTCCGACAAGAAGCTGAAGGAATTCAGATAGACATTGCTACCCAGGACATCAAGAAATTTTTCTCTTTGATGCTGAAAGACAACGGCTTTGTACTAGAGCAAATCTACTCACCACTGGTAGTGCAGACTAGCCCTGAGCACGAAGAACTAAAGGCAATCGCTAAAGGTTGCCTTACTCGCATACACTGCTATCACTACCTCGGCTATGCCGACAGTCAGTGGCTGGCAGCAAGCCAAGAAACAAGTGGCGCACAAGATCTACCGAGCCTAACCAAATTACTTTCCATCTACCGCTTGCTGCTAACTGGCACCCACCTGATGCAGACGGGCGAAATAGAAACCAATCTAGCCAAGCTCAATGAGAATTTCCTGCTTAAGTATATTGACGACATGATTGAAAGAAATCGCAAGGCAGAAAATTCACAAACTCTCGAAGCAGATGAATGGGAATTTCACAAAGTGGAATATGAGCGCCTCAGAGATGTACTGGAAGATGCAGCCGACGATACGAACTTGCCTGCAGCTGCCACGGCCCACAACGCCCTCGATGACTTATTAAAGAGAATTCGCCTGGCTGACACTAGCTTTGCAACACAATTACAATTCACGAGCTAACCGTTGACAACACCATCGACGGGGGATACCATCAGATCAGCGCAGGGCAATTTGGCGGTTTTCGTGCGCGTTCATGAAAATCACTCTATGTTGGTATCAATAGGTTGAGGTATCTGCGAGCAACAAGGGTTGATTGCGACTATTATTTCCTAATAGGGCTGGCAGACAGAGCCAAAGGATTGGCTCTATCTGTATCAAACATCTTACTGCCTCACAAAACTCGCCGGTCATCTTTTAGTAAAAAGAGCTGCCAGATATGCCCACAGATGAGAATAACCAGCAGAAACTAGAGCAAGAACTTGCTCTCACAAAAGAGCGACTGAAAAAACTGGAGCTAGATTTTGCGGCGGAAGTAGCAGCCAACAAAGAAACCGTTATTCAACTCAAGTCTGCTCTTGCAATCAAAGCCGAATTCATTGCCCACATGAATCACGAACTTAGAACTCCTCTGAACGCCATGCTGCCAATGATAGAGATGATTCTGCGCGCAGAACTAAACGCCGAGACACGCAACTACGTTCTCACACTTAGAGATGCTGGACTCTCACTGCTAGGCATAATAAATGATGTCCTAGACTTTTCCAAAATCGAATCTGGAAAGCTTGATGTTACTTCAGTTCAGTTTGATCTTGCCGAGACCGTTGAAGGTGTAGCTCAAATCTTAGCCCCAGCCGCAGCATCAAAAAACATACTACTACTCTCAGTCATTGAAAGTGACGTACCCGAAACTATCTTTGGCGATCCTCAAAAGATTCGGCAAGTACTCCTCAACCTTTGCGGCAATGCAGTTAAGTTTACGGAAGCAGGAATAGTGACACTAAAGGTCGCTTCAGTAAAGCCTTTAGACAAGCCGCGGCAGCTGCTATTCACAATCACTGACAGTGGTCCAGGTATCAGTTCTGAACTAATGTCTCATCTCTTCGAGCCATTCTTCCAGGGCCCCGTCACAGAAAAGAACCATACAGCCGGTACCGGGCTAGGGCTAAGTATTTCTAAAAGACTAGTAGAGTTAATGAATGGAAAAATGTTTGTTGATAGCACACTTTCAGTGGGCTCAACTTTTGGATTCTACCTGCCTCAAGAAGAGCCAGCGAACGAAGAAATCTTAAGAGTCTGGGCCAGCCCACAGATGCCAGCCAACCCACTAGCACCAGCGCGCACACCGCTTAGCTTCAATCTTTCAGCCTTAACGCTAGAACCCACTCACAACAATAAAAGCGCCATCGCTGACTTGCTTAAAGGCCTTAATCTGTCTGTAAGATCTAGTGACAATGCTCAATCGGCCTTCGCCATTTTAGCCGCACAGGCTACGAGTGAGGCAAACAGCAATGATGCCAGCACTGTAGTTTTCCTTGATACAGTTAGATTAAAAGATGAGTGCCACAGCCTACTTTCAATGTTAGGCAATTCAGCCCTGATACACTCTGTAAAATTTATAGAGATAGTGACAGGAAATAGCACAACAGCAACAAACCAGAGCACCAATGAGACTACGGTTCTGACTCTACCAATGCCGATGCGAAGGCAAGTCGTAATCAACAGCCTCAGCAAGATCACAAACAAAAAGGAATTCCACGCGGCCATAAGAGCTGGCCAAAGTACGACACTTGGCCTAGAAGCATTCTCAAATGTCGAAGCTGCAGCGACCCTGCTTTCACGAGGGAGCAAGAGACAGGCACTGGTTGCCGACGACAACAAACTCAATCAGAGAGTAGCCTTTCTCTTCCTCACTGACCTAGGATTTGAAGTCGATCTGGTGGCTGACGGAGTGGAGGCAGTGCGTGCCTTCAAGAAAAAGCACTACGACCTTGTCTTTTTAGACTGCCAAATGCCAACTCTAGACGGCTTTGAAGCGGCCAAAATCATAAAGGAAATTCAGAAGCGAAGAGGCGTCGCAGTGCCCATTATAGCCGTAACAGCAAGCGCAATTGAGGGTAGCCGTGAGCACTGCCTAGCGAACGGTATGGATGACTATATAAGTAAGCCGATCGATCCTATGGCTCTTGAAAAAGTAGTAACAAATTGGCTAGGCAACTCATTCCACAATAATACGCCGTCGAGAGCGACACAGATTAACAATATGACTAGCGGTACATTTATCTGCCGGCAAGCCAATTTCGTCAACCTGAGAAAGGTATACAGCGAGCAACAACTGAAGGGAATCATCAGTCTCTTTCGAGAAAACTGTAAAGCGGATCTAACGGAGCTTCAATCTCTATTGAGTGCCAACGAATTAGGCGCATTTCGAAATAAGCTGGAACGCTTCAAAGACTGCTGCGAAATCATCGATGCTGTTCATATCGCCAAACTCTGCATAGAGGCCGGCGAATCAATAAAACATGGCGATACCGCTGTCGCCCGTGAACAAATGGAAAAACTATTGAAGTTAGCTAAAGAGCTAGACAAAGAATTAGAGTCAGCCCTGGCTGACCGCTCGACCTACACTTTACCAACCATAAGTAATCCCAAATAGCCGTTCTCGCTTTGTCATCAAATTTCGGGTACCAAAACGACTCGCTCCTGTCTTAGCGAGTAAATGCCAATCTGCTATTTTCGGCAATAGTACGTTGGCAATAATACGTTGGCACAAGTAAGCAAACCGGCCAATAGAACTAGCTCTCTGACTTATTCACAGCTTCTTTAGCCTTAAGCTTATGCTCTAGCCACATAATTATTTGTTGTGAAGTAACTAGCACAACGGTAGAAGCCACCGCAAACAGAATCTTATTGAACACGTCCAACACCTCAAACAGTCAAAGCCGTTCTCCCTGGAAACTAGCGGAGAAGTGTAGCCATAGAATGACATTGAGGTCAAAAGTTCCATTTTGGAACAAATTAGGGCAAAAGCCGCAAAGATCTTAAATCGGCTATTGGCTCATCAAATGAACAAGTGCCGACAGAATGGATAAAATCGTGCCTGGCGGCTTTAATCTCAGCCAAACTCAAAGACTGATCACGCCAATAGGCTCTGTCATCAAAAGAAAAAGCGGCTGGCTCAGTTTCAGAGAGAATAGCCTCAATATCTCGCTGCCCTTGCCAAGCGAAGGCCGCCGCCAGGAGAACATTGAGAAAACCGTGTAATACCGCTCGCGGTGCGTCATCTTCGTAGGTCAAAGCCTGCAATGCCCGCACCGGGTGATGTAAACCTGCGGTTGCCTTAAACGGCAGTTTGCGGTCAGCACAGGCATTAATGAAAGCAGCAGCAGAAACTACAGAGGGTATTCCTTCAGGCTGTACACTTCCCATGCGAATCTTGGCGAAATTACCCGCCTCTTTAACAGCGTCAAGCATGGTCAAATTGTCAGGCGAAACCTCACAATAAACCGGCCGACTAGCGCTAACAATAGTTTTAGTCTCTAGAGCGGCTGCATGACCATCATCGGCCTCAGCAATTAGAGAAAGTGAAGGCCTTAGCGCAGCATGCACGGCCTCACACTGACCAACAGGCAGCACCAACCAGCGCAACATCCAGCGGTGATCGCCATTCTGGTAGCTATGATAGTTAGCAATTGTGGCATCAAGGGGCACCGAGGCCGGCGGGAAGAGTCCAGCGTAATCAATGAACCGTTCAAGTAAAGCTCGCAATGCTGGTGCTACGGTGTCGCTCATAACTCGCCCTTATTATCTCCGACCAACTGATTTAACCATCGTGGAATGTTATCACAGGCGGCTGCAACTACGCTTCAGCCCAGTCATCCTCGCTCAGCGCATTAACTTCCAATCGGGGCAGAGCATCCAAGAATAAGCCCAGGGTACCTTGAAGCCAACGCACTCAGGACAGACAAAACCATTTGATTTAGCAATTAAACGATGTTCTGAATTACAGACAAAAGGCAGAAATACTTTTGAAAGCTGATAGTCACTGAGCAAAGCAACCTCGCTCTCAGACCAAGGCGAAAAGGATTTATTGACGACCTCGGCCTCACGAATTGGGGCATTCTCAGGCTTGGCAGCACAGTTGAGACAAACATACGCCGACATGTGCGGTAGCACCCGAGCCGCCTGCGACACCATGGCGCGACAAACAGAGCAAACGAAACGATCTGGTGGAATTTCGAATGTGGCAATCTTGGCAGGTGGACGCCCACCGAAATCGCCACCCTGCATCTGCGAGTTTAACTTATCAGGCATGTTTGAATTATAGCGTCAGTATTTGCTGGCACTCGTTGCCTTCAAGGGTACAATCACTTAATCTATAAGACTTAGAACAATAAGAAAGCCAACGCAAAAGTGAAGTAGTAAGCGAAATAATGAACATAGCACTCAAGCTTCTCTCTACGTCATTGACCATAGCTGTCTTCGCCATTGCCTGCTACATCCTTAGCGTCTTGTGGCGGGTCAGCAATGTAGAACAATCAATATTTGGCAGCGGCGCACTGATGCCATTGGCACCGCTACAAAAACAGTTTGACCAACCGCCCACACAAGAATCATACGGAAAGAATACATACACTCACATGGTCAGGGGCCAACCGACTCAAGTGTACGAGCAATTGCTCAATAGCTTTCAACACTTATATGGATCAGCTTTGATGTCTTATGAGATTGGAGAACTAGGCGCTGTTGTAATATTTAATACAAACGAGTACTTGAAAGCGATCTTCAGCAGCGACTCTGGCACTCTCAGTTTTTATCTTGATACAAAAAAAGATCTAGCGAACAACGAAGTGGGCAGAAAAATTGGCTCTGAAGTAAAAACAAGAGGCCTGGTCGGCCCAGCAGCTGAACAATTTATGATAGACAAGATTTTCATGGCCCTTGATGGTGGCCTTGCCTACAAGAACTGCAGCGAATACAGAGTAACAAAACTTCCCTCACTAAACGAATATGGCTGCCCGCTGCTAATCAATATTCAAGAGTTGCGCAGGTCAGACAAAACAGTGGTGCTTAAATGAGGTCTCGTTTGCAGTTACTCAGATTTCCAAGTATCACGCTCTCTAGAACGTTAGGCACAGCTCTCACGGCGAACTTGCTGTTCCAGTTATACCTACCAACTGAAGCTGCGCCAAGTCAGACCACGCAGCCAATAGCCAGGCAAACGCGAACAGCTAGCCCTCCAACGGCTCCGGCAACAATACCACCCCAAGTAAGCGCACTTACCGCAGCTCAACAAGCAGCAAAATACAAAGAGCAGGGTGAAGCAGCCTACGAGGCCAAAAATTATGCTCTAGCTGTCGCCTGTTACAGCAAAGCGCTTAGCCTATTGCCACACGATGCCGCCAACAGCCTGGCAGACCTTTATTATGTCCGAGCCATGGCTAATGATGTGACGGGGCAATATCAACGCGCTAGCGCCGATTGGCAGGCCGCCCGCGACAATTATGCCAAAGCCCTCCTCGGCAGTCAGGCTGGAGTGAACGTAACCTTCGCCACATCTTATCGCGACGAGTTGACAGAGCTTTTGCAATGGCGGGCCACGCAAAACCCGAGCTCTCCCGACTATTGTGACTCGATACACACTAAACGCCTGGCACCAGGCTCGGTGCTCAAGGTCTACATTAGTCAATCAATGAAAAGCGGCTTTTCGCCAGAGCTGCGAACCTACATTTTTCAGGCCATGAATCTGTGGTGCCAATTCCCGGGCTCACCGATTCGCATGGAATTGTGGCCGACCCAATACGACTCAAACATAATTGTGCAACGAGCAAGCGCCGACGACCCCATGAATATAGGCAGCGCCGGGCAAACAAGCTCTTACGGCCGAGAACTTGTGACCAAGAGCTACGTCAATCTCTCAGCGCCAAGCTACGACAATAAAGAAATGTCGCCACGCGCGAAAGAACAACTTTTCAATTTAGCATTGCACGAAACAGGTCATGCCCTAGGAATTGATGGGCACTCACCCTCTGGCCTGGACGTTATGTATTTCAAGTCACCCCTGATCAAACTAAGTGACAGAGATGCCAACACTATCCGCAAAATCTATCAATAACTAGTTCTGCGGCGCCTGTTCAGCGAGCTTCGCCTGGTACACACGAATTAGATCATCGGTAAAGCAAGGCTCGAAGACAACATTCTTGTTGCGATGATCCAAGTAGTAAGATTTAAATCGCCTGCTAGTATCAGTCGTGCAAAGAAGCACCCCGGGCTCGAGAAATGGAATTCTAGTCTCTTTCTGCGTATCCTTATCGACTAAATAATCGACCAAAGGAGTGGCAGCGAGATAAGGAATCAATATTCGCATTGATGAGAAATAATCGCGAGCATTCTCGAAGGGGGAAACCAAACCGAGTGGCACTGTACTTGGAATTACATACAGCGAGCCATTCAACCGCTGCAAGGAAAGACAGCTACTCTTTAACTGCACCCTCGCTCTAGAAGCCTCGGCACTATACTGGCAGTAGCCAGCACACATAGTCAACAGTGCCATAGCTATTACACCAGCGCAAGCAGCAAGCTTGCGAGGTGTCTGCTTTTGCGCCAATCGCAGTTGCTGGGTTAGTCTCTCATCATCGCAATAGTAGAGAGCAATAAGGGCCAGCCAGGCAAACAGTGGCAGAGTAATTCGAGTCTCAAGCTTCATACAACAAAGCAGGTATAGGAATACGCCAAGAAATCCCATACCCATAGAAGAGTAGCGTGTTCGGCTCAAGCGGGTAGTATCAAGGAAAGGAAACAACAAAATTGCCAGCAAAAGACTGGGCAGAACAAGCTTAGTAGCGATATACTTGCCGCTATGCTCAAGCACCATTGGCAGTGACAAATCAGATCTAAAGATGGGAAAGGAAGACAAAATCTTCTCAGTATTTTCACATGAATACAACTTAGGATCAATTGCAAACTCATAGGCCATCATTACATCGAGATCATTTTCATTCCAGCCAACAGTGTCAAAATATTTCCTGGTATCAGAGCGGTATGCCAGCCGGTGAAAATCGCAGATCTTATTGATAGATTTATTGAAGCGAAAGAAGTAAGACCAGCCAGGCTCGCGGGCATAAAAGCGGTGATCAACATAATCATTTATTTGAACAAGCGCAAGAAGTAACGAAGAAAAAGCCAAACCAAGAACTAGCGTTGTTGTGCTGCGCGAGAAAGCAAAACGGCAGCATAACAGCGCCCCAAACAGGAGCAGCATCAGCCGCGCTGAATCGACTCTAATCAGCCCAGCAAGGCACATCGCTACGGCTGAAATAATCAAAACTAATACCTTGCCCGATCTCGCCAGACTCTTATTTTCAAGCGCTGACATAGCAACCACAGTTGCTGCTGCACCTAACAAGATTGCAGTGCTAGTGAACGTCACACTAGTCCATAGAGCGACCATTGAAACAAGAGTAAAGAGATCAACTAGCGCCTTTCGCAAAGCCGAAGGACGCTCCCAAGCAAAGACAGAAAGCACAAGGCTATAAGAAAACACATTTGCAAGTGAAAGCAGCAGACCGTACCAGGGCACGCGACTTTGCACCGTATAGAGCCACGAGAGCAACTTGCCGAGCCAAATATGAGGAAATAGAGTGTGACAATCGGGACGAGGGCAGACTCCAACCCCTGAGACAATCATCGTCAGGTGTACATCGTCGATGGCGCCATAGCACGGAGGAAAAACTATAACGCACAAGGCAAAAATAGCCGCTGCGAAAAGAAAAGACCGACCAAGAGTAAAAATGACATCACGAGCGCGCAAGACATGCTCTGATGAACTCAAATTGTCAATGCCAGCCATCTATGACATTCCGCTTGCAACAACCAGCAAAAAGTTTAGCAGCATTGGCCAATAGATGCAGCAATCTAGCGCTCGATATAAATACTCCAGATCAGATAAGATAGACAAGCACAGAATGATTCTCAAGGGGTCGAGCATGGGTCTATTAGCCAATTTGTTTAAAAGAAAGTCGGTGCCAGAAGCAAAGGTCGACTCGTCGCTAAAAATGCTAGATATGCTCAAAGCTAAACGCGGAGATGATATTGGCAAATATCTCGACATGATGTACGATCCCCGAAAAATTCCGCCACCATCAGCGCCACCAACTATTGAAGACTTAGATGAACCAGAGCCAGATCAATCAGTCTATTCTCCACCACTTGAGACAATGACTTATCAAAGAGAATATGACGGCCAAGAGTCCGCCGATCTGGCAAACTCAGAAGACCCAATTGAAAGCAGCATCAATCAATTCTTTGACGTCTTTGCTGGCCAAGCCAACTTATACAACGAAACAGTAAATAGCCTTGAGCTGGTCATCGGCATCCAGCGGCCGCTTCACAGCCAGGAATTTTTCCCGGCAGACAGCAAAGAACCGGTCCTCACCGCCTGCCTACACACAGCTCACTGGGGGCTATTCTTCTTTGGCTATGGCAACACTATTGATCTTTACTTGCTGCCCTACGAAGAGGGAGAGGCTCTATCATTTAACGAAGTACACAACGACGCTTGCAAGCCCCATCTGACATTCACCATGAGTGAAGACAGCAATGGTCGGCAGTGGTTTGTAGCCGGCAAAGCGCTCCGGCGCGAGGGCATCCCTGACCTGGCCAGTGAATTGCTCGGCGACCTTGTTCATGCAGCCGAAAGCACAAAAAGCAAAAACTAGGTGATGCGGCGATAAGTAAAAAAGCCCCGACCAGAGCCGGGGCTTTTTATTTTTTTTGATTGTGCCGCTCAGTGGCAAATTAAGGGTTGAAAGGATGAATGTCTCCAGGCTTTCTCAACATCTTGTTGACTTCGTCCAAGTGCAATTCTTCGCCCATAATCATTTCACGAGCATACTCTTCCAAAAGAACCGACTTACCTTCAGATGCTTTGAGAAGTTCATAATAAGCGGCAATAGCACATTTCTCGTGCTCTAAGCTCTCACGCAAAATATCACCCAGGTCATGCTGTTCGGTCTCAAGCAATGGCCCAATCTTCAGGGACGGGTGGCCGCCTAACAAAGTCACAAGTTCACCGGCCTTGTGCGCATGCATCAGACTCTCATTAGAGTTTGCCTTAAGCCAGCTGACGATAGGAATGCGGTTATAACCGTAGACCATAAGAGAATAGTGGGTGTAGCGGACAACGCCAGCTAACTCCAACTCCATAATCTTATTGAGAATGTCTATCGCTTTCAGCTTGTCCTTGTCATCCATGGTGCTCAATCTCCTCTAGTTGCAGATATAACTCTAGCCGATTGAAAACCAAGATTCCTCTCCTCATTGCGAGAATTAAGCGTTTCAGTGTGACCGTAGCAGCCTGGCAGTTTCAAGACAGTAACCATCCTGCCCCTTACCGCCGGAAGTCAAGCACTCAGACCGATTGCAAGGACGAAATGATTTGCTGCACACTTGGCCGCTCGCTAATATCGCTACTCGTCAAGGCGAACAACAGGTGGTTTAAGTTACCGGATATTGGTATACCCTCAGCTCGCACATCAAGCTGTGTCAATGGCCGTGGGTCTTGCCCAGTCAAAAGGAAATAGATAGTACCAGCCATACTGTAATAATCACTAGCGACCACAGCTTTGCCTTGGATTTGCTCAGGTGGCATGTAGTGATGCCTACCAATAATTGTTCCGGTCGCTCCGGCAAGGAACTCCATCGCGGCATTGAAGTCGACTAATGCAAGAAATTTGTTTGACCGGATTATGAGATTATCTGGTGTAAAATCCCGATGCACCATGGGCGGTTGCTGCGTATGAAGATAGCTGAGAATTTCAGCCATTTGCAAAGCAAGTGCTTTCACTTCGGCCTCCTTCATGGGCCCGTTGTCGATGATGACCTGACGCAGGGTTGAACCAGGAATTTTTTCCAAAACAATATAATGACGATCATTCTCCACAAAAGTATCAAGTAAGCGGCAAACTTGCGGATGTTGAATCTTAGCCAGAAGAGCAGTCTCTCGACTCATATGCTCGATAAGAGAAGTTTTGACTGCCTCACTATCAAGCTGCTTAATTGCCAGCTCCTTAATAACGACCTGTTCGCCGCGGGAATTGAGAGCGTTATATACGGCAGAAAAGCCTCCAAAGCCAAGTTGGCTGGTAATTTCAAAACGTCGATTTTGCAGTTTTGTACCGGCTGGCAATGGTCTAAAAGTAGCCAAGCTAAAACGCCGACTTAGTTCATCATTCCAAAGCGCTGTGTAACTCTTAAGCCCCTGCTTGTGCAATGCCTGGCTCAGATAGCCTCGCAAGTCGACAAAATTTTCACTTATTGCCGATGGCGGTGCCCACATTTCTAAGGCTACAAGAAGCTTTTCAATGTCTTGATGCAACATAGTTTTCAAGACAATGCGCGCACTACTTCCATCTTTAAATGTCAGAACTAAGACATCGCTATCCTCAAAATCCGGACCATCATTCCAATAAATAAATGCATTTTTTAGCTCTTCCCAACGCCTCCACCGCCTCCCCTTCAATTGCAAAATAGTGGCAAATGGAAAAATCGCACCACCCGAGGTAATAATGAGTGGCTGTATCTGCGCCAGATAAGAGTCGCGAATCTTGCCAACTTTGGACCACAATGAAAAAGTCGCTAGAGAAAACACGAGAAGGTCCAAAGCAATAAATTTCGCTCCAGCGCCACCACTTAGCCCAAGACCGTAGAAAAAAATCATTACTGTTAAAATCAGCATCGCAATCGTACAGACAATCAAACCAACTAGAGTGATGGTGCGAAGGGCAACAACCTTCTCAACAGAGGCAGGGTGATAGTTAAGCTTACTGATATTTGCTTGGTTATTCATGTATCGATGCTCTTATGAAAGAATGAATCGAAGCCACGATCTCATCGACTGACTGAAACCTATCACTGGGGCGTTGAGCACGACATTTAAAAACTATTTCGGCAAACAAGGGCGAGACTCCTGTCTCCGTCAACAATAGATTCGACTGCTCAAGAGCTACCGGATCGCAGCCAGTCAACAGATATTGCAATGTGCCACCAAGGGCATAAATATCAGACTGCACGGAAGCTTCCCCACGAAATTGCTCAGGCGGCATATAAGCAGGCTTGCCGGCCGGTGGCAGGCCGGATACAGCACCGGTGGGCTCAGCAATAGTAAAGTCAATTAGCGTGAGCTTCTGCTGCCCATCAATAATGAGATTGTCTGGGGTAAAGTCGCGATGAACAATGACCGGATTGGAACCATGCAAATACCAAAGAATCTCGCACATTTGTATAGTCAAATTTTTCACTAACGCAGTCGGCAAGGGCCCCTGATTTGCGCGATATTGTCTGAGATTGTTTCCACTTATTCGTTTAAGCACAAGAAAAGCACAACTGGAAGTACTAAACCAATCAACAAACTGCACAATTTGTGGATGATTGATTCTCTGCAATACCATAGCCTCAGCTTCGAGCTGCTGAATAGCAACGTCTTTCAGATGCTTTCCTTGATAAACAGGCAGTAGATATGCCTTTACGACGACTTCGTCTTGCGTAGTTTGGTCGAAACACAAATAGGCGTGCCCCTGCCCACCAGAAGCCAGTTTTGACTTAACCAAATAGCGACCAGCTGCCAAAGTCTGACCATCCGGTATCTCCTGTAGAGATTCTGCCTCCGGTGCGGACGATAGACTATCAAGCCAGAGCTCAGTAAAGGATGTGTCAGCACTGGGTAGAGTTAGCGCTTTGGCAATACCATCATCAATGTTTATTTGGCTGGCAAAATTCGCAAGCGCATGAGAAATTATCATCCAATTCTCGTGTGTATGGATGGCTGAGAGCCTTATGTAAATAGGCTCTTTCATCCGTCTGCCAGAAATGACGATGGTCTGTTTTGTCAAATCACTACTCTTTGACGGTAAAAGATCAATTGTATTGATCGAGGTAAGCGGGATAGAAATTGGCTCCTTCCCCCTCAAATACAAGTCCAGAACGTTTTCTCTGACACTGATTGAGACAACCTTCAATAGCTTTGTACTCAAATACTTACTTATCTTTTTATTGATAAATCCACCATACTGATTCACGAATAGGCCTGGCACGCACAAACAAAACACAAAAAGCATGCCCTTTAGCTTAGCCATATTGGAGCCCGAAATCAGTAAGGCTACAGGTGCCCCCATAGCCATCAAAAAAGCGATAATGGCGCACCAAATCACGAACCAATAGTAAGCGGGTTTAGAGTCTTCGATTAAGTCCATGGAGCTATCAAGCTCGCTGGTCATGCCATAGGGAAAACATCTAATGCTGAAATTCGGCACCTGAGATGCAAGGGCCCCGTCCGCACGGACAGGTTGATACTTTCGCAGCCAAATTCGCGAATAATTTTCGTCCGAACCTACCATACCTACTTGCTTCTACCGTTCTAGGCCGATGATAGTATCCTTTATTCCCGGATAGAAGAAATTGCAGCACGTGCCTTAGTGCACTACCACCCAAACCTTGTCAAAATCACCTGCAATTAAATCATCTTTGTGAATACAGAAGCAGAGCTTAACCCCGTTCTGCCACCAGATTGCTGCATCGTACAATGAATCAAGTTGAAGTAGAAGTATCCAATCATTTAAACCTTCTGTGAGCTTGGCAGCAACCAGCGGCTCTAAACTCTCAAACTGCTTATGAATGATACTATTGGCAGCTAGCTGACATTCAAGCTCCCAGCCGTCTTGCGACAATTGGGGGCAGCCAAATAGCCGATGCTTCTCAACGGAATGTCGACCATACCAAGCAGAACACAGCGAATTGAATCGAGCCTCCTCCTCGCTAGTCATTTCAGGCTTCGACACAGAATCGTCTTGTGGAAAGGTCAATTCTTCCTCAAACGACACAGAATAAGACGTAAAGACGCAGTCTTCGCTTAGTCCTTCTGGTTCTTCCGGATAACACAACCTCACCCCCGGGGGAGTGAACAAAACTTTCCACCCGTAGCGATCTTTATGAGGCCAAGCAACAGGTTGCTCTACTGCATCGTAGAAAAAGGAAAGGAAGCCACATTTCCTATTAGTCAGTTCAGAGAAAGCTGTGCCAGCAAGACAACTAAGATCAATTCGGCAAAGAAACGCCAAAGGTAATCCGTCAGCGTTGGATGGCCAACTAACATCATCCGGCAATATCGGCCAACCACCGATCTTTGAAGCAGCCTTATCGGTGGGGTCCTCTTTCAAAATCATTCGCAACGATGGACGTGCAATTCTCATCATTGCATCTTCAAACTTCAAGAGATCGAAAACCTCGAAGAGACCATGCAAATCACCATCTTTGGCCAATCTTTCAATGCCTCTTTCCATTGCAACTTTCGCATCGAGACGTGGTTGAATCTCGGCCAACAACTTAACGTAAGGCTCCGATTGACTGGGCTTAAGTTTTAGTTCTCTAGCCATTTCGTTTGCACGCGTGGCGTTATAGTGAGCCGCCGGATAATCATGCCGCTGAAATTTCAGCTTGGCCAACTCGAAGAAAGTAGCCGGTCGCTCTTCGATTTGCAGCGAAAATGAGAGCATGCGTTCAGCACCATAAACATCGCCCCGCTTAAGGTCTTGCATAGCGAAGTCGAAAAGCTTCGATGCATCTTGAGGGTAATCAGACAAGCTGTACACAGCCGACTCCAGCGAACGAATCAATCGATAATATAACGGAAAATACTCTTGGTCGTTTTTAGCGCTTATTGCGTTTGTGGCGATTGCGTGATATCTTAGGAATAACCGTCTTTAGGAGCCTACCCGTGTCACTTACGTTGCTACCGCCAAAGAAAGTAGTCGAACAAATTGCATTAGTGCCGACCAAGCGCCGCACACCAAGCCTAATTGACGCTGACGGCAAAGAAACAGAGTTACCGGAGGAAGTACTCTCCCTCTTGAATTTTGTTATGGAGGCGTGGAAACACGGCCAAGGAATTACAGTCACAGCTCAATCTCAACTCCTCACAACCCAAGATGCTGCAGAACTTATAGGCTGTTCGCGGCAGCATGTTGTTTCGCTTATGAATTCCGGCGCATTGCCGGGCCGAAAAATAGGCACTCATCGTCGCCTTAAGCTCGAAGACGTTCTAAACTTTATCAACGACGAAGACAAGCGTCGAGACAAGGCTATGGATGAGTTGGTGGCAATAACAGAAGAAATCGGTGGTTACAAAAATCAGCAGCAGAGGAAGCAACAGAGGAAGTAACTTATGCCGTTCTCTGCCTTATACGACGCCAATGTGCTCTACCCATTTGAGATTAGAGACGTACTCATGGTTGCGGCTCGCACCGGTGCATTCCGAGTACTGTGGAGTGATGAAATCCTAGATGAGTGCGCCCGCAATTTAATTAAGGACGGTCGGGCAACTCAAGACAATATGGACCGCATGTTCACGGCGATGAAGAAACTCTATCCCAACGCTACAGTAACTGGCTTTCATCACCTAATACCATCAATGACCTGCGAAGCTAAGGATCGACACGTACTGGCAGCGGCAGTGCTCGCAAAAGCCGATGTTATAGTCACCTACAATCACGTCGACTTTCCACCGGCTTCAGTAGAACCGCACGCAATCGAGATTCAAGCTCCAGATGAGTTTGTGCGAAACATCTTGGCTCTTTCACCAGATTCGTTTTTGAAATTCTTTAGAGACAATGCTAAACGCCGACACAAACCACCAATGACACCAGAACAAGTAGCGACATATCTTGCCGAGGGAGAAATGCCTGAGTCAGGCGAACAACTTCTAAAACTACTAAAGAGTCGCTGAGCGATTATCAAGACAGGTTTCCTAAAGCGCAAAGGACGTATGATAAGCCATGTATGAATTGCTTCAAAAACTAGAATGCACCGTCGTAGAACGTGATAGCGGTGGCACGAGCAAGTGACAACAATAGCAGAGAACCTACATTCTACTCAACCTTCCCAGTATTGATAAACTCATGCGAATTGACTATGTCTAGGTTTTTATTCGCTTCAGATAGAGCTTTCGTCCAAATCTGATTATCCTTGCCGTTGATAAGAATTTCCGAGATCGTCCCTTCTTTATCCAAAGTCGCATTTAAAATTTGGCCGTCTGCGAGCAGGCACGAATAGCCGATTACTGCTCCATCTCTGTGAACTAACGACGTTTGCGACATATGGCGATTGGCCCACTGCGTGCCAAATTCAGAGGACCACTTTTGCTTGTACCTCATGAGGTAGGCAGTTACCAGACTCTCAATCATTGTAGTGGTTCGGAATTTCACATAGTCATCATCGCTCCACCTGTTTGAATATAAATCGTCCAACCAATTGAATTCGGGCTGCCAGGCATAACAAGATTTTCCTATCGGCTGTTCCTGCGTAACGTAAATTTCGCTTACCTCAGGGACGCCTTGAATTATTTCAGCTCCCCAGATAACCTCTGCTTTGCCGGTACCCAGATCTAAACCGGGATAAAGGTGGCCGAGCCAGAGATAGCTAGAATCAAACGATCGATGCCTAGCATTCATTACAATATGGCGCGTCTCCGGTCGACAAAAGTCTTTGAGCCTGGCTTCATTCCAACGCTCTTGTAAGCATTTCACAAATGATGCCTCACTTTGCGCAGGCATTTTTTTCTCACTGGCTAGTGTTGCCTTTAAGCGTGCCAAATCAGCAACCGAGGCAGAGAGCGGCATAAAGATTTTATGAATCCAAATAGCCTCTTTAGCATTCTGAATATGCAACCAGGGATCTACCTTTGGATGTGATGCATAAAACAAGTCTCTCTCTGGGTTTAATAGCTGCACTGGACAAGGACTAAACGCAAGAACGGCCTGCTGCCCGGCTAGTTTTTCAAATCTCTCTCTCGTGTTCTTTAAATCTTCACTGCAACCACGAATGGCAAAAGTTGCCAAACCTTGCTTGCAGTCTCCGCGCACCACTTCGTTGACATCGGCAGTCACGAATACACTGACACCATTTCCTTCTTCTACCTGGTGAACACTTTTGACTGTCAGCACTATACAGTCGTGGAATGGGAAAAAGTGTGGGTATCGCTGTTGATATGCATTTAGCTCGGCCGGTGTGAGTGGACTAGCGGCGCTAACAGATTTTAGCGTTGAAACCAAGACAGCCAGTACAAAGGCAAAACCTATCATCACGTAGAAATAAATTCTATTCAAAACAGCAAGCGCTCCAACAGTGTGATGTTCCATAATATGCTACCTAACACTATAGACATCCCTTTTACGTGCTTAATCAAAAAGCCCCGACCCTAAGGCCGAGGCTTTTGTTTACTGAGACGTCATCACTGATTCATAAAATGGTGGAGGCGGCGAGA
>JAUPUU010000490.1 GCA_030917395.1 Cyanobacteriota bacterium erpe_2018_sw_21hr_WHONDRS-SW48-000092_B_bin.40
AACAATTTAGACAACAAGCAGAACTAAAAATTCAAAACCAAGGAGAGAAACTTAGATCAATTGGGAACGTAAAGCTGGCAGCTGTCTCTTAATCACTGGCTCAACAAATGGGGCAAGGTCACAGGCGCAACCATACCGGCGGGAATTCGCCGGAAGTATCGCAGTCTATCAAAAGGAATCTCATGGGCAACATGGCTCGAATGAGTGCTGACGACTAGTTGAGTGGAAAGCTGTGTGCTTTCTTTTAAGTCCACATGTGCGCGTAATACCTGATAGGCCTTCTTGATAAAAACTTGTTGTACTTGGGCATGCAAGTGTGCCTCCGGTTCTTCAATCAACACCAAGTGAAGCGGTTCAAATTTCTCTTGCTTTTGACTATCTGAGTTAGCTTTACCAACACGCATCCATGCGTCTCTGAAGCTCATCAAGCGAAAAATCATAGATATAAGGTTTTGGTATCCGAGCCCATTACTACCTTCTGGAAGCAAAAGTATCTGCTTACTCTCACTGTTCTCATGTTTCGCGGTCACTTCAAAAGATACCGCGGCTGTATGATTGAGACCATCAATAGCTTTCAGTTTCGTAGCGACCAAAGGTCTCGGATCGGATCCGCCGGGATAACCCATTACACGGACTTCTGTAAAAGTAGGCTCAAAGCTCTCTGTCAAACGAAGATTAAAGGCCTCCTGAGCTGCGTCTATAGCTTGTAGTGCATCTAGATCCTTTGGGTCAGGTGAGTTAGTCGGATCCAAATGCCTTTTGTAGTAAGCACGTAGTTGTTCGGACAACTGGTTTGCGCCAGAACTCGGCCTCACCGTCGCAACATCTTCTGCTCCATCTGGATGGACTTCGCCAAATCCACGTTGCGCTTGAATATCATCTACTCGTATCAATCCTGAAATTGGATTGCCATCTAGGGGCCATGCTGTTTCTGGCAGCTGCTGAGGAAAGGCTCTTAGCTTCTCTGGCGATTGAAGCGCTGAAGGATCTAGTGGATACGCTCGAATTGTAAGATAGTCGGACATACGCCGAGCTAAAAAATCTACGAGATTAGATGGCCAGATTTTGAGTTCTGAATAAGGTTTTTCGCTGTTTTCTGGATGTCGTTCACGAGCTATAGCTTTGAGGTTTTCTGCTTTTGCGGCTGCATCGACAAAATCTTTAAACAATAAACTGAAATCCTTCGGTTCAAGCCTAAGACGGACACCGATTTCCCCGTTAACGAACTCTAGGTCAGGAATAAGATCCCGTACATGATGTATTTCGTCTTCCTCAACATTAAGCCACAAATCTAAAGCTGGAAGTACTTTTGCCCATGACTCTTCCATAAATGAAATTGTAGATTTGCTGTCTCTGGCAGAAATCCAATCTTGACCAACAGCATTTATATCTGCGTGATGGCAAAGAGTAATGTCATTCATCTCAAACGGCCTACCTTTCGGCGTTAGAAATTTGCGAAGAGCAACTAATGCAGAAGTTTTCCCACTGTTGTTTGCACCAACAAGCAAAGTTGTATTGCTCGACAGGTCAACTCTAACCGCCAAAAGCTTTCTAAAGTTGGCAATTTCGATAAACGCGATGTTCACATGAGTACCTTGATTAAGAGTCTAAGTTTTAAGGGTTGCCTGTGAGCTAAATAACAATGTTGAATGAATCTGTGATTTCTACACGAGTTCTCGAGTTAGGGGGCATTTGCACAACTTGCCTTACAACCAGTTCCACTTTTTCATGCGATGTTGTTTCACCGCATCCACGCTGTAAGGAGGCCAAAGCAATATTTAGAATCTAATCAAAACATTCGCGCTACCGGTATCGTTATCAGGTGACAATCTTCTCCTAGTTCGCCTGAGCGTACATAAGCGTTCAGAGAGAAATATCTCGACTTCAAATTTCCGCACTCATAAAGCACGATTGCTGATCAAAAACAGAATTCCTTCGCCGGATTATATAGCTAATTTGGCACGCAGCCTCACTACTGACAACGCTAATTATTAGGCGATCTCCTAACTTTTGTACGCGCAGATTGCGGCAAAAGAGCACTGCAACCTACTATCACAACCGGCCAATGAGCGAAGAATATGTTTCGTGCCTCTCTAAGCCCAAGTATTTTCCTTGATATTGGACTTTTCTTCAGGGAGTTGAACTCCGCCATAGTTCTCTGAGAGCGACTTATAATCACCGTTCTGATCAACACATCAAAATCCCGCTATGCCAAGCTTAGCTCTGCTCTCCGGACCTTGATTTTTCAGCTACCTTTGAATCAATCTCTTCAACTGAATAGAAGCAGCAGAGTACAAGTAAATGAACCGCTTCACCTTTCCGAACAGTTATTTCCAGTTTCCAATTCAGCCTGGCGAAC
This sequence comes from Cyanobacteriota bacterium erpe_2018_sw_21hr_WHONDRS-SW48-000092_B_bin.40, assembly GCA_030917395.1. GTDB lineage: Bacteria > Cyanobacteriota > Vampirovibrionia > Obscuribacterales > Obscuribacteraceae. The sequence continues at coordinate 2,360 of JAUPUU010000490.1, forward strand.
ATTCAACTCATTTGAGCCCTATGTGAGCCCTTTAGATTAGCCAACCCTAACTACACCGCAACGAAGTAAAGCCCACCGATTCTTTCGGCGATTGCAAGGCCCTTCAGCTTGAGCCCTATGTGAGCCCTTTGGATAATCAGCGGTCATGCCCCGTTGCCAAACCACACACATATGCGATGGGCGTGAATATCGTGGAAGATAAACCTACGCTGAGCAAAGCTGTCGCATTTATTCAGTAAAGTCAACAAATGCACAGAGCAATTGGCACGGGCACGAGAAGATCTTGACAAAAGCCAGCCCCAAAAGTAGACTGTTGGTATTACTAAGCGAAGAAAGGTTGATAGGGGCTTAAAATGGTAATTTCATTCAAGGATCAGTCGTTGGAGGAACAACTAAGGCTAAAGAGTCAAAACCAAAAGCTTTCACCATCCCTTATAGCCAGAAGAGATTTGCAACGCTTTTCTTGGCTATTGGCCGAACAACAGCCAATAGACCTAACTAGCGAGGAGTTCCATGCAATTTGTTCAATTATTAAAGCGATTGAATGGTTCGAACAGCCATATCAAATCAAGCGCCTGCCAGCCTTAGTAGAAGATTCAATTAGAAGCAGTACCGATGGAAATGGCCAATACACAAAAGTGAGCATGTGGGGAATTGACGTAGATCACGTTTGCAATAAATTGCAGAAAGCCACTCCTTTGCAGCTTTTAGCACTTTTAGATCGAGCTGAACAGTACTCAAAGGAAGCATTAGATCAGGCTTACATAAACCGGGAAAGAAAGCAATAAACGCGAAATACAGCCAAAAACTAAAAAGCCCCCAGCTTGCGCCGGGGGTGTACATATCTATAATACCCAAATTCTCAGACTTTGCAAGCATTTTCAGAGTGACTTAAACATTATGACACCGCACTTATGCAACTACCCCTTCACAGCCGCTATTTCCGCGTCCATTGAAAACGCGATTTCACCGGCCAGACTGGCTCTTTATCAAGAACAATCACACGGTTCAAAAGACGACGCTCTTGTTCTTTATTGCTGGAATATGTCCCTCTGCCAAGCTCTTTATTGGCCTCTACATGCGTTAGAAGTAGTTCTAAGAAATGCTATGGCAGAAAAGATCAAAAGTGCCCACGGAATTAGTTGGTATGAAGATTTGACGCAGTTCAGTACGGCTCGAAAAAACAAGGCCGTTAAAGAAAACGATCAAATAAGGAAAGCAAAGGAAAAATTAGACGACGGCAATCGTCCATACAATCACGACAATATAGTTGCGGCCTCAACACTAGGTTTTTGGCACGGTCTTCTAAAACTAGAATACGAGACTCACCTATGGAAGCCACTCTTCGAAGACTTGCTAGAAGTCAACGACAGAGAAGAGGCTTGGAAAAAGATCAACCAGCTGAAGCGCTTGCGTAACAATGTGGCGCACTATGAACCGATCTTTGTCTGGCAAAACAAAAACAAACGCGAACTTTATCGGGAATACAAAATGATGTTGAAAATCACTCGCTGGATATGCCCGGAGACAGCCGCATGGGTAGAAGCTCATTGCAGTGAAAACTTTTTCAATGCATGGAATTGCGCTCCAGCATCAATCAACGTCTTACCTTTGACAGTCGCAGAAATAGGCACTGAAGCTAATTCAGCTGTATGGCAATTCCCCATTCAACCATGATAGGCCGACAAAGTGACCAAACGGAAGAACATTGCCTCATGTTCGTTTTGCACCAAGCAACGCCAATTGTGCAAATCACACATACAGCCGAGATGGCTTTATAGAGAACGAGGCACAAATTTCAAATTAATCGCGAGTGACGCAATATTTGAAAAGTCCTCACCAATTGGACCTTATGAGCATTTATTGTGTTTGGAATGCGAAGGCTTGATGGGCAAATTTGATGACTATTCGGCACTCTTCTTCAAGGGAAGTCGTTGGTGGCCAAGGGACGAACGGACCAATTGGCGAGCTATCTATCAGTACGACTACACCCCACTCAAGCTGTTCATGCTGAGCATGCTTTGGCGCGCAGGAGTGGCTAAAACAGACTATTTTGCAAATGTTGTTCTCAGTGAAGAGGTTATGAACGACTTACACTCGAGGATAGAGAAACGAGATCCAGGCACAGAGCAAGATTACAGTGTAATGATTCAAATGCGTGAACCCCATGGTGGCTTGGAGAGGGTTGGCTGGAGTCCATTAATCACCAAACGATCAGACAAATTAGAATGGTGCAGATTCGACTTAAATGAATTTTCCTGCGATATCAAAATTAGTAGGGAACCTACGACCTTTGAACCGAGGGTTTTATTGACTGACAAACCACCACTTCTAGTTGTCACTGGACCAACCTACAATGAGCGCTTAATGCAGTTCAAAGAACAATCACTGGCGAGAAAAGAAAGAGAACGCTTGTTCAGAGAAGAGCAAGAAACAAAGCGGTCAAGTCCTAAACAGAATTAGGAATTAAAGACTATGCCTGAGGACGTACTGTGGCTTTCCTTTTTTTCGCGTTTGCGCAATTCCAGACTTCGCACTAGGCGCCGCATCGCTGCAAACTTTAAAACTACTTCGTCTTTGCGTGAATGCCCCGTTTGTTGCAGGGCAATCTTGTGCTAGGCTGGATTATGACTCAACACACTGGACAGACACAGATCAGCAAAAAGGCGAAGGACGTCGCAGTCAAGGACACTTTGGATACTCCATGTCGGGAATGAATCTGAATGATTGGCAGGAGTTCTTCGCAGTTCTGTTTTTTGTCGGCTCCGTAACTATTATCTTCACCTGGTCTGCCAAGCTTGTACTGATCAGAGCTTTGTCAGCAAGTAAGCACCAGCCCGGAAAACCCTTGTCCAAGCAAGACAAAGTTGTACTCTCTCTTGGATTATTCGGCATCATCTGTGTAACCTACGGCTTTTTTGTAGAACCCTATTGGTTGTCCGTCACGCATGTCGAGCTAACAAGTAGCAAAATCCACAAGAACCAGAAAGTTCGAATTGTGCACATTTCAGATTTTCACTGCGACCCCAAGCCGAGGTTGGAAGAGCAGCTCCCAAGCATTATCGCCGCAGAGAAACCGGACGTCATACTCTTCACTGGGGATGCGATTAACTCAAGGGAAGGCTTGCCGGTCTTTCGAAAGTGCCTGACCGAATTGGCAGAAATAGCACCGACATTTGTGGTTAAGGGAAATTGGGACACCTGCTATTTTACGGAGGCGAATCTCTTCGGCGGCACAGGTGCCACCGAACTAGACGTTCAGCCCGTGCAGTTGAAAATTGAAGACAATGTTATTTGCGTTGCAGGCTTGCCAGCACCTAGCTCTAAAACCAAACGAACTGAGAAAAGGAAAAGCGTGCAAGACGTTATGCAGGACGTTCCCGAGAACATTTATCGAGTCTTTCTCTATCACTATCCAGACTTCATAGAAGAGATGGAGAAAAACAAAATCGACCTATATCTGGCGGGACATACTCATGGCGGGCAGGTTGCTTTGCCGTTCTATGGTGCGCTTGTTACGCTTTCCAACCGAGGCAAACAGTTCGAAGCGGGGCTCTATCAAAGAGGCGGCACTCATCTCTATGTAAATCGTGGCATAGGTATGGAGGGCGGCATAGCACCAAGAGTGCGATTTTGCGCCAGGCCAGAGGTGACTGTTATCGATGTAGTTGGACAGCAAGGAAATTAACGTGGCTCAAGTCGTGACCTGAACTGCTCTTGAAGTTTTCTCTACAAACGGGCCTGGCACCGATATCGTGAAAAGTAATAGCAGTTACCCCTCAAGCACCCGAGGAGTAGAATAGGATTTACTAAGCAAAGGGCAGCGCAACCGATTGAGCAATATTGAATTAGAGCGTTTCATGCAAACCATTGCGGAACTTGAGAGACAATATGGCCGCGTGCCTACTATTCGCGAAATTGCTAGCGAACTTGGCGTTAAACCAACGCAGGTGAGAAGTTTCATCAACAAAAATCTAGTGTCTGACAAAATCGACGGCACCTCTGTTTTTCACGCTAGCCTCCGAGAGGAACTACTGACTCCCTTAGAATCTTCATCGATCACTCGCCTCGTACCTCGTACGGAAAATTGCTTAGGCCATCAGCAAATTGATGCTGATGAAGGCGCTATAGCGAGCGAAGCACAATCAAGCATAGACAAAATGCAGGAAGACGATGAGCAAACATTCGAACCGACTCATCTGGCAGAAATAAAATTGCTTGAGGGAATTGACGACGACTACCACACAAAACTTGCTAAAGCCGCCGAACTATTACTAGCTGGCACCAAAATCCAAGTTGTAGTGGAGCTTGAAGAAGGCGATCTTGAGCACGCACGCTCTGCTTTCGCCCTCATCAACAAATTTGCCAATGAGCTGGGCGCAATTGCGGTCTGGAATATAGAGCCAAAGCTCAAGGGGAAAGCCGCGTATCTATGGATATCGAGCGGATTGAGCCAAAAATATCACTCACAAAGGCGACATAAACTGAACATAGAAAATACAACGGACGAGTAGGCTAATGGTCATGAAGCATCATCATTAAAAGAGGCAAAAACTCGAGAAATTTCCAACACTTAAAACTTGTCAAGAAAATATAATTGAAATAGTGAGAAAACATAGCTTCTGGCTGAAATTTTGAGACACTAAAAAAGAGCTTCTCATGCGCTTCTTGCGCATCTAAAAGCCCTTACTTTTCTTTCAAATTTTGCTGCTGACTAAGCACCGTATGCAACACCAGAATTTTAGCATGCTAACAAGTCCGATAATGCTCCTTATGTTTCGCACCCTCACAACGCAGCCCGAATCACTCTCCTCGCCAAGCTTTCCAGACTTGATTTTTTCAAGGAGCATTATCCCCATCCAAGCAAGCCAATTGTCTCTCTAGCTTTTTCTTGTGACTTGAGTAAATGTGAGAGCTTAAGCTCAGCCAATTCGAAGTGTTCCGCTTTTATAACAGTGTATTCGTCAGTTAAGTCATCTCCGGCACTTATTGCAATAATTCCCAATTGTGCAATACAGGCAACCATTGTATTGATATCAGAGAAATATTCTGAAAAATTCCATTCTCCTTCTCCATGATTCGCAAACCAGATGGTGCCAGATTGTCCTTTAAGTATAAACGGATCACTTCCTTCAGTAACGAGGACCAACCAGTCAGCATTCCAGTCGGGTACTGGTTCACAGCTGAGAGTGTTCCATCCATAGCCCTCTTGTAGCGACCATAATCCTGCAAGGCTCGGAACGTAAAAGTCGTTGCCATATCCTCGAATATAGATGTCCAACGGTCCTATCTCTTCATAAAATTTTTGAACAGGCTTAGGTAGATCAATACTTCCTCGCCATTCAGATAGAGATTGGCTCCTGACCTCACCAAATGGAACTAGCAGTTCTTTAACTTGGTTTGCTGAGACCATATTTCTCCTCAAAATATCGAATGAATTTTTATGATTTTCGCGATAGCCTGGTTTGCCAGCTCAACCACTCTAGAATAGCTTGATTATGTCAGATATGCCACTTTCACTGGATTAGAGGGGTGGCAACGCTTCATGCGAAATCCAGCCATTTTCTTCTTGGAAAGGCCTTTGAACACCCTCCACTTGAACATATCCGGCGTTTGCACTGCTAATGGTATCATTCATGGGCAGGGTGGACAAAAACCTGCCCATGGGCAGAAAGTAAAGTTATTGCCCACATTCTGGCAAGCATATGAAGATACGATCAATCACCAGAAAAAAGTGGTTGAATTTGTACGGCGATCAATAATGAATAAACATCATCCACTTAAAAGTTCTATATGCGTATTGGCTCTAGCTTTGGCTTTGCCTGCGGCCTGCATGGCAGCGTCACCAGTGCCAAATAAACGCGACCAGGCTATTAAACTTTATAACGCTAAAAATTATAGAGAAGCGGTGCTCCTTTTTGACCAGCATTTAACGGTTTATCCGCAAGATGTTTATGCCCTGTACTATGAAGCTCTCGCCTGCCAGGCTCTTGGCAATATGGGCAAGGCCAAAATATTTTATCGGCAAGTAGCAACGCTGGCACCGAACCATCAACTCGGTGGATACGCCAAAAGTATTTTGAGGCAAATCGATCCTAATTTTGCTACGCCCCCGGCTTCAGGCCGTGCGCCGGAAGCTTCTAGCCCCGCCGACCAGACGCAATATACAATTGATCGCAGCATCCCTACCGAATGGAACGTACCTTGCACTGTCGATAAAGATAACATCTGGGTTGATGTGGAACTAAACGGTCACAGAATTAAAATGGCTTTTGATACCGGTGCACCATCAGTGACGATAGGCAAAAACCAGATGGCTGAAATCGGCCTCGAAGCACCACGGGGAAAAGCTGATGGTACCTCAGGCGGATCTTCGTCTAACGAAACAACACCTTACTGGATGGTTCCGACCAGAGTGAGAGTGGGCGGAGTAGAAAGGCTCGTTCAAATGAAAGTGCTGGAAAACAACCAGGTTGAACCACTATTGGGGCAATCTTATGCCGGTTTATTTGAATGCACTGTAGATACCAGTGGCAAGAGCATTCACTTCAGGCAGCGGGGTGTAAGTAAAGGCACTAATCGTAATGCGTACGAAGTGCCATATGTCTATCAAGAAAGTGGCAATCGTATTTTTGTAGACGTAGAGATCAATGGCAAAATGGGCCGCTGCATTTTTGATACGGGCAACACCTCAGCGGGGATATCTTTTAATGATGCTGCCCAGGCAAGAAAATACGGAATTACCATTCCACACGACGCGAAATCCATAGTCACTACTGGTGTCACCGGGGAGGGAAGGTCTAAAGAGTTTCACATCCTCAGGGCAAGACTGGGGCCCATCGACAAAGCTAATTTGATAGTAAATGTATCAGAACTGTCGGACGATGATGAACCACCACTACTGGGCGCACCATTCTGGGAAGGATTCGAATACACAATTAATCGTCAGAAAAAAGTGATTGAATTTGTACGGCGATAAAGATGAATAGACACCACATAGACAAAATCATAATTTGTGCACTGGCTCTAAGTGTGGCTTTGCCGGCGGCCTGCATGGCAGCCTCACCAGTGCCAGATGGAAAGAGCGAAGCTACTTCTTGAAGCGTTGGCTCAGAAATTGATTCTTCAGAGTCGACAATCGCTTTGGCATGACCCCCGCTTGGACAAATAATTCAATGGAACATTTAGCTCTTCAAAAAAAGGGTCAATTGAAAATTCAAGTAAAAAAGCTCTTGACCAGATCTGTATCGATAGCAGTTTTGTTCTGTTTCAATCTTCTATGCTCAGTCCAAGCACAAGGCATAGAAGGAGCACCGGCAGGGACAGGTATCAGTGATCGTTGGAACTACGACGGCGCTCAATTGTATGAAAGGTGGAAGTTTGCACCAACAATTTCGTGTTTCATTGCATCAATATTGACAGTAATAGCTGCAGTTGTTTATTTCAAACACAAAAAGAGAGCGGCCGTTCCAATGTTTCTGTTCTTTTGCGTACCAGCAATGACGACTGCGTTGATTACATATTTGGTGAATCATTTGCAAGATTGGTATGTTGCATACCAACTCTCCCAGTATCACCACTAACCTACTTCGTCCTGGTATTCAAGTCACAGCTTGTAACTTGACGGATTAGCTACTTAAGAGCGGCTTCAATATCAGCCGATAGGCTCTCAGGGCTTGCCATAGAGCCATAGCGCCTCAACACTTTACCTTGCTTGTCCACCAAGAATTTAGTGAAGTTCCATCTGATATCGCCGTGGTCTTTTGTGCTCTTTTTCAGATAGACATAAAGAGGGTTGGCCTGTTTGCCATTAACTTCAATTTTGTCGAACATCTGAAAATCAACGCCATAGTTCTTTGTGCAGAAAGAAGAAATGGCAGCAGCATCACCGGGTTCTTGGTGGCCAAACTGGTCACAAGGGAAACCCAAGACTTTCAGCCCCTGGGCCTCATACTTCTTACTCAAGGCCTCTAAACCAGCATACTGCGGAGTGTAGCCACAATGACTGGCTGTATTGACGATCAGCAAAACCTTGCCCTTATAGTCACCAAAACTTATTTCATGGCCATCCAGGGCATTAGCTTTAAACTTGTAAATTGGCGCTTCGCTGGAGGCATCATCCTTGACTGGGTCAGCTTCAGAGACGGTAGATTCACCCTCGACAGCAGTGCCAGCCGACTCGCTCAAGGCACCACCAGCAGTGCTGACAGCAGCAACTATAACGCCTGTTAAAAACAGTAAAAAACCCAATTTAGAATTCTTTGCAATCACTTTTGCCATGATTCCTTCCCTATTAGGGTTAGCCAACATAGCAAAAGTGTAGTGCAAAAACTCTAGCCTTTGCCCGTAAATTTCGAGGCAAAGTAACAAATTCTAGTCTTCGAGCTTGAATCCAACTTTGATTGTGACTTGAAACTCTTCAACTTGACCGTCTTTGATTGAACCACGTTGATCAACAACTTCGAACCAGCTCAGGTGGCGAAGGCTCTTAGAAGCACGCTTAACGCCTTCTTTGACAGCATCAGCGAAGCTCTCGGTTGAGGTTCCAACAATTTCGGTCATCTTATAAACGCCTGGCATAATAACTCCTTAAAAATGGATCACCATTTAATGCCTTTGGCAACCAACGATTGTCAGTTAATCTATAACCTGTGACAAACAGTTACCGCCAGACAAAACACGCTAGAGATCATGACTGAGCAATATTGCATACGCCTGGCCCGCAAGGGCGACATGAAAGCAATCAAAGAGATTGAGCTGAAATCTGCAGTTCGCTTCAAAGGAACCGGCCTGATAGACGATTTGCTCGACCATCACTTCGAGCAAGGATTGCTCAAAGAACTGATTGGCGATGGACAGGTCTGGGTGGCAGAGCAAATCCTTCCTGACGACCAGCCTCAGGGCTCGCAGACCGGTACTACGCAGGGTCCTGTGGGTTTTGCCATAGCCACGGTGTTAGGGCCAGTGGCCTACCTCGAAGAAGTAGACGTTTTGCCCAGTCACGGCCGCAGAGGCCTGGGGAGGCGGTTGGTAGAGACCGTGGCCGAATGGGCCCGCGGGCGCAATTTTCCACATCTGACCCTGTCGACCTTCCTCAACATCGCCTGGAATGCCCCGTTCTACTCCACCATGGGCTTTGAGAAATTGCCCAAGAACCAATGGTCAAAAGAGATAGAAGAGATCTATATGTTAGAGCAAAAACTTGGTCTGCCAGTTGAAGAGAGAACTTTCATGCGCTTGCAACTCGGCAAATAGCAAGTCGGCGAATAGCAAATCGGAATGTTAAGCACCGGGGGCCGATTTAGTTAAGGGCTTTGCTACCTCGGGTATATCCTCGTTCGAGCAATTTTTTTTAAACGGGGCAAACGATGGCAGAGTTTCAGCTGGTTGTTCCCTACAAACCCATGCAAACAAAAGTGCAACTAGTAGGGGTCTGCGCCCTTCTGCCGATCTGGTCGCTGTTTGCTCCTATGGCTTTGGCGTCCTTCATAGTCTTTCTCATAAAGTTTCCCAATGAGTCTTACCTTTTTTACAACATACTGATCTCACTCACTCTCGCCAGCATAATATTTTTTGGCCTTTTGGCCTCGGCTTTGAGCGAAGACAATAAAATACATATTTCAAAAAATGGTTTAAGCTTTCCACCGTTTCTCTTACCGACACTAGGGTTCAAGCGCAATTGGCAATGGAGTGAATTGCGCACAGCCTCAATAATCGAGGGCCACAAAGGCCAACAACTCGTGCTTGGTTTCCAGCCGAATATATTACTGCCACTCAATATTGCAGACCTCCCCAAAGGGCATCTCGAAGAATTTCTACTGGCAGTCGAACTTTGGGGCACCAACTGCCAACGCTCAGACGAGCTGATCGAGTTTCAGCGCACGATTCAGAGCGGCAGCGAACAGCTCAGCCTGGGCCACACTAAAATGTGGCAAGATGAGCTCGGCCGGCGCTTTACCGTCACAACTTTTGTACCGCTTGAGCCTGGCAAAACCCTGCAGAATGGTCGCCTAAAGGTAGTGCGTCAACTAGCCTTTGGTGGACTCTCAGCGATTTATCTGGTTCAGAAAAATGAAACAGAAATGTTTGTACTGAAAGAAGCGGTGGTGCCACCAAGTGCAGAGCCGGAAGTAAGACAGATGGCAGAACAGCACTTGGTGCGAGAAGCGAAAATGCTATTTGGTCTGCGGCACCCTAATATCGCTCGGGTACTCGATCATTTTGTTGAAGAAGACCGGCACTATCTCTTGATAGAATATATACACGGTCAAGATCTGCGCCAATATGTAAAACAAAACGGTGCTTGCGCCGAAAGACCTGTATTAAACTGGGCCATGCGAATTGCTGAAATACTTCAGTTTCTCCACAGTCAAGAACCACCAGTAGTGCACCGCGATCTCACGCCTGATAATTTAGTTTTGAAGAACGATGGCACAGTCGTTCTAATCGATTTCGGCGCCTCAAACGAATTTGTTGGCACAGCGACTGGAACCCTAGTAGGGAAACAGGCCTACATAGCCCCCGAGCAACTACGCGGCAAGACAGTGCCCCAGAGCGATCTCTACGCCCTCGGTGGCACCTTGCACTATCTTTTGACAGGTCGAGACCCGGTGCCCCTATCCCAGGCTGATATCCGCGCCATCCTGCCAGACATATCAGAAGACATGGAAAATCTAGTAACACTCCTAACAGCTTTCGAGAAGCAAGATCGAATGGCCAGCGCTGAACAACTAATAGAGCATTTACGAGCATTAGAAGCTAAGCACAACGTTCCCGAACTAGCGGCTGCTGCAGCCGGTTCAACAGCATCAAGTGAACACAAGGCAACCGCTAAATCAGCAAGTGACGAGGCAGAGGCATGAGCGGCAATTCGGACCATGAACTGACAAGAAAAAAGAGAAAAGTACAAAAGGTCAAACTCGCGGAAGCCGAGCGCGAAACAATTGAGCTAAAAATTAGCGATGATATTGTCGAGGACAATTCAGAATCGGCTATCGGTAGCACAAACAGCATGCTTGTGCCAGAAGCACAATCCGAGGAACAAGCAGCCGAACAAGCAGAGGAACATTCGGCGGATCATTCCGAGGAAAAATTAGAGAAACAATCAGGGGCACAACTAGAAGTGCCGCTTCAAGAAACAATCGTAGCGGCCGAAACTGCTGATGAAAGCAAAAGCACCCCCCAGCCGCTACCGCCTTTACCCAAGCTAAAGATGGGTATGCTGACAGCGATAATATCAATCTGTGCCCTTCTTCTAGTACCGTCAGAAATCGTCTCACGGCATGGCGACTTCAATCCGCTGACATCGGCAAGCTTCATAACGGCCATTGTTTTCTTTGTATTGCACCTTGTGTGGTTTTACATCAGTCAAAAGCAGCTAATCAAGCATACAGTGCCGCACCTGCCCGAATGCGCGAGCGGTGCTGGCAGACGTACAGTATTACTTAGTCTCTTGCCTCTGGCCTGGATATCATTAATTGGCTACTTCTTCAGTCAGTTGCTTTTTTTAAGCGCCTATCCAGTAATACAGATCCTGCCCTGGTTACTTATAATTTCAGTGATCTATTTCAATGCAGCCCTGAACTACTGGCCATCAAAGCTAAAGAAACTTTGCTCGGACGAGCAAAAGAAAAGTTTTCCGAAAAAATTCGTCGGCGTCTTCTTTAGCGGTTTCATGACAGTGCCCTTTATTTGGTATTGGCTCAAAGCACTAAAGGCAGTAGACAAAACCGATACAACAAAAGCCTTCAAGCTCCAAACAAGAGTTGTCGACCGAGACAAAATGGTGATTCGCTACCGACCCTTTATCGCAGTTGAGCGCTGGTTCAAGCACCGCCACAAAACAACGAGCAAGAAAGAGCGATACATCAACGCCGCCATTGCCATTACAATAAACCTAGCTCTACTACAGCTATTTTGCATGTATTTTCCAGAGCTTTCCGCAGCGCTGGGCAAGCTACTTGACCCTACACAGTTGAACCCAAACAATGGTTCGGGCCAACTGACTGGAAATATCTTCACCATCTCTAACCAGACCTTTCTTGCTCTTATTGGAGCGCTAACAGCCACAATCGCAGCCATGGTTGTGCGCTTTGTCCTCAAACAACCAACTAACTATGAATTCACCCCCCTGGGCTTTAGATCGTTTCGCTGGTTAGGCGAAAAGAAAAAAGAAGGCGAGCTCATCCCCTGGAGTTCACTTACATCTATTGAGCTCAATAGCAAAAATGAGAAAGGTCAGACCACTGCATCCGAACTGCAATTCAACCGCGACAACAGCGAACCCATAAAACTAAGTATGGGTGCAGTCGAATCGGTAGAAGACCGCGAGATCATCCTCGACGCCATAGAGCGTTGGGCCCCCGGGGTAAGCCGCTCGGCAGCCTTAGTGCAAGCCCTGCAGCCACCGGTTGACCACAGTTACACCGAGATGTGGCTACAGGCACTATCGGCGCCACCACAAAGAGACCGCCTCAAACCATTGACTGAAGACATTGTTCTCAATGACGGTCGCTACAGAGTCAAGCGTTCACTCGGTGTAGGCGGGCAGGGCGCAGCCTATTCGGCTTATGACCAAGCCAGCGGCGACACCGTAGTGCTGAAAGAATTTCTCTTGCCCATTTATGTCGATATCAGTATTCGCAAAGATGTTTTAGAAAGTTTTGAAAGTGAAGCCCGAATTTTAAAGCATCTCAATCACGATCAAGTAGTTAAGCTAAAAGACTTCTTCGTCGAAGATCACAGAGCTTACCTGGTCTTAGAGCATATTGATGGCAAATCTTTGCGCGAAGTCGTAGCCAAAGAAGGACCGCTATCAGAAGAGCGAGTGCGCGACCTGACTAGACAAATGTGCACAATCTTGAACTATCTGCATAGCCAAGAACCACAAGTTGTACACCGCGACTTCACTCCCGAAAACTTGATCTTGCGCAATGACGGCGTCCTCAAATTGATTGACTTTAATGTAGCCAGGCAAGTGGAGTCGAACGCTACCGGCTCAGTAGTGGGTAAACCAGCTTATCTTCCACCGGAACAATTCCGTGGTCAACCAGTAAGTCAAAGCGATATTTACGGTATGGGTGCCACTCTATCGTTTCTACTAACAGGAAAAGAGCCTGAACCCATCAGTGTTTCTCATCCCAGAGAAGAGAACTCGCAAGTTACTCTAGCAATGGACAAAATAGTAGCCAAAGCCACGGCCATAAACTTAAAAGATCGCTACGCCAATTGCCATCAGATAATTCAAGACTTAGACGAGCCATCCCAGCCTAACGATGATGACGAGAAAGGCGACAAGAACAACGACAATAATTCCGAACACACTAATAACGGAGCCAAAGAGAGGGCAGCAGACCGACAAAAAGAGCCTGATACAGAGACTAAAAAAGAAGCGCACAAAGAACCACCTTATGCGACTTTCTCAACGACAGCTTCATTCAAAGTAAAAGAGGGCATGGCCGACAACATCACTCTCAAAGTTGTAGACAGCGCCAACCTCGTCAAAAACGGCCAGCTAACTCTGCCGGAAGAGGATGATCAAGGCCTTGGAGATCTTGCGACGGCACATAATTCTTTGGCTCATCAAGAAACTGACAGCAACAGTCATTCCAACTCGCAAAGAGATTACGGCAATCAAGTCTCACTACAATTAAATTCACCAGCAACTACTTCGGTAGCTAGCATAGCGGCCGCAATTGGTGCCTTTGTCTCATGGCTAACTATCACAATCGCCGTAGCCTGGATGCTCATACCGGGCTCACCGGCCTGGTTTGACAGCAAGGCCGCCCTGCACACCCATGGCCATGCGGCCGTGGTCGCGCTGATTCGTTCTAAGACAAATGAGGCTGTAAATGAATGTACTAAGTGTATTGCCATAGACCCCAACTGCGCCGTAGCCTATTTTGGCCGTGCCATTAGTTATATTCCAGGCACAAAAGACGGCAATGAAAGCAATAAATTAGCTTACGAAAAAGCTCTTGTGGACCTGAGAAAAGCAGTTGAACTAAGCCCTTCCGACTACATGATCCAAACATACTACGGTGATGCCCTATCTCAAACTGGTCACTATACAGAAGCCGAAGCCGCTCTCAAAGAAGCTCTCAGACTAGAACATACAGCTATAGCTCCAGACCTGATTGAAACTGTCTTTCATCCCAAGAGAATGGGCCAATTGTATCGTCAATATGAACTGGCCAAAGTGCAGCTCTACCAGATGAACTACAAAGAGGCCATCAAATTTTATGACACCCTAAAAACTAACGGTGACTACGGTTATGACTGCCGAACCACAGACCAAATAATGGCCTATGAACTGGCACATAAGCCCCAAGAAGCTCTTAACAGAAGCGCAGACCCGTTTAGATATTCTGACGTAAAAGAGAGCGATAAGACCTCGCTGTTTCCCATAATGATGCACCGAGCAGCACTAGAGAGGGCAATTGCCGAGACTGCTGCAAATAGTGTCTCTCAAACAGCTATGAATCTCTTCTACGACGGCCTTGCCCTTCACGGTATGGGCCGTTATGAAGAAGCGGTGGCCAAGCTAAGCCAAGCAATTAAGATCATGCCAAACTATACGGACTTTTATCTTTTTAGGGGCTCATGTTATCGCTACTTGCATAAATACGATTTAGCCATGGTTGATTTTCAAACAGCGCTTCAGCAGCAACCAACAAACGAATACGCTCAATACATGAAACAGCAGGTTCTAGACAATCTTAGCGGCAAGAGCAGTCCGAAAGAAATGAACTGGAGAGGCCTAGAATAGGCAGCGTAGAATCACATAGAAGACCGACTATGAATCCGCGGCTAGTGTATTCTCACACCGGGAAGGGCCGTGCGAAGGGCGGCAAAATTAGGATCGGAAGCACCACCTGTCAAAATTTCCAAGTCAATCAATGACTTGAATTTTTTCAAGACAGCAATGGAGTCAGGACCAATGTGGCAACCTTGAACCCTGAGGGTTGTCAGTTTGTCGAGAGCAGTCAGAGCCAGTAGATCTTCTTTGTCAATTTTATTGTTGGCAAGATCAAGCTCTCTCAGACTGGCTAACTTTGCTATCAACAAATAGTCTTCGTGACTCAAGTTAGAACCAGACAGCTTCAAAAATCTCAGCTCTGGTGAGGATTGCAGTTTCTTGAGAAAAGCAGCCGGAGCCTTGGCGCAATTCCAATACAAGTTAGCCAATTTTGACCAACAATTGGCACTGGCAAAGAAACTGCCAGTGAGATAACTACTTGAAGCATCAAACGTTCTAAGATTACGGAACTTATTGAAGGATGTTATTGATAAGGGTGTGAGCTCGCTATTGGCCATGACTGAAAGTGCCTCGATATCAGGAAGACCTGTGACCGCCTTGAGCACGCTATCATCGCCACCATTGCTATAGATCAACACTCCTCTCAAATCATCAGAGCGGAAGCGCTGCACATACTGCGGATACTTACCAACCAATCGCGAAGGCATAAAGGTCAGTGCAGCTCCTTGCCGGCAAACAATAGTTCCTTTAGCGTCAAATCCAGGGTCATTTCTAAGAGTGTAGATTTTGCCGATGACCACATCAGTGGGAAACTTGAATGAAATCATCGGCACACCATTGACCACAACTTTAGTCGAGTATTTTTCGGTCTCTAATTGCGAGCCCGTCGGTGCTGCTTGCTCGCCAGAGTAAGCGCCCATGCTGTGGTCAGCGTCACCGACCATAGTGACAAACGAATCGTAGCCGCTATCTTCAGCCGCGTTTTTATCCGCTAATGTTTCCGTCTTCTGTGCGGACGGACTTCCCGGAGTAAGACCAACCAGTCTGCCTTCAAGCTCACTGGACCCGGGCTTCTGTAGGTCAATAGCAGACGTGGCCAGCTCCTTCTGATTAGCTACAGCTGTATTCTCCACTGCAATTAACTGCGGCGGCTTGCCTGCAATGAAAAAATAGGTAGCAATCAGGCAAGCAAGCAAGAGCAAAGTCACAGCTATGACCAAGCGAAAGGGAAATGCCTCAGTTGAATCTTCTTCGTGCGTCTCGGCCGAAGGAAACACCCGGTTGTATGCCAGCACGTCTTTGCCATCAAGAATGCGCTCTAGATCTAAAGACAACTCTTTAGCTGTCTGGTAGCGATCTTGCGGCAACTTTGCCAAACACTTAGACAACACAAGCTCTACTGACGGCGGAAACTCGCTGTCGGAGGAAACGTCTGAAAGTCTCGGCGCATCTCTATCTTGATGCATGGCAACCGTCTCAACAGAACTGCGACCCTCAAAGGGTACAAATCCAGTCAATACCTCAAACAAAGAACAGCCAATAGAATAAATATCAGAACGGGCATCAACCACATCGCCAACACATTGCTCTGGGCTCATGTAATACGGACTACCGAATACCTCACCAGTAGAAGTCAACGACTGAGCGAGACTGCCACCTGGAAGCACCAATTTCGAAATACCAAAATCTAAAATCTTCACCTGCTCGGCACTGCCTGCGGTGCTTAGCATTATATTACTGGGCTTGAGATCGCGATGAATAATGCCATTGCGGTGAGCATAAGCCAAGCCGCTCAATACTTCGACGAATATAGACAATGCCTGATTGAGCGGAAGAGGACCATCAGCAATCAAAATCTCTTCTAAATTCTGCCCCTGCAAATAATCCATAGAATAGAAGGGCAACGCTCGGTCATGAATGCCCAGATCGTAGACCTTCACCAGCGTGGCATGATTGAGCGAGGCTAAAGTCTTAGCCTCGGCCTGAAAGCGCAACCAACTCTGCTCATTGACAAACTCTGGCGAAAGCACCTTCAAAGCCAGTTGCTTTTTCAACGACAGTTGTTCAACCAGATAGACAACTCCCATGCCGCCCTGGCCAACCATGCCAATTACTTTGAAGGCCCCTCCAATAATACTATTAGCTGGCAAAACCCTTTGGGCACTGGAATGGTCAGATGGTCCGCTCCCGCTCATTCGCGACTGAGTAAATTGCTTTCGTTGAGTCAAGCGCTGGGCAGTGGCGGAGCGATGCGATGAAGCACCAGATCGCCTTTTGGCGGCGACGGGCCCGGCACACTGACAGCGAAGTTCTTTGAATAGAAAGGACGTGAAAGACCCAGCACGACGACTAAGGGGTCGGGACTTACCACAGTTGACACAGACTTCATTTTGACCCAGGTCCGCAGACCTAGCGAGTTTGCATTGGCAATAATTATGCTGAAAGAAATACGAGGTGACTGAACCGGCATGGTTAGCCAGGGGTGCTTTACCGCAAGTTTTGCAGAGCTTGTCAGTCATCTAGGGTACCCGCATCGATTCTGACCAGCCATAGATTTTAACGTGAGGTAGTTGGTTAATCAACGTTGTTCTTAGCTG
>JAUPUU010000491.1 GCA_030917395.1 Cyanobacteriota bacterium erpe_2018_sw_21hr_WHONDRS-SW48-000092_B_bin.40
ACTATACCAAACAATGGCAGATAGTAACCTTAGTTTTGCTTTTGCCACTGCCCCTAGTGGCGGTTTAGGCTTTTCTCTTGACCCGGCTGAATTTTGGGGTCTTCTTGGGGCGGTTCCAAACCAGGCTCTTGTCTAATCGTCTTATCTGAACTTGCACCTTTGTCTTCTTTCTTGGCTTCGGTGCTGAAGTCGATTAGTTCATCAATAAATTTTGGTACGACAGGTTCCATGGCTTCACCTCATCTTCTACCACCATAACCCTGATTTGATCAGTACGGAATCGGTCAAATGGCTGATTGTTGTAAAGTGACCAGCCGGCAATTTTTTCAATTTTGCTGGCTTTAGCTAATGGATTGGCTAGAATAAATTGACTTATCCGCTAGATTCTGGAAGCAAGGGTTGCCATGACCGAAAAAAACAAGAAACAAAAGTTTGCCCAATTGGGTAAGACCAATAAGCAAATTTACGATGACCCCAAAGCCTCTATTTTGGAGTGCTTTCCCAACCCCTTTGCCGACCCAGAGCAAAATGTAAATGGTGTAATCGGTACTATCCACATTGAGGCGCCGGAGTTTACTACCCTCTGTCCAATTACAGGTCAGCCGGACTTTGCCACAATTGTGATCGACTATCGTCCGCGCCAACTATGTGTTGAGAGCAAGTCTCTCAAGGTTTATCTTGGGGCCTTCCGCCAATTTAACGAATTTCACGAAGCCAGTGTCAACCGCATTGCTAATGATTTGATTAGCTTGCTCGATCCCCACTATCTCAAAGTCGAGGGGCGTTTTACCCCCAGGGGTGGGATTCCCTTTTGGCCCACAGCAGAGTACAGTCGCGCGAAGAAGTCGGGTAAGTAAAGCTATACGCGGTTGTCAATCGGTCCGTGTATAGGCCTATTTACGGGCTTTTGGTACAATCCAAGTCCCCTTGGTTTAGTATCAATGCCTAAAGCACTAGTCGTTTTCTCTGGTGGTCAGGACAGTACCACCTGCCTTTTCTGGGCCAAACAGCATTTCGATGCTGTGCACGCTCTCACCTTTGATTATGGTCAAAGACACCGGCTTGAACTTGAAAGCGCTAGAACTATCGCCCAGATGGCTGGAATAGCTCAAGAAGTAATTAACCTGGGTCATATCTTTGCTGGTTTAAGCCCGCTTACTGATCTTTCCCGGCCCGTTGAGGCCTATGATGACGTCGAGAATTTGCCTGAGGGGATAGCCTCAACTTTTGTGCCCGGTCGCAATATCTTGTTTCTGTCGGTAGCCGCGAACCGAGCTTATGTCTTAGGTTGCGACACCGTTGTAATCGGTGTCGCCCAGCAAGATTTTGGTGGTTACCCCGATTGTCGCTTAGATTTCATTGAGAAAATGCAAAGTGCCTTAGCCAGTGGTCTAGATGCTCCCCTGACTATTGCAACACCGCTTATGAATTTGACAAAAAAGGAAACTGTGGAGCTGGCCCAGTCTCTGCCTGGCTGTCTTGAGGCTCTCGCCTATTCGACTACTTGCTATAACGGTCAGTCTCCACCTTGCGGCCACTGCAATTCTTGCTTGTTGCGCGCTAAAGGTTTTGACCAGGCCGGTATAGTTGACCCCTTGCTCCGTGCTGCGAGAATCGAGAAATTCGCTGAGGAAGTAAGCGGTGGATAAGAACCAAGTTTCAGCGGTTCGTAAATTGCAGTTTTGCGCTGGGCACCGCTTATATAAGCATGAATCGAAGTGTCGTCATTTTCATGGTCATAACTATCAAGTCTTCCTTCACGCTCAATCTAGCTCGAATAGCCTTGATCAAGTTGGTCGGGTGATAGATTTCTCGATACTGAAAGGGCGATTTTTGCCCTGGATTGAAGAAAATTGGGATCACGGTTTCATTGTCTGGAAAGGTGATGAAGAAGCAATTTCGGCATTGCAGGCGATACCAGAGCAAAAACTATTCTTGCTTGAGAGCAATCCTACCGCTGAGAATTTGGCACTCTATCTGCTCACCCAGGTAGCGCCTAAGCTCCTCGCTGATACTGGGGTGAATCTTACTAAGATAGTACTCTGGGAAACAGAGAACTGTTTTGTTGAAGTGTCTTTGTCGTTAGCAAAATGAGATTCCCATGAGAGGAGATAACCCCCTACGCCCTCAAGATTTAAGCGACGGCCAACGACTATGGGTACAAGAAGTCTTCTACACCCTCCAAGGGGAAGGCCCTTTTGCTGGACAGCCAGCGGTATTTGTTAGATTGGCCGGCTGCAATCTCAGTTGCTTCTGGTGCGATACTGAGTTTGAATCTTCTACCTGGCGCCCGGATTTGAAGGAGCTGATAGCCGCTATAGAGAGAGTGCGGCCGCCATTTTGTCAGCTTATTGTGCTTACTGGCGGCGAACCTTTTCGTCAAAATATCGCCCCTTTGCTAGAGAGCATGCTCTCTTTGAGCGACCAGCTTGTGGTGCAAATTGAGACCAACGGTACTCTTTATGTTGAGCTTCCGGAAAGTAAGCGCATTCATATTGTCTGTAGTCCTAAGACAGCCTCACTCAATCAAAGGCTTCTACCCAAGATAAATTCGTATAAATATCTAATAGCCGCCGGTCAATACGATAGCGCCGATGGATTGCCCATCGAAAGTACCCAGAGAGCCGGAGAGATCGCGCGTATTGCCAGACCACCAGCTGATTTTAAAGATCCATCCCTTGGTATTTTCGTTATGCCAATCGATGCTGGTTCAGCCGACGCTAGCTCTGCCAATACCCAAGCTGCAGTTAAAGTAGCCTTAGATTTTGGCTACCGCCTTACTCTGCAAACTCACAAGATAACTGGCATTCCCTAAAGTTAGGGCTTTCAACACCATTGCGCTTTCACTGTTGGGTTGTATCGCTGATTCTATTTCCCGCTCTAACTCTAAGTGTCTGACAGGCTTTTGCAGATAGCAAAATTTACTGCCTTCAAGCAAGCATAGTTTGCCGCCTTCACCTTCGGCGAATTTTGCCCAGTAAAATCGGGGATACCTCTGAGCTGTCTGTTTGGGAACAAACATCCTGACTGAATAGCGATTTACTTGGGGCAGACCTTTGATGCAAATTATGGGGAAGGCTGACTGGTCGGCTGCGTCTTGATAGCGAATTGGTTTTGCCGCAGCACAGCTGTAAGCTTCAATTTCCACAGCGATTTGCTCATTGAGAAGCCAGAGAGCCGGGCTATAAGTGCCGGAAGGCATGAAGAAGTCATGAAAGCTGGTTTGTATGCCGAAGGTCTCAAAAAAGATTTTCCAGCTTACTTCTAAGCTTGCTTCATTTGGTTGCACAGCCCCTGCAAACATCTCTTTGCCTCCGAAGGTAATTCTGTATTGCCGAAATTCTATTACGCTTGTTTTAGCCATGCACTGTGCTATTGCACAGAAGAGTCGGCGGAGCTAAACTAGGGTTCATTGATGTGGGTGCTTATGCTAATCAAGTTCTTCTTGCATACTGAGGTTCTGGCACTTTCCTGCCTTAGTGCCGTGGCTTTTTCACTGTCTACACCTCTGGTGCTGGCGCAAGCAAGCGAACCTGCCCCTGCAAGTACAAGAAGCATTGACCAAGCGGCTAAAGCCTTAGTGGTACTCGTTTATGATCAGCATTGTAAGGCCTGGTGTACAAAAGTCAGACCAATAATGAAAGAGCTGGGCGAAGAGCTTGGTGAAGACGTTGTTGTGGTTGAAATAGATTCTTCTGCTGACGTTGGTAAGACCGCCATTAAGACAGCCGAAGACTTGGGCATTATTCGCTATTACAAAGATGTTGATATGGTGCCTGTGGTAATGATTTTTGATAGTAAGAAAAAACTGATGCATGAGCTAGGCGGCCCAAAGACAAAAGATACCTATAAGTGTGCCATTTTAAGTGCTTTGAAAAATGCTAAGAATAAGTAGCTGTCAATATGAGTAGCGAAGACGATAAGACTATAGAAAGTGGCTCTGATGCTGAAGATGCGGCTACTGTCTTCTCTCCTGATGTTAAATCTACCAATGTCCGAAATATAACTGATGCCGCCTCCGTTCGCTCTGGGCTACAAACAAGCAAAGTAATGGCCCGTACTGAGAAATTTGATCGCGGTGATAGCGCTGCCATTTCTTTGCGCTCTGTCAAACTGATATCTTCTTTGGCCGATTTGAGTTTGATAGCCGCTGGTCTTTTGTCTTTGTCGGTTATTGTCGGTTGGGTGTTTTCGCTCGATGTATTGAAACGGTTGTTTTTTGATCAGTTGACTAGCTTCCCAACAGCTTTCTGGCTGTGTTTGCTCACGCTGGCGACACTACCGGTGGTGATGAAAATCAATACTAGCAATCGAGTTGTGCAGTTAGTCAGTCGCGCACTTTTACTGGTTTGTGCTATTGCTGGTGCGGCTTTATGGTTAGAGCATTTGTTGGGGCAAGACTGGAACTTAGCGCTACCAATTTATCAACCGGTGGATGCTGGCTATTTGACTTTGCCTGGGCTTTTGTCAGTTGATGCGTCGTTTTGTCTCTTGCTTGTGGCGCTCACTGCCCTTGCTTTAGAATTCGTTGGCGCCACTCGCCCCCTTATTTATCAAACTCTTAGTTTGATATTGGGGCTACCCAGTCTCATTTTGGTGCTATCTTTTGTTTTTGGCGCCGGTGGAGCTATTGACGGCTTCTGCGCCATGCAAGGTTGTGTTGTCTTTAAGTATCTTACCTATCTCATTCTTTGCTTGTTAGAAATATCGATCTTCCTATCCCGTCCTACACTTGGTATTACTAGATTGCTTGCCATTGATACGGTTGGTGGCAAATTCTTTCGCTTATCGATTTTAGCTTTTATCTGTATGGTACCAATCAGCTGGGCTTTAAAGCAGGCTGTGATTCGTGAAATAGTCAACTTACCCAGTGCGCTTTTGTTGGCCTTTATTGCACTGGCGGCTGAAGTTGGTGCCATTTTTGCTTATAGCGCTCGAAAGATTGACAAGATCGGCTTTGAGAAGCAAGAAACCGAACATAGTCTTGCTGAGCTGAGTGCGGCCCAGGAGGAAGGCCTGAAGTACAAGATGGTTTGTCTTTCTTGTGCCAAAGAATTTCCGGAGGGTTGGGTTTCTTGTCCTTATGACGGTGCTGAACTTTCTCGTATTGCTGACCGCTTCGCTCCAGGTTCGATTTTTGCTGGTAAATACGAAGTTAGTGATCGCTTGGGCTCTGGCGGTATGAGCACTGTTTATTTAGCTAAGCATCAGTTCTTGAATAAAAACGTGGCTATAAAAGTTCTGCATTCTAATCTTGCTTCTGATGCCAAGTCGGTGCAACGCTTTCAGATGGAAGCTAAAGCCGCTTTTGATTTGACTCATCCCAATTTGCTCACTATCTACGATTTTGGTATCTCGCAAGATGGTCAGGCCTATATAGTCATGGATTATATTGAGGGTGAGAGCATGGCCGATTTGGTGCAACGTCAAGGGCGCATTGATATAACTCAGGCCTTGCCTCTGTTTTATGACATTTGTCAGGGCTTAGCCCATGCCCACGAAAAGCATGTTTTGCACCGCGATATTAAGCCCAGCAATGTCATGTTGCTCAAAGGCGATAGTCGCATCATTGCTAAAATTGTCGATTTTGGTTTGGCTAAGAGCTATGACGAGTCAGCTATGAAATTGACTCAAACCGGCGAAATTTTTGGTAGTCCTCTCTACATGAGCCCTGAGCAGTGTCAGGGTGCCGCTTTAGACAAGCGCTCTGATATATACTCACTGGGTTGTTTGTTCTATGAGACCCTATCGGGTATTCCGCCGATTAAGGGCGATAGTGCCTACGATACTTTTAAACGCAAATTCTCTGATACTCCACCTGCTTTTGACCCAGCTCTCAATATTCCTGGTTGGCTCTCGGCCCTGATCATGAGTATGCTTAGCGTGCGCAGAGAGGAGCGACCAGCTAGTGCTCAGTCTCTGGCTAAATCGTTTGCTGCTTATGTGCGCTAAGTTAAAGTTGTAACTGGAAAGATTAAGTTCTAGCTTTTGCTGCAAATTTGGCGCGCCTTTGTGCTGGATAGCTATGCTAGACAACGACTTCGGGGCTTTTGGCCTAAGCTGGTCGATCTTGGGAAAAAGTCACCCTTTTGGGGTATATAGATGAGTGCTTTTACTACCCAGCTTTACCAGGCAGATTGAAGATTTTGGCAGACGATAAAGCTACCGTCGTTAAAGATAAGCCAAAAGAGGGCGAAAAGCCTGGTGATAAAGAGACACGTCTTGCGCCAGAACTCCATGGCAAGGAGAGCTTGGCGATCCTGCGCAGTGCTGACAAGAATGTTAGTAAAGGAAATACTGAGTTACACGCGGTAGAGCTGTTTGACTCATCCAGAAATGGTGGGACTACTACTAAGGTCGAGGGTGCCAAGCCTGAGACTGTCAAGCATGAAGTCAAGAAGGGCGATACCCTCAGCCATATTGTTGAGAAGCACTTACCCAAGAACGAGGGTGAGAGTTCCCATGACTATAGCAAGCGTCTATACGGCACAGTTGCTGAAGTCGCTAAGAAAAATGGTATTGCCGACCCTGACAAGATTAAACCAGGGCAGCAGATTGAGCTAACGGATCACAGCAAACCAGCAGTTAAGCCAGCCGATCAGCCGGCCGTTAAACCCCCAGAGCAAACAACAGTTAAGCCTGGGGAGCAAACAGTTAAGCCTGGGGAGCAAACAGTTAAGCCTGGGGAGCAAACAGTTAAACCTGGCGATCAACCTGCAGTTAAGCCGGCCGATCAAGCGCCAGAACCAGTGAAGAAACCTGTCGATGTTGAGGCCATGCGCAAACAGGCCGATGTGCTTTATAACGCCACTGAGGGTAAATGGTTTGGCGCTAACGAAGTATTAGCCAAAGAAGTCCTGAAAAATCTCGACGAAGATCAGCGTAAAGTGCTGAACGATGTCTACAAAGAGAAACATGGCAAAAATATCGACGAAGTCTTGCGCTCAAAATTAAGCGGCAACGACTTGACTGAGTCTCTTACTTACCTCAATGCCAAAGATAAAGTTACTGGTGCCGACCTTGGTAAGGCAGAACGCGCTGCCGCTGCCATTGATCAAGCTGCCAATGGCGGATTTCTTGGCATGGGTACTGATAAGAAGGCAATCGAAGAGCAGCTTAAAGGCAAGAGCGCCGATGAACTTAAAGCAATCGATGCTGCTTTCACTGCCAGAACTGGTCATAGCCTAAAGGAAGAACTGAAAGATGAGCTCTCTGGCTCTGACCTGACTAAGCTTACTGCTTTGGCTGAAGGCAAGAATGATGATGCTGCTCGTATCAATGCTGTTTTAGAAGAGCATAAAGAGTGGGGCATTGGTGCTCGCTCTAATGCAAACTGTGAAAAAGATCTGCGCGATACTATTTCGACTTTGAATTCGCAACAAATTGAGGCTCTAGATAAGACCTATCAAGAGCGTTACGGCAAATCGTTGCGCGAAGTTCTGCAAAATGATGATAATTTGCCCAAAGAAACCAAAGATGCCCTAGGCATCTATCTCAAGGGCACAGATAAAATGACTGCGGCTGATACTTTGGCCGTAGCAGATATTGCCATGAAGTCGCAAAACTTGGAGATGTTCCAAGAAGCTTTCCGTGGTGCTTCACCTGAAGCGCGGGCGCAATTCTTACAGAATGGCGGCGAGCAGAAGGTCAATGAGGCATTTGGCTCGCCTTCTAGCAATGAATACAGTACTGAAACTACTTATAGCACTAACAGTGATACCACTCATGCGATGGATTATGTTAGGGCTGGTAAGTTAGATGCCTCTACCAAGATTGCAGACAACACTAGTGTCTTTGGCGATAACGAAGAGGCAATCGAGGCCTCATTAGCCCAGATGAGTGCCGCAGAACGGCAGTCATATGCTGCTGGCCAAAAGCTTGCCGGTGGCGATACTGCTAATCTAAATTCTGCTGACAAGGCTAATCTTGAGTACTACAGCAAGGTTCATAGTGCTTTAGATAAGGCTGGCAATGAGCGCGAAGTCGCCAAATGGGAAGATATGATTGCCACGGGTAAAGATGGCAGTCTGGTGACAAGACTGGCTGCCCATGGTGGGATGTTCGATGATGGCATGGGCAAAGTGCTTGGCACCATTGAGAGCATGCCGAAAGAAGATTGGGAAAGACTAAAGAGCGATCCTGAGTACCGCAAGAAAGTTGAGGCCACTCTTGCTCTCGATTTGAGCGAGTCTGAGATGGCGCGTGCTCGCGAAGCTCTAGACAAGAAAATGGCGGCTGGCACCTACGAAGAGAGCAAAGTCGCTCAGCGCTCGGTAGTTGATGCTATCAAAGACGAAACTGGTTTCTTCAATAACGACGAAGATAATATCATTCGTGCCCTTGAAAAAATGACTCCCGATGAGCAAAAACGCTATCGTGAAGATCCTGAATTTAAGAAAAAGCTAGATGCTGAAGTCGCTGATGCTATGGATGCCGGCTCTGAGCGCGATGCTGCTATGCGTATTCTTGATAGAGTAGCCAAAGGAGAGAAGCCAGAGTCTGACATTGTCTCCAAGCTGGAGATGCATTCTACTAACTTCAATGTTGACGAAGCTAAAGTTGTAGCTGATCTCGAAGAAAGCTTCCGCAAAGACCCGACTCTTCGCGAGCGTTTGCGCAACCCGCAAACCGCCGAAGATAAAGTTATGGCAGAGAAGTTTAACACTGCCATTCACAAAGCACTTGACCAAGACGAATACGATAAATTTGCTAAACCCCTCCTCGAAACCGGTCGCATACCTTTCGCCGTAAAAGCAGAGCTTTATCAAGGCGTCTTTGATGATGATGAGAAGGGTGTCTATGATGCTCTGAAGAAAGATAGAGCTACTCCTGAAGATTGGAAAGAACTACTAGCAAATCCGGAGAAGACACTCGGCTTCATGTCTGCTGACGAGCGCGAAGTAGCTCTAAATATTGCTCGTCAGCAAGGCGAAATGAAGCCTGAAGATGAGTTGCGGGCAGCCATGATTGGCGCTGGCACCGACGAAGCCAAAATCAAAGAAGTGCTTAGTGGTTTTACTCCCGAGCAATTGCAAGCTTCTAAAGACGCTTATGAAGTTAAGTATGGCTCTACTCTGACCGGTGATGCCTTAGGCGAACTTGGTGGCGCTGACAAAACAGAAGCTGCTCGGGCCCTGCGTGGCCCTCAGACTGCTCGCGAAGCCTATAACGAAGCTCGTTCTGAAGTATACGAGAGTGCCGACGGTGTTGGTAAGTTTATCGTCAAGCACTGGGATGGCACCAGTGAGATGACTTCTGACCAGCTTGAGCAGTATTCGAAAGCCATGGGCGAATACTCCAAGTCATACCAAGAAATGCCGCTGGAAGGCCGCAAGCAGTTCGAAGAAAGTCTCTACAAGTCGCTTGAACTCTATAAAAAATCAGAAGGCGCCGCTGCGGATACTCTTGTTGATGGTGCCATCATTGCGGCCGGTGTAGGCGGTGCAGCTTTCACTGGTGGTGTTAGTCTCTCACTTCTAGCTGCCACTAGTGTGGGCGGCGCCATGTTCAAGGTCGGAGCTAAGTCGGCAATTCTCGGAGCCGATTACGATTTTGCCAGTGCTCAAGTAATTAGCGATGGTGCTACTGGTGCAATCGATGCTGCTACTATTTTCCTTGGGCCAGCTCAAGCGGCTCAAATGCTTAAACTTGGCGAGCGAAGTGCATTAACTGCCGCTAGAACTGTAATGTCTGAAGTTGATAATGTCGCTGTCTTAGGTGGCAAACAGCTTCTTAAAGAAGGTGCTGAAGGCACTATCAAAAAAGAGCTAGCGGAACAAGTGGCCGTTGCTATTTCAAACGGTGCCAAAGGTGTGGACGATAAGGCAATTGCCAAGATTGCAGAAAAAGTCGCTGCTGATGCTGCCGATGTTCCACAAATACAGCAAATTCTCAAGGCCAATCTGGCCAAGGCCATTGAGACTGAGGCCGGTGCTGGCCTCAAAGCTTCTATGCGCGAATATGCACTCAATACCGGTGCTGGTGCCTTGGGAGGATCGCTGTCGGGTGGTGTGCGCGGTGGCGTTGATGGCGAATCTTTAGAGGCGGTGGCACAGCAGGCTGTCATGGGCGGACTTTCTGGTGGTGCCATGGCTGGTGCCTTCACCGTGGCATTCAAGGGACTGGGCAGAACAGCATCGGTCTTCCGTAATGCTGACGGTCCGGATGTTCATACTGCTCCTGCGGGATCTTTGGAAGTTAAAGCTGTCAGTGCCGCGTCCGACGTTCATGCGCCTAAGTTAGATCGTAGTGGTCGCGTGTCTGAAGTTGTTACTCCAGAAGGTAAATTGTCCGTTTCCTATCACCGTGCTGGTGCTCTGGAGGGTGATGTCAAAAAGATCACCTATCCAGATGGTGTTGTCTATAGCAGCGAAGATGGCCTGAAATGGAAGGTTAATGATCCAACTGCCCCTGGTGGCAAGTATGAAGTCAACGGCAAAATGAAAGTTGATGCCGACGGTACTGTTACCTGGCAGGCAGAAGGTGGCGATAAGTCAATATTACGCAGCGACGGCACCCGTATAAAACAAGACAAGAACACTGGTGAGCAAGTGACCACCGATGCGCTTGGCTATGTGCGTGAAGTGAAGAAAGAGAATGCCGGCGTAAAGTATGACTATGATCACGATGGTCATGTGCAGAAAGCCAGCTTCGACAATGGCACTGTTATTGATGTAAACGCTGAAGGCAAAGCTGTACAGACCAGAGCTGATGGCACTGTCACCGAGTTAGAAGGCAAACTCAAAGTCAATAACGATGGACAACTAGCTCTTACATCTGCCGATGGTCATGCACAAGTGCTGACTCCTGAAGGCGGTCGTGTGCAATACGACGGCGACAGCAATCGTGTCAGTGACGTCTGGACAGCCAAGGGCGATCATTATCAGTATAAATATGACTCTACTGGCAAGCTCACTGAAGCGACCATGCCCAATGGTTCTTCTATGAAGCTAGAAGGTGAGTCTGGCTGGGTGACTTATGGTGCAGATGGCAAGGTCACAGGCTATACATCTACTGAATACAAAGTGCAAGGCGACGGCTCGTTTAGTTACTCTCAGGGTGACCGCAGTATAACTTTTGGTTTGGATGGTCATGAAAGAGTCTATGACGTCAAGAATAACAAGCTCCTAATTGAGCGAGGAGTTGATGGTGCCGAGGTCAAATTCAAGTCTGAAATTGGTGTCGACGGCAGGCCTCTTGAGTTCCGTGAAAAGGTAAAAGAGAAGTTTGTTGTTCAGAGCGCTGAGACTAAAGAGAAGTCGTTGGCTCTGGTTGCTAGTGAATTGAAAGATGTTCGCGCCATTGATGCCAATGGCAAGCCCAGCAGTGCTTATGAAAGTCTGATGACTGACAAGACGCTGACAGATAGACAGAAACAAAACATACTCGACAATATGTCTGAGATAAGAGAGCATTTTGCCTCTTATAGAGTCGGCGATCGCATGCATCCAGATCCTGAGGTGAATTGGATTCATACCCAGGGCGAAATGGCCAAGGTCTTGGAAGTCGGTCGCAAGGCTGGCCTTAAGCCTGACGAGCTAGAAGACGCTCTCTTAGCTTCTATGTATTCTGATTCTGTCAAATTTGCCTTCCCTCCACCAAAGGGAGCTGAGGCTAATTTCTTTACTCACCATCTTGATGGTGCCTTGGCTGCTCAAGAGTCTCTAACACGCAAGGGCTTCCCACCTGAGCGCGTTGACCGTATTGTTCAAGCTATCAAAGAGCACCAGATTGCCCCACCAGAATTTATGGGCAATCTCTATCTTAACTTCAAAATGAAGCCTGGTCTTGATGATTTACTGAAGAAAGGTGCAATCACCCCTGAACGCCATGCTGAACTTACAGCTGTATTGAAAGATATGACAGTGGTTGGTGAAGACGGTGTATCGAGACTAAAACCAATTGCTCAAGTCAATGAATGGCCAAAAGTTCGCAATGCTGATGGTAGCTGGGAAGTTGCCCTCACTCCCGATCAACGAGAACTGTTTAAACTAGCCGGTATTGAGCATTGGTCTACACCAGTCAACCCCGTTGATACTCCCGGATTTAAGCAACTATCGAAAGTTGAACAAGAAGCACTGCTTAGCAAATACAAGATCTCAAGCACTTTAATTGATGGTGATGGCGTTGATAACTATGCCACTCTTGGTGGTGCTAGTAAGATTGTTGCTATCAGAGGACCTGGCACAAACTTTAAAGACGGTAATGTCTGGCAGTCAATTGATTCAATTGATGCTAGCTATAAAGATACTTACTCTGTTCTCTCACCTAAAGGTCGCGAAGTTGCCGACGCCAGTTTGGCTCAACGCAATGCCATGCTTCATGATGAGCAGAGTGGTATCAAGGCCCAGATGAATGAGTGGCTGCAGTCTAAAGGGTTGAAGCCAGAAGAAGTAGTATATTTGCAGAAGGATGGTGCACTGAAGTATCCTGGTCCTATTTCCGACGAAGCTAAATTGCGTATTGACGAAATCAATAAATTGCGTCTCGGTGAAATTAATGCTCAGCTGAAAGACGGCAAGACTCCATCTGTTGATGTTGCTAGCCTTGATAAAGAACTTCGCACGCTGAAACATCCCGGCATGACCGAAGAAGAGATTCGGCAACTAGAATTGGCTGTTGAAGTTAGAGAGAAAATGGTCGATTTGCTGAGATCCGGCCATCGTACCGATGGTTCGCTTCCCGGTGAGTTTCCTCTAGGCAAGCCTGGGGGCAAGACTCATCCTGAGTGGCTAGAGCCCAAGCCTGCAGCTATTCCTGAGGCCACGGGGCAGGCGCGGGATTTCGGCAATGGAACCTTAGTTAGTACGTATAAAGACGGCCTAATCGTCAAAGAGAATGGCACTACGGCAGTTATTGATAACACAAGGAAGACTACACTTGGCTACAATTCTGCGGGACAGATTATTGAAGCCCAGGGCGTTCAGGGGAAACGTGCTTTTAC
>JAUPUU010000492.1 GCA_030917395.1 Cyanobacteriota bacterium erpe_2018_sw_21hr_WHONDRS-SW48-000092_B_bin.40
AGTAGCCTCAGCTGTCATGATTGTTGATGTCGAAGAACCAAGCGTCGATGACCTTGCTGCCGGGGCGCGAGATCCAATGGGGTTCTACATTCAGTATGGCTTCATAGCCCTTCCGAAAACTTCTAGAACAGTTTTCAAAAGATTGAGTACTATCGAGAAGGAACAGAGTGCTTTGAGCTAAGGCTTCTAGTATGGGTAAGCCTTGCACTCTGGGCAGGCCGATTGCCGCTGGGTTCTTAAATAGCACTCTCTTTGCCATTGATGCCCACAGGCGCTGCACTGCCACCATGGTTTGTAAGCTGAGCCAGGCAAGACCTGTTCTACAGCTTTTTCGTTCTTTGAAGACAACCATTCTTTTGCCAGGCGCGGATAGAGTTCCTTCATGTTATTGGTGACAGATAGGCGGGAGCCTTCGCAAAATGGGCACTTGTAACCCTTGCGCACGGTCAGGTTTATCCATGATTCCCATACGTGATCAGGCCCACGTGTGCAGAGCCACCAAACTTTTTGTTTGCTGCCAGCCGAGATATTTTTAGGGTCTAAGGCGCCATTCCTTTTCGGATGGAGGTGCTTTGTTACTTCTGGATAATTGGAAAGTGGATTTGTCACTTTGTGCTTCAAGTATTCAGGGCATTCAGGGCAGCCTGTGCCGCGCTTCGTTCTGAGATAGACTTCGCGCTGCCACGAGTGTTTCCGCTTGCATGTCCACCAATAAACTTTGGCCGAACCTACCACCACATCGCTTGGTTTAACTGGATAGTTTTTCTTGAGATCAAATTGAGCTGCAACTTCAGGAAATAGCACAGCTAGGCTGTTGGTTTCACTTACTTCTCGGCTGACACAGTAAGGACAGTTTGTCTTGTGATAGGTTCTGTGGGTGATTGATGCGGGCCATTCGTGGTCATCGCCTTTGGGGCATTTCCACCAAACCACTCTTCTAGAGCGGCTGGAGATATCCTTTGGGCTGAGATCGCCATTGTATGTTTCGTGCCACTGTTTAGCGATTGCCGGGTACTCAGCGGCTAGAGAGTGGATAGGTGAAAATCGTCGCCGACTACAGTATGGGCAACCTTCTCCATCTGCTGTTCGGTCTCGAGGGCGAGCCTGCCATTCGTGATCTTTTGCCTTGTCGCAGCGCCACCATATTTTTCGCTTTGAACCAGGCACGAGGTTCTTTAGTTTGATATCGCCATTTTTGCTCGGGTGAAATTGTTTGGCTATCTCAGGGAAGCAAGCGGCAAGATTGCTGTCTGGCGCGGCTTTGCTTCCACGGCAAAAAGGGCAGAAGACATCAATGACTTCGATGTTAAATCGTGAATGCCATCTATGGTTCTTGCCCTTGGTGCAGTGCCAGAAGATTTTCTTGCCAATCGGAATTTTATAGGGGCTGGCAGTGTTTTTTTCTTTATCAAAGAATTTGAGAACTTGCGGAAATTGACGCAGGTTCAAGCCGTATGACTCAAAGTAGCAATAGGGGCAGCCACTTCTAGGTGTGGTTGTGCGATTGCTAATCGTTGCTCTCCAGCGGTGTCTTTGCTTATCTTTTGGGCATTGCCACCAGACGTTAGCATTCGAGCCGTAGCTGAAATCTTCTGGCCCCCAAGGTCGGTTGCGCTCGAAATCCCATTCGGTGGCTAGCTCTGGTTCCTTCACCGACAGGGGCGTGCGTCGATACACGGGAAAGGGCTCAACGATGTCTTCAATTAATAGAATGGGCATTAGCCTTCCGATTGTGAGTCTTATGGGTCTAGGCTCTTTTATGCAACCTCATCGGCTCCGCCAAGGTCGCCGATGTTTGTAATTTTTACTGGGCCACTATCGGGAAAGGTTGCGATCAGCTCCAAGCTTCCACCCATAGCTTCGATGTATCTACGAATAGTGCTGAGGTAAACATCAGTGCGTCTTTCAAATTTTGATAAGTCACCTTGATTCATATCTAATTTCTCTGCAAGTGTTTTTTGTGACACTTCTCTGGCTTTGCGAATCTCTCGAAGCGATTTTTCTTCAGCAATCAGTTCAGCTGCCATAGCCAGTACTTTTTCTCGTTTTTCGGCAGAGAGTTTTTGCATGTAGTCATCGTGGTTGATCATTTCTTTATTCCTTGTTCGTTCTCTCTGCATCAATCTTTTCTAGCTCTGCCAGATGGTCGTGGTAGAGCTTTTCCGCTGTCGCTATGTTTGTCTCGTACCAACGTTTGTCACCTTGCTTGTTTCCTGCCAATATAATTACAGCTTGTTGTCTTGGATCAAAACAAATAGAACTCTTATAGGTGCACCATCGAATTGAAATCGGAGTTCCTTTAAGTTCGTGATCTTCGACCCCTTTAGGGTGTCTGCATATGGGCGACCCAGTTGAGGGCCTCGTGTTTTCAGTAACTCGAGGTGAGCCAATGTACGCTGTCTGAGATCTTCGCCTTGCTCGTCTAGCCAGGCGGCAAAAGGTTTCGGGTAAACAACCGTATATGGCATAGAGTCTATAGTATAGCTTAGAAGCCATATTGTCAAATTCGGATTGGTGGCTTTCCTAGTAATATAGTCTTTCCAAAACTGTCAGATAGCGGTGCCCCTATGACCATGAGCATGACCCGGCGTGTCGGCTCAAAAGCCAAAACTAGAGAGTCGACCAACGAACTCTATCTAAAAAGCGAGCAACTGCTACGCTTTCGTATTGCCTTTGCTCTGGTCAGTTTGATTCTCTGCGTCGGTATCGGTACTTTTGCCGGTGACGAATTCGAATTTCGCTCTACTGCTGCCATCGTCGGTGGTGTCAGCGTTTATTCTTTCATTGGCCTCGCTTTTATTGTGCGCCGCCTGCGCTATTCATCGGCCCGCCTGCGCGCCTTCAATATGATATTGATCACTCTTGATGTCATCAGCC
>JAUPUU010000493.1 GCA_030917395.1 Cyanobacteriota bacterium erpe_2018_sw_21hr_WHONDRS-SW48-000092_B_bin.40
ACTCTTGATCTCCCCGCTTGTAGGCTTTGCCGCAGGCTACATCACCACCTGGATTACCCTAAAAATAACCAAAGAAAAAGAGCGCGAAGTCGATGCCAAGAAAGCGCCAGAACAGCACGCAGTAATGCGTTGGTTGCACATTTTTTCTAGCGCCTCTGTGAGCTTTTCACATGGCAGTAACGACGGCCAAAAGACAATGGGCTTAATCACCCTAATTCTCGCCACCCACTTTGCTAGCTATGGCTACCATAGCAATGAAGTACCTGGCTGGGTTATGGGCTCAGCTGCTCTTGCTATTGCATTAGGAACAATCATTGGCGGCTGGCGAGTAATTCGTACAGTCGGCACCAAAATTAGCAGAGAAAAACTCAGCCACTCCCAGGGCTTTGGCGCTTCAATGAGCACAGCCGTAATCATTTTGATTGCTTCGCATATTGGAGCACCAATCAGCACCACCCACACCTTGAGTTCAGCGGTAGCTGGCGGAACCATTCCAGTACACGGCAAAGATAAACTCAATCCAAAAACCATGAAGCTAATTTTATTGGCATGGGTGTTAACTCTACCGGTAGCAGCTACATTGGCATCAGTTACCTATATGATACTTAGAACAATCTGGCACGCTTAGGCTGCATATCAAGGATAGTAAAAGACAATGAAACTGGTAGTAGCATTTAGCTCTCCAAAACGTAGCGCCAAGACCATTGAAATGGCAGCGACCCATGCAAAGGCAACAGGGTCTGAAATTATTTTGCTGCGCATTATTCCTGACCCTGAAAAGCTAGGCGTCATTGCCCAATTGATTTCGTCAGACAGACCAACAGACAAAGCCCAGTTGCAGATAGACCAATGTGTCAAAGATTTGCAAGCACAAGGTATCAATGCCTCAGGTATTGTTAAATCAGGGGAAGTTGCTAGCGGAATTGTTCAGACAGCAATTGAGTTAAAGGCCGACTGTCTTTATGTCGGCACCACCAATGTTGGTGGCCCTCAATTCTTCTTGATGAAGAAAGACCCAATTGTTCACTACATCGTAGACAATTGCCCAATAACACTTTGCCTGGTACGCCATGACGGCGCCAGCGAAGCTGCCACCGAAGCAGAAGAAGAAGTCGAACTCAGTTAACCTGAGTAGTCTTGGCCAAGATCAAGAAAATCTTCCATCAAGCGCGACTCTACAGTCGGCAATGAACGAATTAGTTTCATCGGCGGTAAGCATTCGATGATCTTGCGACCGTAATATTTTTTGGTCAAACGAGAGTCGAGAATGGCTACTAGACCACGATCTTTTCGGGTTCTGATTAAGCGACCGACACCTTGCTTAAGACGCATGGTGGCATGAGGCAAGGCTAAATCATTAAACCAACTGCGGTCAGTATCTTCTTTCATCTGCTCGCAGCGGGCTTCGTAGACCGGATCGTCGGGCACTTGGAAGGGGATACGATCAATAATCACACAACTGAGTTGCTCGCCATCAATGCTGACCCCTTCCCAAAAGCTGGAGGTGCCAAATAGAACAGCATGAGGAGTAGCTTTGAACCATTCCACAAGTTTCTGTCTGGGCATGTCACCCTGCTTGCGCGATTCGTAAGGCATGCGCGGAGCCAGGGCTTGATAGGCGTTATTGAGCGCGGCCCTGCTAGTGAAAAGTACAAAGGCTCGCCCTTCAGTCAATTCGATAATACGCTCGATTTCAATCAAAGCAGCTTGTAAGAAATCAGAATGATTAGGTTCTGGCATGTTGGGCGGGAGATAGAGCAATGCCTGATTTTCAAAATCAAAGGGGCTGGGCACTTGATCTTGAATTACGTACCGATCAACACCAATAGAGCGCTTGAAGAATTCAAAGGGATCATCACCAGCAGTGGCCAGTGTTGCCGACATCCATACCGAAGTCTCTAAACCACCTTTGTTTATCAGTAGATCGGAGATGAAATGCGAGGGATCTAGTGGAGCGGCCACCACTTCAATTTTGACCTCTTGTCTTTCGGTACGCTCTAACCACATTACCCATTCAGCACTGGGAGCGGCAATTAATTCAAGGCAGGCACAATAACCAGATATGGTGCTAATGATGCTCTTTGCCTTCAATTGAGCTTTCTCTCTCAAGAGGTCAACATCAAGAATGTGTTCGAAAGTTTGATTCTCTAACCAATCACGCAAAGTCTTAAGGGCAAAAATAAGCTCTACAGCACCCTCTACAGGCTGCCGCAGGCGCATTCTTGCCGAGCGCGCCATCATGTTTAGTCGAACAAAGAGCTGACCAGATAGATGCTCTATATCATTGATCAAATTGCTAGGTGGATTGAGGCGCTTCACTGCCTTGCCAAGCAAAATACGAATACCACGATTACTGATTGATCGGCTAAAAGCATCGGTGGCAATGTCAGGTAGGTGATGGGCCTCATCTACGATCAAGAGCTGGTAGGGCGGCAAAATACTGCCACCGGAAGCGGCATCAGCCAAAAGCAAGGCATGATTAACTACCAGAATATCGGCTTTTTCAGCCCGTTTGCGCGCCTCAAAATAGAAACAATTACCGAAGCTCGGGCATTTATTGCGCAGACAATCGTCTGAATCTGAGTTGATTTCACCCCAAATATCATAGGGCGGTACAAAATCTAATTCTGAGACATCGCCGTTTTGGGTGTTATTGACCCAATCAACAAAATCATCGTCAATGTGTTGTTCTAGAACATGATCGCGAAAGCGACGAATGCCCAGGTAGTTTCCCCGACCTTTAAGCAAAGCGGCGTTAATCTCAAAGGGGAAGATCTCCTTGAGAATTGGAATATCTTTATTCATGTATTGCTCTTGTAAAGCAATAGTGGCAGTGGAAACCACTACTTTTTTGCCGGCAAGAAAGGCCGGTATTAACGCAGCAAAACTCTTGCCAACGCCGGTTCCGGCTTCAAATATTCCAGTCTTCTTAGTGTTAAACGCCCGCTCGATATGATGAGCCAAATCAAGCTGGGGATCGCGAATCTCGTAACCATCGAGACTCTCAGCCAGCATTTCAAATATGCGCTCAACCGTGAAGTCGCCTCGAGTTTCTGGCGACAACGGTTTCTTCTCTGGTCTAGTCGGTGAAGACTTGCCAGAAAGTGAAGTAGCTGAAGATGAGCCGTTGGTGGTTTCGGCAGACACAAGCTTTATCTGAGATTGAGTATTCAACTGATGCTTAGAGCACTAGTGTACTTGAGCAGCGGCAGTTGCAGCAACCTGCGATTGAGCTTGCACTTGAGCAGTTGATTGATAGTTAGGCAGAGTGATTTTCTGGCCGAGACTCAAGAAATTGGCATTCTTAAGACCGTTTGCCCGACAAATTTCATCGAGTAGACGAGGACTGACTCGCTTGTATTCACGCAGTGCAATAGCAGCCAGAGTGTCGCCGGTTTGAATCTCAACACTTGTATGCGCTGGCACCAAAAGCGAATTGGGATCGCCACCACTAGGAACTGCAGCTACAGTCTGCCCTGCTGGTGCAGCGGCGGGCGTACCTACAGTAGCAACTGCGGCTTTGCTAGCTTGGGGATTATTGGCGATCATTCCTGATACCGATGAATAGCCCCAAATTCCAATCATAGAAAGGAAGGCACCGGCCATGAAACCAATAGTCAAATAAAAGCTGGGTGTGCGCTTAGGTGAATGCAAGAAGTCTTGGTGTACACCCGGCCAAAGAGCCTCGAGCTCATCAGACTTAGGAGTCTCCACTTCAGTTGTGACCCGCGCATAAGAACCGGTGTCTCGCTGAGAAGACTGCCAGTCAGGTGTAGAAGCAGTACGTAGAGCTTCTCTCTCCGCTAATGACCTGGTGGAAATTGAAACAAATGCATCCCGCGAGCTGACATCGCTGTCACGCACATATTCGGGAAGACCTTCCATTTCCAGTTTTTCTTGATCGTAGTTGAGCACTATAGTCATCTCTTACAACGCCACTGGGGGTAACCATGGCTGCATATTATCCAACTTGTCACTAGAAAGTCAATTTTCGCCATCGCAAGCGAAGAACGGCACAGAGTTAGCCTTTTGCCCCTTATGTAAAATCGTCAAAGTGGCTGAAAATAGGCAAGACGCAGCATTTGAGCCGATTGCATTAAATAAATGACAACCTCCCCGAAGTTTACATTGGTCTCTGAATTAAGCTCAATAGCCACTTTGCGGACTAATACAGTTAATTTGCCAAAGTTTTCAAGCAACTGAAGCAAAACGGCACCACTTGACGACCTTGTGCGATCACTCCGGTCAGATAAGCGACCATCGGTGTAGCAGATATAGAACGAGAAGGGCGATCGTTAACGACGCTTCATGATTTACAACGGCCGCTACTTGACTTGTTCGCTTTTCTCAGATTAGTAGCTGCTTATCTGGGCTCATATTGGCCCTTTGCCAAATTCAGCTCAGCGCTAACGACTCGACCCACCAGAGCTATTTAGTGACGCACCTGATTCGGTGCCACCCTCATCCTGCCTTAAACCATGAATCTGGCCGATGGCCTGCTTAGTACCAGCAATTACAACAGTAGCGCGGTCTGGCTTAAATGTAGTGCGCACAAAACGATTGAGGCTATCTAAACTAGAAGAACGAATGCCCTGCTGTAATAGTGGCAGCGGGTCGCAAGCGCCATCAAGCACCACCGAATCAAGAATTGAATGGGCAGCCAACTGACTATTGGCCATCCACCGCACTGGCAATGCCCCGGTCAAATAAAGCCTAACTTCTGAATATTCCTCAGCAGTTAAGCCGGTGCGACCAAACTTCTTTAGTTCCGTCTGAATTGATCGAACGGCCATTGGCATCAGATTTGATACCAATGGCATATCTATTGACCATACGGTGGTACCAGGCAAAGACTCAACATCAGAAGCTAAGTCTTCAAGACTCATGCTGCTCGAAAGGCCTAACTCACCTGAAATCTTCTGAGCGAAACGAGAGAAAATTGGGTGACTGGTAAGGGCACAATCACTTAATAGAAGGAGTGGGTAATCAGGTCGCCCCAGGCCCGTATCAACCAGGCGACCAATAGTCACCATGGTGTCTTGCCTTTTATCAATGGTCATTGATGACTTGAGCATGCGTCGAGGGTTGGCTTGCACCAATACTTTCTTGGCCGTGCTCTTACCACTCCAGGCAGCAAAGCTCCGTTCGGTCAGCTCAACAGCCTGGCTCAAAGATATGTCACCAACAAAGACTAAAGTCGTGGCGTCAGGCCGAATAGCCTGAGAATGGAAATCGGAGACATCACTGGCCTTCAGTGCCCCCACGAAACGGGCCTTATCCATAGGCTCAAGAGGATAGAAGCTAGTATTCGGGGCAATCAAGCCTTGCATCAAGGCCCGCTTTACCCGCGCCTTGACGGTGTCTTCAGTGTGCTTAACCCGGTCGATGACAACTTGCTTAGCGTGTTCGACATCAGCATCTTTAATAAGCGGGTCATGCAACTGGCTAGCCAACAGACCAAGAAGAGTACCGGTATCGCGGGAGAGGCAGCGAGTTTGAAAACTTATCCATTGCGGCCCTGAATCAAAGCGCACCATTGCACTAGGCGCTATACCCAGTTCATCCTGCACCGTGACTGCCAATTGATGACTATATTTGGGCGAACCGTCAGCCATGGACTGAGCCAGCACTGCCGATACGCCCCGCTTACCAACAGGCTCATAGGCTTCACCGGCCTTGACAGCACCGATGATCTGCACAGACGGACTGAGCTTTGTCTCAAGAACGGCAATTGTCATGCCGTTTGTGAGAACGGCCTTCTTTATATTGCGGTTGGCTGCAATCTCGGCAAGCGGAGCTTTCACGGTATTAACAGAGGCGCCAGTGTTGTTTGCCGTAGTACCAGCATTAGAAGAAGAAGAAGTAGTAGTAGTAGTAGTAGCAGTG
This sequence comes from Cyanobacteriota bacterium erpe_2018_sw_21hr_WHONDRS-SW48-000092_B_bin.40, assembly GCA_030917395.1. Taxonomy (GTDB): domain Bacteria; phylum Cyanobacteriota; class Vampirovibrionia; order Obscuribacterales; family Obscuribacteraceae. The sequence continues at coordinate 5,887 of JAUPUU010000493.1, forward strand.
GTGCCCTGTGCTACGTGAAGGGCACGCCCTCCCAGTTGAGTTAAGTCGCCCACAGTCTCATCATCATTCTTATAAGCACAGCCGCTCAGAGCAAAAGGCAACCTTGGCTCAGCCCAAGCGGTCTTATGATGAGGACCATTCTTACTAGGCTTCTTGCTCTTATCTTTGTCTGATTTATCTTTGTCTGATTTTTCTTTGTCAGATTTACTCTTGCCAGCGTCTTTCTTAGAAGAGTCTTTCTTAGAGTCTGCTTTAGAGTCAGGTTTTGCCTCAGACTTATCTTTATCTTTTGAGTCTTTAGAATCTTTTGAGTCTTTAGTATCCTTTGACGTAGCGCTATCCTTGCCGTCTTTCTTGACGGCTACAGGCTTATTGGCTGCGCCAGAAAGCACTCCGAGAACACGGTTTTCTTGATTGAAATAACGCTTGGCCACTCGCTGAATATCAGAGGAAGAGACGGCGCGCACTTTGGTGAACCAAGCAAAAGCTGCTGGCCATGACTCGATACTCTCAGCGTAAGCAAGGTGAAAGGCTGTTCTATATGGCCCATCACGCTCAGCCAAAACGTGGAACTCAGCATGATTGCGCGCACGCTTCAATTCCACCTCAGGCACTGCAGTGCTGCGCAATTGCTCCAACACAGACTGACAAGATTCAATTACTTTCTGGGCACTGGTACCAGGAGTAGAAGCTAGATTTATAGTGAAAAGGCCAGGGTCGCGTTTCGCTTCAAAAGTACAACGAACATTGCTGCAAATTTTTGAGTCAACGAGCTTAGTCTTCAGTCGCCCACTGACACCAGAAACCAGCAATTTCTCTAAAACAGCAAGAGCAGCAGCATCAGCGTCTTGAATATTGGCGGCGTGGTAGGCCATTGCCACCACATCTGAATTGCCAGCATACTTCATGAGAACACGCCGTTCCGCCCGCTGAGGCGGTTCAACCACACGCACCGCTCGCGGTGGCTCAGCTTTGGCAATTGGCCCAAAGTATTTCTGCACCTGAGCAACCTGAGCTTTGGTGTCGAAATCACCAACAATTACAAGAGTAGCGTTGGAAGGTTGGTAATAGTCACGGTAATGACGTTTCACGTCATCTAAAGTGAGCTTTTGCACGTCGCTGCGCCAACCAATAGTGGGGTTCTTATATGGATGCAACTGAAATGCTGCGGAACGGACTTCCTTATTTAGAAGATTGGCAGCGTCTTTTGCTTCGGTATCTAGCTCTTTTTCAATACGCTTGATTTCAGCCTGAACATCCTCAGCAGTAAATGTGGCTGAGTGCATGCGGTCAGCTTCAATTCGCAGTGCGATCGGTAATTTAGCCGGGCTGAGTGTCTCAAAAAATACAGTAAAGTCATCACTAGTAAAGCCGTTGAACATGCCGCCGTTGCGAGCAATCGTGGCGGCCAACTCGCCTTTTCTGTAGCGACCAACCTTCTCGAAAAGCAAATGCTCAACCAAATGGCTTAAGCCTGTCTCACCTAGATTCTCATTGCGCGAGCCTACTCGGTAGACGACCATACTAGTGACCACAGGAAAAGAGTGCTCTTCTAACAAAAGCACCTTAAGGCCATTAGCCAAGACCATCTCTTGTACGCCGTTTTCTTTGGCGCGAAGGGTGTAGGTCGGAGCATCTTTGGTATCAGTGGAAATATTCTCATTTGCAGCGAGTTTGATAGTTTTAGTTTCGCCAGCAGCCCAGGCAGCCGCCCAGCCTTCAGAAGAGAAGCCACAAACTGAGGCTAGCAAGACATTGGCTGTTGACAAGAGCGCGAAAGCTTTCTTACTTTTCAAAATTTGCTTAATGATCAATTCCTACTAGCTTCCATTACGTAGTCCCAGAACCCAAGCCCCAGAGCAATACAGGCAATACGCTCGGCGAGCAAGGCTCAAAGTTACCACAGTACTGGTTAAGTCTCATGAGGCATTACTCAAAGGTAGTACATAGCAACCTAATCTATTGATACAATTTCTCAATAAGCCTCTTAGATTCCGTCGCCGACGGTCGTAACCATGTCTCCTCCTACAAAACTGACCACAGCCAACACCTCCCACAACCGGGGGGCGTCAAAAGCTGAGGACCACAAAATTCAGAGCATCGTTCTGGCTGGCAACCCCAATGTAGGCAAATCGGTAATATTCAATGCCCTAACAGGCTCAGATGCCGATGTTTCTAACTATCCTGGCACGACTATAGACATTGCCCGAGGCCATCTAGGCAAAGACGAACTGGCAGATACGCCAGGAATATACGGTGTTTCAAGCTTTAACGATGAAGAACGTGCTGCTCGCAAAATGATTTTGTCAGCAGATATTGTCATTAACGTAGTTTCGGCCATAACCCTTGAGCGCGACCTATTTCTTACAGTGCAACTGGTGGAAATGGGTAAGCCCCTTATTCTTGTAATCAACCAGTGGGACGAAGCCAAACATCGCGGTATTACCATTGATTTGAACCGACTGGCGGCAGAGTTTGGTGTCGAAGTATTGACCTGCGTAGCTGTCAAAGACGAAGGCATAGAAGAAATAAAGGCCGCTGTAGCTAAAGCTAGACCCGGTAAAATTAGACCGGAACTGCTTGAATTGATCGAACCAATTCTCAACCAATCTACATCTGCTAAAGAAATTAGTCAGGCTATGGCTGTTTTAATCGTAGAAGGCGACGAGCCCACGGCCACTGCCTGTGGTATTACGTCGCCCAGCCATAGAGCAGAGATATACAGCTTCCGCCGCAAGTTCGTCAACGACTTAGTTGAAGCATCCGTTGTTCAAAGCGGCAGTAAGCGCTCGTTTTCTAATAAGCTAGGAAAATTGTTGCTGCATCCAATTTGGGGCTCAGCCATATCATTTGCTGTTTGTTATTTGATCTTTTATCAAATGCTCGGAGTCTGGATAGCTGGCAATCTAGTTGACTTCACCGAAAAGCAAACGATGAAGGTGTACTACGAGCCAAACATTCGAAGATTGGCTGCCAATATCTTTCCTAGCACCATAACAGTAGGCGACAAAAAATTTGATTTTCCCCAGGGCGCATTGCAAGACCTTGCTGCCAGCAAGGAACTAGATCAAGCAATCAGTGCCAAGACAGTTCCCGCCGACGAAATTGCTTTCAATTTCTGGTCATACCACAACATTCTTTCAGTATTAGGTAATGTCTTTGTCGGCGAATATGGCCTCGCCACCCTAACGGTAACTTACCTGATTGGCCTATTGATGCCGCTCGTGATTGGCTTTTACCTTGGCCTTTCACTTTTAGAAGATTCTGGATATTTGCCCAGGCTAGCTGTCCTAGTTGACCGCATGATGAATAAGATCGGTCTCAATGGCCGAGCTATTATTCCTCTCATCCTTGGCCTCGGCTGTGTCACGATGGCAACAATCACCACTCGCCTTTTGACCACCCGCAGAGAAAAAATTATAGCCACAGCACTACTGGGAGTGGCAATACCATGCTCAGCGCAACTGGGGGTGGTCTCTGGCACCCTGGCTAGAGCCGGTGGTGGAGCGGCTTGGGCCGTCTATCTGTTTGTAGTAATTGGCATACTGGCAATCACCGGCGTATTGCTCAACATGGTGCTACCGGGCAAGTCACAAGGCCTGATGATTGACTTGCCACCAATGCGTCTGCCGCGGCTCGATAATGTGCTGCGCAAGACCTGGAAAAAATCATGGAATTTTCTAGTTGACGCCACTCCGATGTTTTTCCTGGCTGGCTTCGTCGTTACTCTAGCCCAAATGGTAGGCTTGCTCGACTTAATTATCAAGGTGCTACAGCCCATAGTCGTCAACTGGCTAAACCTGCCGAACGACCCGCGCATACCGACAACCTTCATTCTCGGCATCGTCCGCCGCGACTTTGCCTCCTTTGGCCTGGCCGATGTGGCGCTAACGCCAGTGCAAGCAGTGACGGCCATGATTGTCATTACCCTCTTCGTGCCGTGTATCGCCACCGTGGGCGTTATGATCAAAGAGCGGGGCATGAAAATTGCCCTATCTATTTGGTTTGGCTCTTGGGCGGCGGCCTTTGTAATAGGTGGGGTTTTGGCCCGGATATTGCCCTATGTGTTCAGCCCCCTGGGCTTGAAATAAGAAACTAACCCGTCATTAGTAAGAAATTTGCTTCTATTGGTTACAAAATATTTGTGCCGCCAATAGCGGATGAGCCTATGGCGACGGACATGTTAGTATAAAAACTGCACGATATGGCAGGTGTCGCCAAGTGGTTAAGGCTCCGGTTTGTGGTATCGGCATTCGCGGGTTCAACTCCCGTCATCTGCCCCATTTTCGTGTTACAAAGGCTCCAACTCCATAAAAGGGTTGGAGCTTTTTGTATTTGTAAATTAGGTGTATATACACCTAATTTTGCTAGTAGCGACCAGTAGCATCTAGCTAAAAGAAATTATCTCTATGGAATTAGCTCTGGGTGATTCGAGCGCTGCAAAAATTCAATAAATGAGTCTTTGTAGTTGAATTTTTCATCGCTATCAAGAGGGGTAAAGGCGCGGGTCTTATGCTCAACATACGAGGCTGGATTAATCAAGACGTTTCGGATTGTGCCATCAGGCCTGAAATAAACTGACTTTTCTATTTGGGCATAAATCGAGCCGTCAGGACCTGGCGTAAAGCTATGCATCTGCACGGTTCTGTAACTATCTAAAATAACCCGATCTTTTTTGCGCTCACAAACCATCAAAAAATAGTAGGCCATAACCACCTGAGTCTTCACGACACTAATGGGAACTTCCTCTTCAAGTATCGTGTGCACTACTACTTTGTCTTGATCAATGTCATAAACAATTGGCTCACGCTTGGCCTCCCAGATATGGCCTTTGGCGTCAACCTGCCGCCCGCGCTCGCGTTGGCGGACACTTTTTTCTACCCGACCACTAGGATCGACTGTCTCGGTTCTAATAGTGGCACCGGCAAACCAGGCGGGTATGCGATACCAGCCATTAATGGTCTGCTGCGGCAAATTGCGGTCATCAAAAGTAGCGCCAGCCTGAAGGGTTTTGGGCACTACTTTCTGATTGCCAGAAGGCATGGGTTCGCCCTTCGCCTGAGATGAGACAGAGACCATAGCCAGAACTATCAGCAGTAACAGAAATAGGCGCATGAGCTGAAAGTATCACATATTCGATTAAGAAAACATTGCCAATGGATAAATCGACGGTATTCAGGGCCAGAGCAATAGCTAACCCTTAGGCATTCTTCTATAGAGCTCATATGCCATCAACGAAAAAGGAGTGGGAAAGATAAAATTTGCGTTCAATGCCATTTCACCAGAAGCTGTTTTTTGGCAGACCACGGTTGGCACAATACCGCGAATTAGACGAGGCAGTAGCTCAGCCACAAGCAGAGTAGCAGCATAACGAACAACTGCGTCAAAGCCCTTGGCACCAACCTCCGACGCTACAAAAATCGGCACGAAATCAACCCCTGACAAAACCGCCTCTTCCACAGATTCAACAGCCTTGAACAAGGGCGGTGTCAGTTTGCCGCACCACAAATTTTTGTCAGCCACAAATGCAACGGCAAGATCTTGATTGGTAGATAGGCGACCGAGATAAAAGTCTTTAGCGGCCTCTCGACCATTGAGCTTGGTACCAGCAGCTATATCGCGCCATGAATTGCCGAGCAGTATATTTTGACCATTTGCAAGCGGTGACAAAGCTACGGGCCAGGCAAGTATATCCCTGCCAGTAAATTTACCCCTGCCTTTGGCAAGAGCAACCAAGCGGGAAAACAAAGACAAAGAGACAGCGCGCTCAACCATATCTTCAAGCAGCACTCCGTTTTCGAGACCGATGTCGTCGAAATGTACTTGATCGGCAACCCAGGGAAAGCCGTATTTATTTATCCAAGCTACGGCAGTTTCGCAGTCGGCGACTTTCTTGAACTGACGCAACATCATGGCACCATCAGCAGTGCTGAGGTCGTACCCTAATGTCGGGGACAAGCGATCAGCTACCAGCAGATTTCCTTCATTTACCTTTTCGCAATAAATCTTAGATAGTGACCAGTTAGTCTGGTTAATCGAATTGAACATAGTCGGGTGTCCGTCCAGCTTGGCAAAAGAATGCTAATGATACCAGCATTGCAGCACCATCGAGATAACATGGCCTGTGGTTAAAAGTCATAGGTTTAAACTAGAGCATATAAGGTAAATTAAAAGCGTGAGTCGTCACCGAAAGAGAGAAAATCTTTGCTGAAACTATCAACTAAGGCGCGGAGAAACTTGACATTTCTCATTCTGGCCATCACCTGCAGCACTTACTCGGCGCAAGCAGAGGAGGCAAAGTCCACTAGCCCGACCACAACCGCATCTTCGCCAGCAGCTAGCTCTGTAGTGGCAAGCAACGGCAGCAAAATTGAAAATCTCATTAAAGAACGTTACCTCCTCTACCACCAGACACTGCTCAAGGCCAACAGTTTTGACGAACTAGCGCCATTTCGCTCAAGCAAGAGAAAGGCTGAACAAGAAGAGAAGGAAAGACAAGCTCAAGCCAAAGACGAAGAGGCCGGCAAGAAAATGATGGCCGGGCTTTTTGGCATGGTAAAAGCAATGGAGCCACGCAACGTCACTGTTACAGCCGTCGTGGTAAACGGCGACTCTGCAGTGCTCAGCGTCAAAGCCAGCGACGCTGGTGAATTTCCCGACGCCATGACAAAGGGATTCGGCAACATGGCAAAGGGTATGAGCACCGCTCTCGGTGACAAGACTGCGGCCAACAAACCGATGCGCAGCACCACTACCGGCAAAATCAAGATGGAAAAAGAAGACGGTGCTTGGATGGTGGGAGAAGAGAGTTGGTCTACAAACGTAACCAATCTTACCCCGGCCCAAGAAGCCCAGAGAAATGCTCAAGAGGCGCAGAAGAAGGGCCTGAGCGCCTGGTGCTCGCCGGCTGCATCAATGGCATTTCCGCAAAAGCCAGCGGCTGGACGCATTCACGGCCAGCCGTTTGTAGTCGAAAATGCCGAAATAGCCAATGACATTTTGACTATTCGCCAGGGTCGTGACTTCTTCGCCGACCGCGAATTTGTGATTTTTCTCTTTGGTCTTGATGGCAAACTTGCAGGGCAACAGGTTATAGTAAAAGATGGCGCACCGGTGGGCAAGGCCAGCTGTCACGTGCATATGAAGTGGCAGGTTGCTGGAAAGGACCTACCAGAGACAGCTATGTTTATGCCGAATGATCGCTACGGCATTCGTATCGCCTTCGGACAACTTGACCCCAAAACAGGCTTGCTACCTGGCTATATTGTGCTGCGCATGCCAGACAAAGAACAGAGTTTTGTCCAGGGTTATTTCTACGCCAAGCGGAAATAACCTAACCCAACTAAAATCGGGCCAATGGCCTCTAGGGCGTAGCGCTGGCCTGAGGCAAAGAAGAAGAAGAAGAAACATCCGGCGGAATCAGGCTAGCCTGACCTGTGGCTTGCAAAAAGCGCACAAACGAACCTTTGTAATCGAATTTGTCGTCTCTATCGGTTGGTTCAAAATCGGCTAGCTTCTGCTCTACATAAGAAGCTCTCACCGGCAGTGTATTCTGAAAAACGCCAGCGGCATTAAAATAGATAGCTTGCTCAATACTAGCGTTTATAGAGCCATCCGGGTTAGGGGTAAAAACATGAATCTGCTGTGTTTGAAAGCTCTTAATGATGCGGTGAGTTTTGATATTTTCACAGATCATTAAAGCGAAGTAGCGCATCACCACTTGGTCACGAGCCACCTTCAATGGCAGTTCTTCGGTTAGCACAGTGTGCACAATCATATTCTTTTCTTCGATATCGTAGCGAATAGGCTCCCGCCTAGCTTCCCAAACATGGCCTTTGGCATCAACTTGGCGGCCACGCTCCCGTCGACGTATGTCCTTAATCGATCCCCCCATATCAGAATAGACCTTGGTACGCTCGGTCAATCCGGCAAACCAGTGAGGAATGCGATACCAACCGTTGATATTCTGTTGGGGTAAATTAGCGGCATTGAAAGTTTCGCCAGCCTGCAAAGCTGGAGGAATGACATGGGTTTTCTCTGTACCAAGCTGAAAAGTTGGCGACTGAGCTAACGCACTAAGAAATGGAGAGGCACAAATGGCTGGCAGCAAAGCCAGGTTGAAAAATAGTATTCTGGCTCTACTCATCGTCATCATCTAAGAGGTTGCTCTCACGCGCCCTGCTAGCCAACCATGAATCAAATTCGCGCTGCTCGCTCTCAGAGAGATCACTCTCAGTAATTCTTACCTTGAGCCAATCGAAGCACTCTTTCAATTGCTTTAGCCGTTCTTTCTTCTTAACGCGACCAAGCTTAGAGGGTGACTCTGAAACCTTAGAATTAGGCTCGCTCCGCTTCAGTATCCACTGCATAAACTCAGCTCTCTCAGCATGGCTGAGGTTAGCAGCATTCATTCTTGCTGTTAGCCAATTTTTAAATTGTGGATCTTCGTGGTCGCTCACTGAAACTCCATCGAATCAAGCACCCTCTCAATCACAGCGTGAAAATCATCAAACAGCTCACTGTCAGCGGTGTAATTAAATACGTAGCCCTTATCTCCCTTAACAACCAAGTATTGCTCAATTTTAGGAGTTCGGGACGAGTCTTCGAAAGTAAATGTATAGACAGATTTCTTGGCGGGTTGGCCAGCTAATTTACTGTCGCTCTCACTAACTACAGTGATTGGCATTTTTTGAGCAGCCATGGCAGCCTTAACTTGCTCAGTTGTAACTTTGAAATAATCCGCCAGAGTTGTACCAGCCGGCAAGTTTTCGGCCGCCACTCGATAACTCGCTAGGCCACCCATAATAATGAACTTACAAACTATCGGGCTATCTCTCGGCTCCAGCTTACCCCAATTCTTGGGATACTTAATGCTAAAGCTCTGCTGCGCACTGCGAAAGGAAGCCATGTCCTGAAGGGAAAGCTGGGCCGCTTCCTTTACTTCCTTCTTGGTAGGAAATTCACCAGCTTGTGCCGGAGCCCAAAAGCCCAACAGCAAAACCAGTTGAACGCCACTGAGCAAGGCTGCCAACTGTAGTTTTCTATGTGCAATCTGAATCTGCAATTTTCCCTCAACTAAAGAGCTAGAGGGATTTTAACACTGTCAGTTGTATTGCGGCGAGGAAATGACGAACTCCACGGCAAGACCACCATCAAAGTAGCTCTTACGCTCCAAATCGCCATGTTTGCTGGTCAGCGCCTTAGCGTACAAGCTACCAGCTGGGCGCAAGCAGCCATCCAACTCCATCAACTGACCACAGTGCTTACCACCGTTTGCAATACCAAGGTTATGCACCTGGTCGCGAAAAGCCACTGTCCACGACGCATTGTTTGCTCTCAATGTATTGAGGCCGAGAGTATAAACCTGGCGATCATGGACAATTTGATTGGGTACATCAGAGACGAAATAGCCATCGACAACCACGGCCCCACTCTTATCAAAGCGATAAATCAGTGACTGCCCGTAAGCCATAGAACCAATAGAAGGTTGCATGCGTCCGCCAATCACAGCCAATAGAGAGTCTAGCTTGACGCGGCCATGGGCTGTGCGAATCCAGTCATAAAGGCCTTGAACAAAAACATTTGACAATGTACGAGTTTGACCATCATCAAGATCGCGAGTCAATATTGCCTGAGCATCAAGGGGATAATCCCCGCCATTGGCTCGAAACATCTCCATATTGGTGCGGCTGGAGCGCGGGTCGTTAATATAGTCAGCCAGAGAAAGATAGCCACTCGGATAACCGTCAGGCAGACCGACGATCATCACACCAGCAGCCGCTTTATCAGAAAGTGAAAAGGGTGCAGCACAGGCAGAACACAAGACATTGCCGAAGACCCGGTCACGAGAATCAGCAAATTCTAGCTCAGCGCGGGTGCGCACTATGCTTGATGGCATTTCACACTTGTCGACATCAGCAACAAACTGGTCTTTTGCCACCAGACTAGGCTGGGCGCCTACTGCGGCAAAAACGAATGACTGTCCAGCCACAGCCAAATCTCTAAAGGCTTTGTAGCAGCCGTTCTCAATAAATGCAGCAGGTACTTCAGCCAGCTCTGCCGAAACAGGCAATGCCGTAGTAGTTGCTCCTCCCTGCGAAAGATAGCCAAGTTCTAAGGTGAGGTTCTTTAGATCAACCGCTTCCATGGTGCGCGAATGAGCCAGGCTATTAATAAAAGTCTGACGTGCGACAGTCAAAGGTTTAACCACTTTTCCACTGATACTTAAAGGCGCTCGGGCATCTTCACGCATAGCCAGCTTGAGACCTTCTACTAAGCGCCTGGATGCGGCCTTGGTGTTAGCAGCATCAAGCCGAGCTAAGCGCAAATATTCTTCGTTATTAAGATGCTTAGCAACCAACATGCTAGTGCGTGCCGTTGCCACAAGTGTGTTGATTCCAACGACTGGAATTGGTTTGCCATCCTGGGCAATTGAAGATGTGGCACTAGGGGCGCCATCACTCAAGCCGACAAAGCCATAGTTGGGATCTTCCACCACGACTTGTGACAACTCCCGCGCGGCTGCCAATGAAGCAGCCTCTACAGCGCATTCAGCATGTCTATGAGCAGTAAAAAATTTGACTAAACTGGCACAAGAAGTAGCGATAAAAATCAAGAGAGCCATAGCAAATATAAGCATGAGGCAAAGCATCGCCGAGGCCCGTTCACCTCTTAATGATTTTATTCTCTTTGCTGATTTGCTATGGCTCACTGAAAAATACTCCTATCGGTACCGATGTACTCAAGTACTCAAGTACTCAGATACTTACGGTCCACCAACATTTGAAGGTAGGCCTGAAGTTGGTCCATAAGGACCGGCAATATCAGCCACTTTACCGACGGGAGAACCCTTACCGACAGCTGGCGAACCTGGCTGCACAGTAAAATCGAACAATGTATAGGCTTGAGGAATGAAAACCGCCGGTGTAGTTTGAGCATAAATATGACTGGTGACAAATTTAGGATCAACCATACTCGGTGCAAGAGCAACAGTATTGCCAGAGACGGAATACTGCACATTGCCCCCGCCATTAACTTTCTGACCAGCAGGTACATCTACAAATCCACCAAAGATAATCGAATTGGCGACTCGCAGCTTCCCTGCAGCATTGACACTAACTGCATGCTGAGGCAATCCGTATGGAAGTGGTGCGCGGAAAGGATCCTGTACAATTTTAGTTTGGTAGATAGTGCAATTAGAGGCAGTAACGTTGGCAGTGCTACCGGCAGCAGGAGCAACCTTCAGATTAGCTAAGCGCGCGTTCATGAGCATACAATTAGTCAAGCGAACGCTACCGTTAGCAACATCAAGACCGTAGTCAAAGTACGGACCAAAGACACAACGATGCGCGTAAATTGTTGAAGTTGGTCCACCGACTACTTTAGAGCCCACAATACCAGCTCCGCAGTTCATGAAGAAGCCATAACTGTTAGCACCGAAAGTACAGTTGTTAAAGATCGTAGAATTTGTTAGTCCAGCCACGGGTTTGTCTAGAGCACCAACTGTACAATCACGGAAATCACAGTTGATAAAGTGATTGTTAGCGCCACCAACAGTAGCACCAGCTATCCGCCCACCAGCATAGGGAGGGAAACCAGTAATTCTCGAAATCTCAACATTTCGCAGAGAGTTATTGCTGGTCTGAATGTTAACCCCTTCAGCACCATAAGAATTGAGTTTTATACCAGAGCGTCGAGCACCAACGACATGTATGTTAGAGCCAGCAAAGGTAATTCCCGTTCTTTGAGGGTTACCAAAAGGACTGTCGACGTTAACACCACTGAAGGTTACTTGTCCAGAATGTCCGGCTCCGCTGCTCTGTCTAATTACAATATTACTAACCGGAATCGTGATTGCCGTTTTATATGTGATACCACTTGTGCCACCATCTACGACTATATGATCACCGCTTGCGACCTTGGTCCAATCAATTTTAGCGGGATCTTGCCAAGCTGTTTTCCAGCTCTCGCCAGTAGTGCCGGAACCTGCGGGGGAGACATATAAATTGCGGGCGGCAACATCTTGAATGGTGGCAAAATGAGCCGTAAGTGCCACCGACAAACCAAGCAAGGCCTGCGTTGCAAATTTGGGGATAGAAATACTTTTCACAATTATTCTCCATAGCAGCTGCCGCCCAAGGCAACCCTGGGCTTCCACTTATTTGATGCCTCAACTCTAATGGCGAACCGTGAATAAGTCGTGAGCCCAACGTGAAAAGGGCGTGAAGTTAGCAAAGACATA
>JAUPUU010000494.1 GCA_030917395.1 Cyanobacteriota bacterium erpe_2018_sw_21hr_WHONDRS-SW48-000092_B_bin.40
GGTAATGTCTGGTTTGAAAAATATCCAGAGTATTGTTTCGTGCAAGAGCGCCATCAGGTGCGCGATATTCTTGCTGCTTCTGGCAAAGTTTGTGCGGTATTTAATGGTCATGTGCATCGCAATAATCTTTCTACCATTGATGGCATTCATTACATAACAGTGCAATCGCTTGTAGAAAAAGTTGGTGAACCAGATCTTGCCAGTCGTGCTTTTGCCACTGCCGAGATTGACGGTAGTCGCTTGTTATTGGAAGTGCATGGCGAAGATGCGGTGCAATACGACGTGCCGTTGCGCTTGCCTTAAGTTCTATTGTTTGGCTGATGGTGGATGTCAAGAATTGAGGCAAAAAAAGAAGTTGTGAGAAGTGTAGAAGTGCAGGCATGCAGGCTACTGTTCCAGCGAAAAGGGACAGTACCTGCATGCCTTACTTAACACACTTTCTTCTGAGGCCTAAGCCGCCACTGATGAACTTGCAGCATTAGCCTTTGTGGCAAACAGCAGCACACCTTGCTTGATGCGTTCAGTGCGCTCTTTTACTGTGGCGATTTGGGTCAGCACTGCTCCGCTTTCAATCTCCGCCTGTAAGTGGCCTAGTTGCTCTTGGAAGAGCTCCGGAGTTTTCTGGCAGAGGGCGAACAGCGAGTCACCACTGCGCCAGTCTTCTTGCAGCGGTCCTTGCGGATCGAGACTGGCTGGAGTCCAGTAGGTTTTCTCCAGTGACTCAACACTTACAGCTGAAACAGCTGAGGCTGTGCTTTGCAGCAGTTGCGCCATGGTCTCTTGCGGCAAGAACCGTGACGCCAGCTTATTTGCCGCCTCGGCAAAATATTTGTAGTACCACATGCAACCAGCATCAGGCGACATCTGTTCTCTGCTGCAGGTGACGATGATGATGTGACCGCCCGGGGCGAGTACGCTCGTTGCTCCATCAAGAACAGCCTGGGTAACTCGCTGAAGCTCATCTTCGCTTTGGTGCGGCAGATGCTGCAATACAAAGCTAAACAAGACCACGTCGAAGCTGTTTGCTGCAAATGGCAGTGAGCGAATGTCGGCGCAAACCAACTGTGCATCAGTGCCAAGCTTCTCGCGGGTTTTGTCCAGGCCAGTTCTTGAGGCATCGACGCCGGTGAGCAAATCGAAACCAGCTTGCTTCAGGGCCTGCAGATGCACGCCAGTGCCACAGCCAGCATCGAGAATGCGGGGTTGCCTGGAGTTATCGGGAAACTGTGCGCGCAAGAAGCGAATGATTTGTTCGCTGCCCACTGCCATGCGCGTTTTGTCGTAGTCACTGTGGGTCTTTTCGTATTTTTCGTAGCTGCTACCTGTAGATGCGCTTGTAGTCATGAGGGTTCCTCTCTTCGATATTTGCAGGCATGAGAAAAGACACTTGAAACTTTCACGCATCGGGAAGCGAGAAAAATTGCAAGAGTAGCTGGGGGAGATGATTTAAAAGTTTATTTGTATTTTGTTTCAGAGTAAGAGTAAAAGATACGCGCAGTATCTTCGACGTCATGTCTGTGCTTCAAGCACTTGCGGCTGAAGAGTGATTAATCCTCTCCCTGATTGGCTTTAGGCAGTTGTGATTGAGTTCATATTGGGAAAAATTGCGTGCGCTATCTAGCGCTATGTCGAGATATCCAGGTCAGCTGGGTAAACGCGACTTGTCATGGGGTGGGCCTGGCGGGCTGCTTTTATTGTTTTGAGAGAGGCTTTTATTTCTGGCGGAATCTTTTATTTCTGGCGGAATCTTTTATTTCTGGCGGAGCCAGGCTCTCCAGCGGGGGTAGGTGGCGAAAATGAGGCTGCCAGCGCAAAGGGGCCAAGAGCCGGTCATCATAAACGTAGCAATCCAGAGAATTTCTTTGGTGACGAACAGTCGGCTAGACCAGTGATAATTTTGCACAGTGGCCACCGGCATTTTGTCCTGCGACTCTTGCATGTCGAAGGAAAGTTGCCCGTGGAGGAAGGTTATGAAAACAGCTGCCGCACCAAGCCAGTCGGTCGGTTTGCAGCCACTTAAATAGGCGATGGTTGAAAGTAGAACCAGTACTAGCATGGCTTCATTGATTGCCGCCCAGGCAATTGGCTTTGAGCTAGCTGTGTTTAAGCTCGCCTCTGTTTCAAGAGGGCTCATTGCAGTCAATGCTGGCGGCGCCGGTAAGGCTGATAGGGATGTGAAGGTGCTAGTCGGCATGACTATTTTTTACCCAGCCGACTACTTGATGAAACCGATCAAGCTTTTTGGTTTTGCCCATAATCTGCCACACTTGTTTAGTAAAGTAATTATGTTCCTCCAAAGAACAACTGGACACTGCAGTCCACCTGGTAAATCTTCGTGCACCAGAGATGGTGCGCGAAACCTTTTAAATAATCTCCCCCCGGTTATTTGCAATATGGCGCATCAAGGCTAAGAGCTGAGATGCGCTTTATTGTTTCTTGTATTTGTTTGCAATAGACTGGTCTAACTTTTCGCGAAGAAAGAAAGAGCAAGACTCGCCCACAGCCTATAGTCTTTGTAGGCTAAGACCGGGCGAACGACCCTTAGACCTAATTGTTTGGTAAGTTCCCGCGCCGTCGCTCTCGGCCAAGTTGGCAGGCAGCGCCGAGCGGTGAAGACTGCTGAAGAGCGGTTACGGTTGCCTTCTTTCCACGGTTGCAGGTGGCCCTGTATTGCTAGGCAGGCAGTTCGCTATGTCTTTGTTGTCAATACTTCTTCTAAGGCTCGCATCAGCTTGCATCAACCTAAAGAGTCCCAGATTGTGTTGTTATAGACCTTCCTGTTGCCATACAAATAGTGATTGCCTGTTTGCTTCTAACCGCGAGATTCTTTAAAACTCCGTTATCTTCTCAATCACCACTAGTTATTCAAGGCAATCAAATTGTTTTGGCTTCGTCCGGTTACTGAATCAGTAGCTGGATACTTTCTTTTCGCGTAGTGCAGCCTGCTGGCCTTGTTAAGGCTTGCTGTTGCATGTTGCTGTGATCAACACAATGGAGGAAATATGTATATTAGAGTCGATGGCTCTCTTGTCGATGTTTGGAATGGCTCAGTGTTCTACACTGAAAGTGGCATGATTGTTACTGCCTTGAGTGGTGCTACAGTTTATGCTCGTCTTGGTGCTATCGTTCTTGCCTGGAGTGGCTCGAAGGTTTATGCCGAGCGCTGCTCGAAAGTGACAGCAGAACGAGGTTCCAAAGTGACAGCTCGCAATGGTTCGAAAGTCTTCGCTGAAATAGGCTCTGTGGTAATTGCCGAAGATGGCTCGACTGTGATTGCCTACAAGGGTTCAAGTGTGATCGCTTATCGTGGTGCTAAGGTGGCGGCCTATAAAGGTGCTAAGTTGCTTGCCCACAGGGGCTCGCAAGTAGTGGCATATCATGGTTCAACGGTCGTTGCTTATTATGGTGCCGCCGTTCGTGCCGATAGTGGTGCGTCGGTAACAACTATTCCAGGTCTTTAGTCAAGCGAGAGCTCGAAAATCAGAATCGTGAATCTATGAAAAGTCAGCACTAATGCCCGGTTTTCTTTTGGGTGTTACTGCTGCTTTTCCAATCTGTTTTGGTTGGCGAAGATTTTTTTGTTGTGAAATAGTAGACCGGTCTAATATAAATGCTGAAAAAACCTAGGGTTAGGAAAGTAGAGTGGAGAAGGGCCTGAGCCTACCTTTGCATTTGCCAAAGGTTACTAGCTCAGGCTGTCATGATTTTATTAGCGCTACCTAGTTCAGGCGCTACCTAGGAACTTGCCACTGCTGGCAGCCATGAACATCAATACAACGAAGGCAATGAAGCCGACGCCGAAGCCCCAGTAAGGAGCGTAGATCGCCTGGGCCGAATTGAGGCAAGCGAAATAGGCGCCTGCGCCAAGCAATGTCATGCTGGCGACGAAGGCAAGCAGGCCCGGCCACGGATTGCAGATATTGCGATCGTCCCAGCGTCTGGTTGCTTCAGCCGGCCACTCTGCTACCCAGGTAAGGCCCAAGAATGGCAGCAAGAAGGTGAGGAAGAGCAGGTTGCTTGCCAGGCTGTAGATAGCGTTGCTGCCGTTGAAGCTAAAGAAGTACGAGAGAAGAATGCCCCAGAAGGCCATGTAGCCGATCTGCGCGGCAATCTCAAAGAGTGAGTCGGCTTTCCAGTAGTGCTTCGAGCGAATGAAGTGACCTGCGGCGACGCAGCCTAGAATCAAGATGATGGCTACGCCCAGATCTGCGAGGAGAAGGTTGGTTTGGTTCATGAGAATTGAATTTTTTCGACCAAAAAAATGATGCACCTAGACGGGCACCAAACGGAACAAGTGCAGGTTAAGTTCTCTACCCGGCCAGCAGCATGAAGAGCAGGGCGAAGGGCGCGATCAGGCCTGCGGCCAGACCAAGCAGGCCCCAGCCGATCTGCCCCTGGAGCGGTTTCTCGCGGGGCCGACCGAAGACGAAGAGGCAGAAGGCACCGCCGAAAACGGCTGCTGATGCGACCAGCGGGTTGAAGATGAAGCCGTCTTCGGAGTTGAGTCCGTTCAGCAAGACGCCGACTACCAGGGCTGCGATGAAGCTGAGGAAGTTTTTCAGGGGTGGTTTCATTGTTGCGGGTGTTTGTTGAAGGTGGGGCGGAAGTTGATCTTGACCTGGCGACGGTTAGTTTGCCCTCATTGAGCGCGAGAACTCGTGACGCACCGGGAAGAGCAGCGAGTTGTAGCGGGCCGACAGCTCGTCGAAGAGCTGACCGGCATCGAGGGCGATGGCGCTGTGCTCTTCCATCAGTGGCACCAGGGCCTTCTGCTGAAAGCGCAGGCGCACTGCCGATGCGCGAATCTCTTCACCCGGGGCGAAGCAGTCACGCAGGTTGCGCAGCTCTTGCAGCATTTGGCTGTGAA
>JAUPUU010000495.1 GCA_030917395.1 Cyanobacteriota bacterium erpe_2018_sw_21hr_WHONDRS-SW48-000092_B_bin.40
AACGGTACCGCCGGAACATTGCGACAACACTTGAGCAACTGTTTTGGCCGAACTTACCAACGCCCAAACTGTGACAACATACACGGTTATCCACAAGAATCTCTCTACTGCGGAGTTCGCTTGAATAAATCTGTCAACTCAATTGCGCTGTCTTTTTCGCTTCTCTTTTATTCGGGATCTGTTGCCTGTGCCATGCCCACCAATGACATCAAAGCTCAGCTCACAGCTCAAAGCGAATCGCTCTCGTTGGTAGAAGATCTTGAATCTGCAGTTAAGGCTGCAGAAGGCACCGGGGACTTTACTAAACTAATTATGGTAATTAGACCACGCTCTTTCGGCTTGGAAAAATCACTCACAGCGGACAACAAAACGAAGATAGCTAATCTGATTGACAGAGCCCTGCTAAGGCTTAAAACTGTTGAACAGACGGATGATACAAGAAACTGTCAGGCAATGATAGCGCGCTATTTCACTACAAAGAATCTCAACGACAGAGCTATCGAAAACTATAAGGACGCAATCCGTTCTAGTGAAGGTCAATGGAAGCATGCCAAGGCAATGTTTAGCATGCAGCCGCCAGGGGCCGCAGGCTTTGAGCGCAGCTGCAAGACAGCCTTGGCCTTGCTTTATCTAAAAATAGGGAATCTTTCAGCGGCTGAAAAGTTGAGTCAAGAAGTGAATTGGCCGTGGGCCGACACGCCGGGTGCAGAGAAAGAGAGGATGCTTCGCGACATGATGTCGCCAGTTGTTACACGCACAGGACAAGCCCTTCTTGCAACTCGTCTAGCTGAGGCATACGAGCGCGCTGGAAACAAAACCATGGCAGCAAGAAAATACTCCGACATGTTGGCTTATGAAACCAATGTGCTCAATCCAAAGCTCAAATCAGCTGCATCGATCTATCCAACTATAATCACGAAAACCACTACAAGCGAAGAGACACCGTACAATTTCACAAGCATCGACTTTGATCCGCTCGTAGGTGTTTTCCCTTCAACCGAAAAAATTGTTCAGCCCTATATAGTTTTTGCCGAAAAAAATCCAAAACTAGTGCCCACAGATAAAGTGCGCAAGGTAAAGGAGCAGTTGCAAGAGGGGGCTGCAGCGAAACTAGCAAAATCACGAGCGGAGCTGTACGTTGAGTGGGAAGGAAGAGAGGGTCGCGCAATTGATGGTCTCGCCTCCAATCCAGAAAAAAGCCTGACGCAATTCAAAACCATCTTGGACGAACGTAAAAGGTTAGACGTTACAGACCCAACACTACCTCAAGCTCTAACTAAAATTGCTTATCACCTAATCTTAGCCGGTCGGTTTTCAGAAGCCCGCAATTACATCGCCGAAGCCATAGCTCTTCAAGAAAAGCAAGGTGCACGTGGTCGCTTCGGACTAGGTCAAAGCACCTGCTATCTTGCAGTTATCAATGTAGAAGAAGGAAACCTTGATAAAGCCAAGGCATTGTTCGAGAAAGCACTGAAACTGCGCGATGGCGATCAGGATGACATATTTGCCGTGGCTAAGACCAGAGTTCCATACGGCAAATTACTGGCCTTGTCTGGCAAAAATGACGAAGCAAAACTTCAATTAGACCTTGCGACAAAAGCCTTCCAAGAAAAACGCTCACCTTTGGCCGGGCTTACAGGGGTAGACGCCCTGCAATCACCCGAAGTACTTACAGAAAAATTTGCTCGCCACCACTTTGAAGATCAAACACGAGGATGGTTTACTGCACTGGCAGCCATAGAACTCAGCCAAATCTATATAGCTGAAAACAAACTAGACACGGCAAAGACATTACTTTTGCAAACACTTTCAGCAATGCCAGACTCGAACGAATTCAGCCTGCCAGCCCGGGTCAATGAAAAACTGGCACGAGTAGAGATGGCTTCAGGCAACCTCGATTCTGCCGACAAATACTTAGCCCAGGCAGAACTTGCCAGCAAGGAAGGTCAGGCGCGCGGCCTAGCTGTAGTCGACATTCTATCTTCACTGGGTGACCTAAGAATGAAGCAAGAACGAAAGACTGAAGCTCGCTCGTATTATCGCGACGCCGCAGACAAACTAGCAAAAACTTTTGGCCCGCAAAATCAGCGAGTGATCAAATTGAGACAACTCAGCAGCTCAATCTAAATCAGCAGTCGATGAGCCTCTCAAGCTACTAAATTTCCACAGCTTATTCAGCTACAGCGTATAGTATTCAAATGGCTTTTTTTTGAAGCCCAGGTGGGCTGCTCGGAAAAATATCCGAGCAGCCCTTTAGAGCCGAGGCCTTAGCCTTTAGGCGTGAAGCCTTACTTCTTCGTCGAGGCGATCTTGCCGGCGAAGAGCAGGGTGTCAGTGCCTTCGTCGATCAGGATGGCGACGAAGGGGCGATCGACGCGCATCTGGCGCGTGAAGGAAACGCACTCGAGCGCCATGCCAACGGCGGTGACAGCAGCAGCTTCGCCGCCATCTTCGTCGAACTTGGCATAGGTCTTGTGCTTGACGGTGCTGATCACCAGAGCTTCATCGGCCATGCCGGTGAAGTCGGCGCCAGGCAGGCAGGCCGGTTCCATGCCGAGGGCGCAGAGCGAGTCCTTGAGGTCGACGTCGTAGTCGAGCTCGAAGCGCGGCAGGGTGAGGTCGACTTCGCTCTCCCAGGTGGTGGCCTTGATGGTTGCGAGCACCGAGGCGTCCAGGCCGGCGACGAAGGTGTTGATGTCGACGCCCTGGTTGGGCAGCAGAACATAGAGCTGAACGCGCTTGTTCTCGCCGAAGGGCAGTGCCACCGCCGAGTAGTTCGAGCCCTGCGAATAGCGCATGTCGCCATTGCGGAACATCATGTCCGCGTCTTCGGCGCCAGCTTCACCCGCGAAGGTGCCGGTGGTGGTCAGCGACTTGTCGAACTTGGTGGTCCAGGGGCCCTTGAAGTAGACGGCGTTGAGCAGATACATGACCATGTCGGGAGAGATCTCCTTGATGATGGTAGGAATCTTGCCGTTGGTGTTGACGTCAGCCCAGCCGTTCATGTCGGAGACGGTCTGCGGGTCGAGGAAGTCGGCGGTGTTGATCTGGGCCTTGTAGCTGTCGGCCGCACGGTCGAAGAAATCGGCCTTGAATTCGATGTTCTTCTCAGCCCAGATGGCGTTGGCAACCTTGAGCACGACGCCGATGTTGGGGTCGGTGACACCGGCGATGATGGCAGCGAGACTGGCGTTGATGGCTTCGACGCTCTCCTCTTCGGAGTAGCCCAGGGTAGCCTTCATGGCCGCGAGAGTGGCTTCCTTGGCACCGTTGAGGGTCATCGCCAGGGCGATGGCAACAGATGCCGGCGACACGAGAACGTTCTTGCCGGTGGAGGCAGCTGCTTCCTTCTTCAGGAGAGACAGACCGAAGCCAATGGTGACGTTGGACTTCTGAGCGGGGGTCGTGGAGGGTGTGTTCATGAGTTCTCTTCTCGGGTTGATGGGGTGATTTCCTCTACACAAAACCGAACCAGTCCACAAACAAATCCACAAAAAACCACTCAAGTCTCGACTCAGCAAGCACACGACAAAGTGCGAGCTCTAACAAAAGACAACATCGTTGCTGCTTTTGTTTGGAATGAGTCGGGATTGCTTGATTTCTGTGTTTTTAGGTTTATTGAAAAGTTGGTTAAAGAGGCCCCTGACCCTACGACATGTCAGACCCAATCTTCAGGAAACGCCCTATTGGAGCTGGTTAATCAAGGCTTGTAAACAAGCAGCAAAACACTTTCCGCACAAGCGATCGCAGCGCCTGACAACCAATCAAGCGGCAAGACCTGTGAGGCGGTTAACCTTGTCATCCAACCACAAACCTAACGCAGCTAGCACAGGTCTGCCAATACGCTAGTTAGAGACCTCAAATCAATAGCCTCTATCCCAGAAGCTAGAGGATAATGTTCGTTGCCCGAATAGACGACAAAACGACGATCCGGCTTTAGATCTTCACAGGCAAAGTGAAATCCTTTTTCAACTTTAGGCGCCAGCCCCCGCTTCACCTCAATTGCCCAGAGGCCATTTTTCGCAGGTAGCTCTAGTACCAAATCTATCTCAGCACCACCTGTAGTGCGATAGAAACTAGACATCGTATCCTCTGGCGCTGCGGCCAAAATATTCTCAATAACAAATCCCTCCCAACTGGCTCCCACAATAGGATGACCAGCCAGTTCATCAAAGTCTCGAATACCCAACAATGCATGTACTATTCCGCTGTCACGCACATAAACCCTTGGCGATTTGACTAAGCGCTTACCGACATTAGCAGCAAAGGGGCGCAACCTTCTAACTAAAAGCAAGTCCACAAGAAGATCTATATAGCCTGTTACAGTGGGTGCACTAACCGATAGCCCACCGGCCAACTTCAGAGCATTAAGCTGTGCTCCCTGATTATGAGCAAGCATTGTCCAAAGCCTTTCGAGTGTCTCCGCCGGAATCCGCGGACCAAACTGCAGCACATCCCGCTCTAGGTAAGTTCGAATAAAGCTCTTTCTCAACTTAAAGCTATCCGAATCATTTTTCGCCAAGAAACTATCGGGAAATCCTCCACGCAACAAGAGTTTGACCAAGTCTCTTTGATCGCCAGCTACTTCTAGCGCGTCCAGCGGACCCAAGTCAATATACTCAATTCGCCCTGCTAGACTTTCGCCAGACTGTCTAAGCAACTCAATTGAAGCAGAGCCAAGAATTAGAAAACGGCCAGTGCGCTTTCCTCGACGACGCCCTTCATCGATCAAACCACGCAAAGTCTGAAACAGCTCAGGCATTCGATGAATTTCGTCAAGGATCACAAGGCGATCTTCATACATTCGAAGAAATAGAGCCGGATCAGATAACTTAGCCCTATCTTGACTAGATTCCAAATCGAGATATAGTGACTCGCGCTGTTCGGCGATTGCTAAGGCTAATGTCGTTTTTCCGACCTGACGTGGTCCAATTATTGCCACAGCCGCCTGTCGGTCTAGCGCATCCTTGATACTTTGCTGTAATCTACGGGCTATCATCCTTGCATTTTAAAAGCTGGGCTTTCAATTTGCAAGGTAAATTAACCTTCCCTGCCCAAACTCTAGCCCCGTCGCTGAATCAGCTCAGTCGCTTCAAGCAAGGGCTCCATTTCTTCGTGGCGCAAGAGATAGCCGTAATTACCTAAAGCACCAGAAAAAACATCATTCAATCTTTCATGATGCATCATCACGGAAGAACACTTTTCCAATATTTGCTGGTGCGACATTTGATAGGGAATACGATCTTTACGACCGACATAAAACACAAGATGACTGCGCTCGCCCAATGGCTCAGAGACACCGTTCACAATCAAATTGGCCCAAGTACGGTAGCAGTCGGCATCAAAAGTATAATTCATCATATTGAGAGTCAAGCCGCCTGGTGGGCGAATATTGACCTCTAAAGGTGTAATGGAACTATCTTCCTTCATGAAGAATTCAAGATGGAAGAAACGTTTGCGCATATCAAAAGCCTTAAGAGTGGCTATGCCTGCAGCTTCTAACTCAGGCTCAATTTCGCGCACAGTATGATAGTAGATATCAGAATCTTCATTAACTACTTCCATAACCCCACGACTGTAACGCAGCGATGACGAGAAAACCACATCGCCATTGCCGTCTACAAGCCCATCGTAAGTAACTATTTGGCCTTCGCAATATTCTTCTACAATGTAATCTTCTGGCAATTTCTCGGCTAGATAATTATCAATTTCACACTCTGAACAAATTTTGAAGGTTTTAGCCGCACCAACACCAATGTTTGGCTTAGCGACAACGGGATAACCTACCTCTTTTATGAAAGCAAGCAACTCTTCTTTGTTACTGCAAACACGACCACGGGCGGGTTTAAGCCCAGCTTTGATAAACACATCCTTCATCTCAGACTTGCGCTTAATTTTGCTTATCTGATGAACGTCAATGCCTTCGATATTGAAATCAGTTCTAAGACGGGCTTCAGTTTCAAGCCAATATTCATTGTGCGAATCGAGGTGGTCCATCTTGCCGTAACGATGGGTAAAGTAGCCCATGGCCCGCACCAGTTCGTCATAGTTATGCATGCTTGAGACGCGATAATAATCGGTCAAACTACGCCGCACATCGCCACTGAGATCATCATAATGATCATCACCAAGACCTAAAACGCAGGCTCCAGCTTGCTTTAGCTGTACAGCAAAGTTAGCGAAGTTGGGTGGAAAATTCGGCGATAAAAATACTGAATTCATAGGTTAATCACTTCACTGGAGAAACTTGCCAGGAGCATGGCTCCAATAATGACAAGGATGAACAATTTGCGTTAACAAGTATAGCGATTTAGTTACTTACGAGACTAGTAACCGACCGGTTACCCTTGACGTTCGCGCCACCATGATACAATTTCTCGGCATCAATACTGGCTAAAGGCAATCAAGGCAAATGTTGCGGGAATATCATAAATGGCATAGCCCAGCTCTCGGTCGCGAGATGGAGCTTCTTCAGTTCGGACACAGTGGCGCTCGCGTCATTGTCTTTCCAACTTCACAAGGGCGCTTTTACGACTGGGAAAACCGGGGTTTGATCAATACCCTCGGCCATCACATCTCCGAAGGCTGGATTCAAGTCTTCTGCGTCGATAGTGTTGACCCCGAAAGTTGGTTCAACAAAAACGCCCACCCGACAGATCGCGCCCATAGACACTTACAATATCAAAACTATATTGTGCAAGAAGTCTTACCCTTCACACTCTCAAAAAATGACAATCCTTTTGCCATAGCTACTGGCGCCAGTTTTGGCGCATATCACTCAGCTAGCATAGCTCTGCGCTTTCCTGAACACTTCAAGCGTGTGGTCGCCATGAGCGGTGTTTACGATGTGCACGAATGGACCGACAACCATTTTGACGATGTTATCAAAGAAGGCAGTCCATGTGAGTACATCGCAAACTTAGATGACCACGACAAACTCCATAAAATTCGCGAAATCGACTGGATCATTCCAATCGGTGTTGAAGACCCTCTTCACGGCAATAACAAACGATTCTCACAACTAATGTGGGACAAAGGCGTGTGGCACGCAGTGGAAGAATATAACGAAAATGCTCATGATTGGCCGCAGTGGCACGACATGATCATCAAATACATTGGCGGCAAAAAATAACTAAGTAAGTTAGTTAGTAAGTAGCTCAAGAAAATCGTTCACTCAATCAAATATGCACCTCTTGTACTTTCCCAAGAGGCGCATATCTGCTTTTGGACACCTTTAAGACCCTCAGACCTGAACCTAACCGAACAGCTTGAACGGATTTGGCAACTTATCAAAGATGTTCTTAGGCGAAGGTAGACCAGGAGGGGTTGGTAAGTGAGATAACAGATCACCTGGGTTAGGCAAGCCCGGAGGGGTTGGCAGGCCACTCAAGAGGTCGCCTGGGCTAGGCAAGCCCGGAGGGGTTGGCAGGCCACTCAAGAGGTCAAGAGGAGATGGGGGCTTGGGCACGTCCAAGGACGGTAGTTGGGTAGTGGGGCGATAAGTACTATCAACTAAGCGAAACTGCGAACCAGGACCGGAGGTAAAGCCATTGCCGCCCAGCGAATTAGACAGTTCATTCTGGCGGAAATATTCAGCTAATTGATTTAGTAATTCGAGCGGGGAGGCATAGCGAGAGCTATCTCTATACCCGCCTCGGTTGCCACTCCCGTAGCCCCGACTAAAATCACTTTGGTTTTCCCAGGGCGGTGAGTCGGTACTTACAAAAGAGTTGTCGTTGCCTAAGCGGCGGTTAAAGGGCGAGGACTGGCCAAAATCAAAACTACCCGTACGATCATTACCTAAAAACCGCGGGCCATTAAACGAAGAAGAATCATTCAAACGGTGATGGCCATTGGAGTGATGCTCATGACCGTGGTGCCAGGGATTGCGTGAAAATTGGTCTGAGTGAGAGGATTCTCCAGAGTGCGAAGAGCGATCAGAATTTAGGCTGCGATCAAGCGGCGAAAAATCTCTGCGACTGTCGTCAAACTGGCCCCGTGAGCCCGCACCACTATCGCGTCCAGAAAAATTGCGCGAATTATTGCCGTCTTGTTCAAATACTATTTGCAAACTAGGAAGCGACTCTGTACCTTGCGTTGAGCGAATATCGATTCGAAAAACTGCTTGATTCTCCGGAGAATATGCCTGGCAAGCCGCATCACGCATGGGGCTAGAGTCATTTCCGCGAAAATTCTCAGCCTGAAACGACGGTCGTAAATGATCGCTCATAGAACCTCCAAATATAGAAAATATCGGCAAAGCCGAAGATAGTAAAACTCAAACACCTATAGTCTTTCGACCGGCAACAAAGGTCGCCTTCTTGGTGTTTTTGTGCTTGGTGCTTTTGGACAGTATGCTTTTGTGCTAGATGTTTGTGCTTGGTTTCCGAACCTCCGTATTTGCATCCTAAGCAGCAATTGTGACAGCACTGTGAAACGGTTATACTTTTGTCGCTGCTCGGGGTGTCCATAAACAGATATGGCCAAAATACTACTTGTTGAAGACGACGAAGCCTTCGCTGCCATTGTCACCGATTGGCTAGGGCGCGAGAATCATACGGTAGAAGTCTGCCATGATGGCGATTCGGGTCTGGAGATGACCAAGTCATTTCGCTTTGATTTGATAGTTTTAGATTGGCAGCTACCAGGCCTATCCGGGGTAGAGGTCTGCCAGAGCTACCGCAAGAATGGCGGTGTCAGCCCAGTGATAATGCTCACAGGCCTTGGCAGCATCGACGATAAAACCAGTGGATTTGACAGTGGAGCCGACGATTACCTCACCAAGCCTTGCGATCTGCGCGAACTATCAGCTCGCATCAGGGCGCTATTAAGGCGGCCAGCGCAGCTTGAAGAAGAAGTTTTGAAAGTAGCTCACCTCAGCTTAAATACAAAATCTTTGGTAGCAGAAGTGGCAGGAAAGAAAGTAGAGCTGTTGCCAAAAGAACTAGCTTTACTTGAGTTCTTCATGCGCCACCCCGATCGAGTATTCAGTCAAGATGCCATTCTTGCTCATGTTTGGAAATCAGATTCAGAAGCTGGCCCGGAGACCGTGCGCACCTGGATCAAACGCTTACGCAAAAAAATAGATATCGATGACAAGTCAGCAATTCAAACGATCTATGGCGTCGGATACAAACTGACCAGCAGCAACATTTAAGATCATTCAAACATCACCGATTGGCAGACGCACAACAAATGTGCTGCCGTGCTCACCATCACTTTCTAAAGCAATACGTCCATTATGCTGCTCTACTATTGCTTTAGAAATGGCCAAGCCCAAGCCGCTACCTGCACTGGTCTTGCCGCGACCAACAATTTGTTCGAAGCGATCAAAAATACGGGCTTGATGCTCAGCCCTGATACCAGGCCCTTGATCCGCCACAACAAATATTGCCTCTTTGCCCTCCTGGCGACACTCTACAGACACAGTCGTTCCTGCAGGAGAAAACTTGATGGCGTTGGCAATCAAATTAACCAGCACCTGAATCATTCTATTTTGATCAACAAACAGATCAAAAGCAGTTCCCTTCTGGCTTACCGCTACCTGTTTTCGCTCTGCCATAGAACGTACAACATCAATTGAGCTGGCAATTATTTGAGTAGATACAGCATCAATAGGCTCTAAAACAAGCATCCCAGATTCAGCTTTCTCTAAATCAAGCAGATCAGAAATCAGCCGACTGACAAGGTTGACGCTCTCTTCTAGTGACTTCAGGCGGTGCATGCCCTTCTCGTTCAATTCACCATAGAACTTCTCAGCTAACATTGATAGAAATGCCTGAACCGAATTAATCGGCGAGCGAATGTCATGGGTAATCATTGACATAAATTCTAGCTTGAGGCGCTCCAACTGCCGTCTTGCGGTGATATCGTGAGCGACACAAAAATAACTTTTTTCAGACTCGGACCAATTGACATTCCACAACATAGCCAGGGCCGCTCCCGAAGCCGTCACCACTCTATTTTCAATGTCTTGAGCCTGACCTGTCTTTTTGATCTCTGCCAATTTTTGGCGAGTGACATCCCAATCTGCTGGGTCAATTAATTCCGCTAAACGACGCCCGAGCAAATCATCTTCGCCAAAGCCCCAGAGCTTTTGAGCGGCATTATTGGTAGTAACGATAGAGCTATTGCCATCGAGAGAGCAAATGACATCGCCAGCATTGTCTAGGATGGCTCGTTCTTTTTGTCTAGCCTGCGCCAGGGAAGCAGCCATCTGAATCAAGGTGCGTTGCAACTCAGCCAACTCATCGTTGCCGGTCAAACGCCCCTCAATTGGTTTACCAATCACCAGACTGCGAGCATTCTGCATCAGAGTCTTCAAGCGACCACCGGTCTGCTTACTAAAGTAGAAGCAAAGGCCAAGCGCCATGGCCACATCAACCAAAAGAAAGGCTAATAGCGCCAACTTTTGCTGCTGCCTCAACTCCGCCTGCAGCACTGGCCCTTGTGCCTGCAACTGTTCAAAGTAAATTGCACAAGCTTCAATCGCCCGATACACAGACTGCAGCTTCACTTGCAGCTTCGCCACCTTGGCTAATACGGTGAAATTTTCACCAGACTTAGCATAGTTCTTGATCTCCTTCATGGCATGCCAGCTCTCGCGCCATGTTACTTCTAAATGCTCAATCGCCTTTATCTGCTCAGGATGACCAACCGACAAGCGTCTTAGTTTAGCGAACTCACGGGGGAGAGAATCACCCGGGGTAGAAGGCCTAAAACCATCGCCGACAGTGCCGCCGTCGGGAGTTTGCAAAGTAACACCAGCACTCGATGCCAAGATAGTTCTGGCAATATGATTGAGACTGGTCACCATATCGCGGGCTTGCTGCTCTTGAATAATCTCGTTTTCAGCCTGCTGCAACATGCAAAAAAATGCCACCAAAAAAGCCACTTGCACTGCCAGAGGAATGAGCACAAGTATGAAGCCTTGGTTTGTCAGTTTGATTTGCATTACGCCGATTATAAACCTGGCGCAGATAGTTTGGTTAATAGTTTGGTAGGTAACGCTTCAACCGGCTCCCGAATTTAGTCTGTCCAATTGCGGTCAAGCCAGCCTTACATAAAGCCTTACAGGCAGCTTTCCAAACAGCCAGGCGGCTCGGTTTCCAGCCCAGCCTGGAGGAACTTTTCAGACCAAGATAGGAGAGAAATGCCAGGGCATCGAAGTATGGCCCCCGAGGGTGCACTGACGGGTTTTCACGAATAAATTGGTGCAGCGCCTCTAAAATTGAATGGTCGTCGCGTGGGCAAATCTCTTGCACTAAGGGATGGGCCCTTTGCATACAGCGAATTCTTTTACGCACCAGAGCCTCAGAGGCCGATTGCAAACGGGCAGAGTCAAATCCTGCTGGGTGTGGAGCGCCACAGAGCAAGGCCTCGATAAGCTCCTTTTGCTCCTGCGCCATGGCCAGACGCTTGCTGTCCAAGCTTGCCTGAGCACCAGCTTCAAATGCTAACTCTTCTTCAGGCATTGGCTATTGCCTCCAACTCATCAACTAACTCAGCCATGGATGGAAAGCTATCGTCACGCTCAAGCATGACCCGCGGCACCGAACAGATGCCTTTTAGTGCACTTAGAAGCTTGAGTGACTGCTCTTTAAGAGAATGACAGTGACTATCATGATAGAGACCATTTTTGAAAATCCCCCCGGCCATATGAACATACTCGAGGCGCTCGAGGGGAAGAGACTGCAAATAGCCAATGGCATCAAATTTGAGATTGTGGCTATTAGCAAATAGGTTTGATACATCCAACAATAAGCGCGAATCGGTTTGCTCCAAAACGGCAGTAACGAAAGTCGCTTCATCCATTTCATTGTCTGGCCAGTCAAAAGTAGTGGCGATATTCTCTAAGACAAAAGGCACCGACAAGCCCGCTTTTACCGAATGAACGTTCTGGCAGACTACCGCTAAATTAGCCTCGGTGCGGCGCACCGGCAAGAGATGACCGCTTTCAATATTGCCAGCCCGGACAAAAGCAATATGATCGCTGACAAAAGGTGAGTCAAAATACTGAGCCAGACTGTTCAAATGCTCAATTCGTTCTACTGCAACTGGTTCTGCTCCACCGACAGAGAGCGATAGGCTGTGGGGAATAATTGTCACACCACGCTTTTGCAAATCGCGCAAGGCCTGGGGAACACACTCTAGATGCATAAAATCTTCAGCTATTATTTCGACAAACTGAACATTTTCTTGTTGTTCAATGAAGCGAGCAAGCTCAGGACGGAAGCCAATTCCTAGCTGTGGAATAGTCTGAATCGACTTGTTCTCTTTAGTCATGGTAGTGACATTAGTCATTTTAGCCACCACAACCGCCACCGCATCCGCCGCCGCAACTGCTGCCACAGCTACTACCGCAGCCACCCGAATCGCTACTACCGGCATAGGCTCGGTGCAAACCAGCGTGAGCAGCCATAAAGGGATCACCAGCCAAAGCCAGAGCGCCGAATACTCCATAAGCTAGGGCGCAATCTCTGAGGGAGAGGCTGGATGGATTGGTAGCATGGGTTAGCATCAAAGCCGAATTGCCATCACTCAAGGCTCGCAAGACCCGATCACCTTTAACCGTTCTTGAATTGTCTGCGCGAAACAGAAAGTAACTAGCGGCCACAGCAGTTGCCATTTCTAAAACCAAAAAGCTGTAGGGCAAGTGCGTCTGGCTGGCAATTATAAACTTGGGTACTGCAAACAGCAGAGCAACAAACAAGTAGATAAAACCAGGCAAGATCTGAACTGTGGTGTTCTGACTTGAATCAACTATCAAGCCGGTCATTGCTAACTTGCGCTTTAAATCAGCAGTAGCAGTGGTCACGGCCGCTTTGCACGACGACAAAGACGCACCGGAGGCGCTACAGCGACCAATCAATACCCTTTCAATTCGATCTAAGGCTGCATAACCTTTAGAATCAGCCAAAACAATTTTGACTTTGTCACTGACAGGGTCAATCTCAATGAGGTTATGACGAGCAAGGCTGCCACACGCAGTGAGGAAAACTCGCTCAACCCCACCGGCAAGGTAGGCCGCTTCGTATGGTTCTAATGTCTGAGCTAAATCTTTAGCTTCGACATTTTGAGTGCGATCATTTGCTTCAGCGGCTTGATTTAGAAAGCTCCCTCTCAGGAAATATGCAACCATAAAAACAGTGCTGCAAACTATCAAATAAAACACCAGATATGCTGGGCCATGTATTTCAAACGGATTCATTTTTCTCTTCTCTCTTTCTTCTCTATTTATCTGATACCAACCTATACCCGGGGCAACTAAGGAGCGGTTAAGACATAGTTAATAGATCCTGATTAATGAGTATCCGTTGCCACTTTCGCTGGCGTATCGAGTGCTGTTTCCTTGGCTAAGTCTTTAGTTACGTCTGTGGTTACCTCTTTAGTGACATCAACGAACTGCAAAGGAGTTGGGTTAGGAGAGTAGATGCACTTATCGGCCAGCAGCGGAAGTTTAGCGTCAAAGTAGTGGTTAAGGATGACACGAAAAGAGTTTACCGGTGTTATTCCATCATAGATAAGGCTTGAATCAGCATCGGGCAGTCGGTAGGCATTTAATATGCGCATACGCTCGCGCAGGAAAGCTGGTGAAGGATTACCATCACTACCATTTTGCAAAGCCGGGCCGTGATCACCCTGAATGATCACAACTTTCTTCCTGGGGTTTTTATCCAGCTGATCCAACATCGCCAGAACTTGTTTCTGGATAAACTTCACCTGGGCGACATATTTCTCCTTCTCAAACTTGTCAGATAGCGAAATTACGCCAAGGGGGTAAGTG
>JAUPUU010000496.1 GCA_030917395.1 Cyanobacteriota bacterium erpe_2018_sw_21hr_WHONDRS-SW48-000092_B_bin.40
ACTTGTGATCCATTCAATTTTGGTTCGGCAAAGGTTTTACAAAAAGCCGGCATGAAGCTTGAAGGCTATTTGCGCAAGCACATCAACATGAAAGGCCAATGGCGAGACACTTTGCTCTTCGGCTGCGCCAAGCAAGACCTCGAACAAAATTTGGCCGAACTAAACTTGCGCCAACGTCGACTTTCGCCGGGCGAACCTAAAGCCCAGCCCCTCAAAGAATTTGAAGAAGTAACTATTACCCACCTCACCGAACTGTTTGCCGGCGGAAGTCTCGCTAAAATTTCCATGAAAGCAGGCGCGTTGATTTCAGCCCACACTCATGTGCTTGAAGAAAGTGCTTTTGTCATTTCAGGAACATTGCAATCAGGCGAAGGCGACAATCAAAAAATCTACGAACAGGGTAGTATCGTCTACACTCCTGGTGCAGTGAGACAAGGACCCCATCTCGCTTTAACAGATGTAGAGCTTTTGACTATGCGCCTTGGACCAATTGGCGAATTCGAATAAAGATAATTCGGAAAATCCATAGATTCTTAGCACTAAGGCGCTAAGACATGACCATCTACATCCAAGTTGGCATGGGGCTTTTCGGCCAATTCTTTGATGTGAGCCAAACGCTGAGCAATCTTCTTTTTGGCCATGGCATTTACTAATTTCATCGGGGCCAGGCGGCGCAGCTCCAGATGAGTCGTGAGCTCAAGCTCAGTAGCAGAGCCATTATCAACCGTGGTAAAAATCCAGGCACCTTCCATAACTTTGAACTGATTCGACTTTATAACTTTGTAGTCGATACGCTTGTAGGGGATTTCATTCTCACTGATAACACAGGTAGTAGTGGCTAGAAAGGGCACAATTGTCCACTTCTGCTCAAACACTAGCAAATTGGCATCTTCTTTGTGCAGCTTGCTATACACCAAATTTGGTGCAGTTTCTCTTTCTTCATGCACCATTTTCCAAACAATTTCCACCGGCGCCTTAATTAAAATGCGACTAGAGACATAATCATCTGGCTTCTTGTAATGAGCTACAGCACTGGTGTTCTTTAATTTAGCATTGATCTTAGCTTGATCTTTTTCATCGACACGATCAACGATTTCGGGCTTTGCTTTTGAGCGAGCCGCAGCAGGCAAGATCACGCTAGAAAAGACAGCAGTCGAAGGTTGCAGAATCAGAAGAGCGAGACTTATAGGCACAAGAAAACAAACCGCTGCAACTAGCGAAGGTAAGCAAAAAATCGTCCTTGCTCGGTGCAATTTTTTCATCCGGTGTCAGCCCTTCATTGCCCCAACTTTAATCAAGTGTTTTGCCCCTTCGTTATAGCTCAAAGCGGAGAGTTTGCCTTTGTTCTCAGCCAAAAATTGTTTCACTCTATTGGGTTCACTCTTGCTGTATTCGCGCAAGGCCCAGCCAATGGCCTTTCGAATAAAAAACTCCTTCTCTGGAGCTAGTTTACGACAGTAAATAAAGAGATGCTTGAAGGAAGTATTCTTCTTATGACCAAGATGGCTTAGCAGAGCCGTTCTGCGAATCCAAAAATCGGCGTCATCAACATAGCGATCGACAATCGGCCTGACTTCACTCTCATTTGCTAACAAAACTGGTCCAGTTAAGTGGCTAGCAATTGAATCTGTATAATCCCACCAGGCGCCTTCTCGCACCATTTGCTCATAAAGTGGAAGGGAATCAATGGTAATGAATTGAGGGAATAATTCGGCATAATTTATAGCCAAATATTTCTCTTCGCGCTTTGGTTGCTGCCATAAACTGAGAATGTTTTCGTGATATTCAGCCAATGAAGTTGGTTTAAAATCGCGTTTTAAATCTTGAATGATCGGCAAGCGATCAGGCTTTTGCACACCATAAAAAGGCATGTCTGTTTTCATATAAGCAGCCATTTCCACAGCCTTTGCAGGGTCAGCTAAGCTTGACAGGCGCTCTTGCACGAATTGTGCAATTTTATCGTTCAATTTTCTATCCCCTGGTCAACTCTGTGATCATCTCGGTTATGCCTGGTAACGCCGCCGTCTTACTGTACTTCGACAGCAGTGCGGCCCTGCTGCCCCGCTCAAAATCGGCAAAATCAAAGCCGGGAGCCACAGTGGTGCCCATCAAGGCGTAAGTGCCACCAGCAACTAAGCGCGAGCCAAACCAAACACCAGCAGGCAAGAGCACTTGCAACTGTTCGCCAGCAGACAGATTCTGCCCTAATTTTACTAATTTTGCCTGACCATCTTCAAAGAGCTGCAACATTTCCACAGTATCGCCAAGATAGAAGTGGAATATTTCATCAGCTGTCAGCCTATGCAATTCAGAAAAAGTATCGGCCACAAGCAAATAATAAATAGCAGTAGAAAGAGCACGCGGCGGCTCTCCTGCCACCTTCTCAGAGCGGTAAGTCTCGCGGTAATAACCACCTTCGGGATGAGGTTTGAGATCAAGCGCTGCAATCAAGTCAGTAACATGTTTAGTCATTATCGAACCTCGGGGAATGATCGCTAGTCTTGGCGTAAGTACCAAGCAAGGTGACGGCATTTCCGCAAAAACACGAGTCGTTTCCTGACACTACAACTTTGCCACCACTGAACTTCAGCACTATCTCACTATCGGCCTCTTTGAAGCGGCCGCAGCCATCGACAAGTTTTATGGTACCAGCAGCTTGACCGCTGTTTCCGCCATTGTTGGCATATATTTGAAATTTGATTTTGTTTCCTGGCAATTGCTCAATAAGCATAGTCGCCTGGATAAATCTATTGCCCTTTCGCTCATATGTTCCAGTCAGCTTGGCTAGGTCAAGTGGCGCGTGTTTTCTAGCAGTGGTGTTCTTTGCTGGCTTCCAATCAGCGACATCGAAAACAATAGTTTTTCCCAGCAGCGATTTATTGACATATTCATTCAATGCTTGCGGCACATCAGCTTTGTCTTTGACACCGAAGAGGTGAATCTTGCTGTCATCAACATAGCCGACACAGAGCTTGCCGGTAGAGTAATTTAGATAAAAGAGTGACGCCATCGAACCAGCCAAGCCGCGCACATCACCGGCAATTAGTAAGTCATCACCACGAGAACAACTGTCATCCAGAAGTTGGGTACGGCCCCAATACTGTTCATCAAGATTGCCCATCAAGGCATGAACACTAGCTTTAACCGCAGGGTCTTGCAGCACGACCCATCTATCGCTTTCATTTCTAAAGCGTTCAAAACGCTTGCTTGAATAGGCCTTTACTGAGCTTGCCGCTATTGGCTTTTTAGGGCCCTTACTAGACTGGGGAGCAGCCCAAACTGGAGTCTTAACAGCAGAAGCGGTAATTGCCAGAAGCAGTGAGAGTGATAGCAGTTTGGTACGTTTTCGCTGAAGCGGCATAGATTCCCTCCTGCTAAAGGATACCCCCTTTCATGCTGCATTTGGACCTATGCTTTCCTCGATTGTCTTAAGTCGTTTGGGAATGTTGCCCTAGTCTTTTTTCTCAAGCATTTGCCTGTATTGCCACAAATTCACCACAAACTGTGATCATACTAATTTCAGTTAACTGAGATTGACCAATTTCTGCTTAGCCTTCCGCCCTAGAGCCAATGGCTGGTTCGTCTTTGTCTTGAGATAGTTATCCCCCGGAGAAATACACCGTGCCTATATTGCGCAAGACTTCACCAGATTCACCAGATAGTCATTCTCTGGAGCAATACATCAAACCTCTATTTGAAAAGATTGAAAATAAAACGGAATGCTTCCAGCCAACCGCGAGCGATGTATTGAGATCTGAGTATGTGCAGGGAATAGTAAAGACTGCAACAGACAAGTTTCAAAAGAAGGATACTGATGGAAATGGCTATTTGAGCGAA